>JANJWS010000065.1 GCA_024709425.1 Thiobacillus sp.
ACAAGCACCCTCACCATCACAGGGTCCGCCACCGCATCCGCTCGAACAGGCGCCTCCGGCGCGTTGGACGCCGTAATCCGGACGGCCTTTTCCTGTTCGAATTCACCGTGCGCGCTCAAGTGATCCATTGCGCGACGGGTACCTCTGGCTGAGCCGACGCCGTGGAGGATCCGCGGCATTGATCGCCGCCATTGTCTACATGGGGGCACCGTATCATCTCGCGATCGACCTCTACGACCGCTTCGCCTTCGCCGAACTATGGGCTTTCGTCTGGATGCCGCTGGTGCTGTGGGGGGTTCAGGGCACGATCGCAGGCGACAGACGGGCGCCGCCGGGGCTGGCACTGGCGTATGCCGGACTGGTGCTCACGCACCTGCCCACGACGTTGATCTTTTCGCCTGTGGCCCTGGCCTACGGAATCCTGCGCGGCGAGCGCGGCGATCGTGTACGTGTGGGCACCGCGGTTGTTCTGGCCATGGCATTGGGCGCCGGCCTCGCCGGGGTCTATCTCGTCCCGGCGCTCGCAACCCAACCGAACGTCTCTTTTTCTGACATGCGCGTGGGCTACCTCTCGTATGTCTACCACTTCCTGTATTACGGTCCGCGCTTCAATGCCGACTTGCTGAAGATACTGGCCCAGCTCGGCACCTATTCGGCCATCGTGTTGCTGGCATGCACCGCGGCATTTCTGATGACGCGCCGGGGCCTCGTCGGGCCGGACAAGCGGTATGCGCGCTTCTGGATGACGGTCGCCGCTACCGCGTTTGTGATGATGCTGCCGTTCGCGCGGCCGATCTGGGATCTCGTGCCACTGCTGCAGGCCATCCAGTTCCCCTGGCGTTTCAACATCGTGCTGACCCTGGCGATGGCGGCTCTGGTGGCGCTCTGGGCGGGCATGGCTACGGCGAAGGCATCCCGGCTTGATGGCGTGGCACTGGCGCTCGTTTGCACGATCGTGATTGGGCAGTCCCTGCCCGCGGTCTTCACCTATCTGGCGTTGTCGCGAACCCCCGGAGACACCAGTATGGACAAGCTGCTCGCCCAGTTCGGGCCGCTGAATGAAAAGGCACAGGAAAGCGTGGAAGTCACCCGATTGGCAATCGACGTGCCGGAATACCGTCCAAGATGGGTGCCCCGTGAATTCAGACGCGGTGAGTCGACCCTTCCCGATTCGTTGACCCGGATACGAACCGCCTACCTGCATCAGGAACCAGGCAGCGCGACCATCCTGGCACGATCGCCTCGCCGATTGCTGGTGGCGGTCGACATGAATGCCGAGGGCTGGATAAGACTGCCGCACTTCTATTACCCCGGATGGCGGGCGACCGCAGGCGAATCGGCGCCACCCTTGCCTGTCAGGCCATCAAGCCCGGAAGGCTTGCTGGAAGTGCGCATCGGCTCGGGGGGCCATCGGATTTTCCTTGAACTGATCCCCGGCACAGCCGAGCGAATGGGATGGATCGTCAGCGGACTGTCCGGCCTGATCTTGATCGGCTGGTGCATCCACGGCATCCTTCGGCGCGTCCACCCACCGTCCCCGAACGGCTAAGCTCGAAAACATGGCGAATACCGGACGTGCGCATATCGGAATGCAACGTGGGCCCATCAAACTCAAGTACACTCCGTCATCCAACCGGGTATCGTTCCGGATCTCGCCGCCATTGCGCCTGCCAGCGTGTGCTGCGCGGACTTTTTGACATTGGCGGGTAGTGCCGGCCGCATTGGTGCAGCTTCAATCCATCAGATGACCGAACCCATCAGCCCCTTCAAAGGAAAAACCGGCCTCACCCGCATTCTCAACGCTGCCTCATACTCCTGGGCGGGCCTCAAGGCGGCATTTCGCCACGAGGACGCCTTTCGCCAGGAAGTCTTCCTGCTGGTGCCGCTGCTGCCGCTGGCGCTGTACCTGGGCGACACCGGCATCGAGCGTGCGCTGCTGATCGCGCCACTCCTCGGCGTGCTGATCGTCGAACTGCTGAATTCCGCGGTGGAGGCGGCGGTCGACCGGGTTTCGCTGGAGCGTCACCCGCTGATCAAGCGCGCCAAGGACATGGGCAGTGCGGCGGTGATGATCGCGCTGGCCAACGTGATCGTGGTGTGGGGATTGGTGCTGTTCGGCTGACGCACGGGTCAAAATTCGTGCCAACAATGAAAAAATGATTAAAGTTCGCGATGGTTTTGCCGGAATAACAGGCGTGTACTCATAAACTCGACTGCGTGAACCTCAAGCCCCTCTACCTGCTGCCGTGTCTTGCCTGCGCCGGCCCTGCCGCTGCGCTGGGACTCGGCGACCTGGACGTGCGCTCGTCGCTGGGACAACCCCTGTACGCGACGGTGAAGATCATCGAACCCGGCAAGGCATCGAGTGCCGACTGCTTCACCCTGCAGGCCAGTGCGCAGGCGGTGGCGCCGCTGCCGCGCGTGCAACTCGCCATCGAACAACAGGGTGACCAGACGTGGCTGCATATCCGCTCGACACAGGGAATCAACGACCCGGTCGTGCAGTTCACCCTTGTTTCGGAATGCGAAACCCGTCTGCAGCGTGATTACGTGGTGCTGCTGGACCCGCCGGCGGCCGTGGCACCGCCGGTGCTGGCCACGGCGGCACCCGCCGCGCCGGCGGCCGAGGTCGCGGCACGTGCCCGACCGGGCCGCCAGGCGAAGCAAACCCGAGCGACGCCGGCCTCGGCGTCGGCGCGTGGTGGTGCCGCACCGCGCGCCCGCGCACGGACCGACGCCACGCCGCGGCTGGTACTGTCGGGGCGCCGGCTGACTGGTGCAAGCGACGCGGCGCTGGCGCTGCGCCTCGACACCAGCCTGCCGGATCTTGATCGCCCGCGCGCCGAACCACTGACTTCCACCGAGCTGTCGGACGAGAATACGGCCTTGAGCCGCAAGCTGGCACATCTCGAAGCACAACTCGTCGCCCTGCAGGAACGCAACGCCGAACTCGAGGCGCGCAGCCCCACGGGCACAATGGCCGCAGCGCCCGTGGAGGCCCCCCCTGCGCGCACCAAGCCCGCCGATACGGCCGACCGGCCGCAATGGCCGTTGTATCTGCTGCTCACCGGACTGGTCAGCGGTGCGGGGGGGCTGATCTTCTGGCTCCGACGCCGCAGCCAGCCGCGACTGGATTTGCCCGATGACGAATGGGATGCGCATCCACCGATCCCGCAGCACCCGCGCACGCCGGACCACGATGTCTGGGCGGGCATCGAGCCGGACCAGGAAACGCCGCGTGCGTCCGACGCGCCGCTCGAATTCGACGCCACGCCCCGCGAACCCTCGCCCCGTGTCGAGCCGGTCTTCGGCATGCAGATCGCGGAAGACAGCACGGAAGTGAAGGACGACATCCTCGACCAGGCCGAGGTGTTCATGGCGCACGGCCATGGCGAGCTTGCAATCCATCTGTTGCAGGAGCACCTGCGCGATGCACCCGATGAGTCGCCGGTGCCGTGGCTGCTGCTGCTCGACCTGCTGCACCGTGCGGGCGACTCGGCGGGCTATGTGGCCGCAAGCGCCCAGTGTCGCCGCCATTTCAATGTCAACGTCACCACGCCGCCGGTTTCCCAGGACATCGAGGTCGTACCTGGGCTGGAAACCTATCCCCACCTGCTGGAGCGCCTCGTCACCGTTTGGCGCTCACCGGACATCGACGATTTCTTCAAGGAACTGATCTACGACGACCGTGGCGGCAGCCGCATCGGCTTCGAGCCGGGGGCCTATCGCGACATCCTGCTGCTGCGGGCCATCGCACAGGAAACGCTGCCGTCCGGCGCCTGAGGCCCGCGTGCAGTTCATCGAACCGTCATTCCCGCTTCATCCGCCTGTCGCGTAACGGGTACATGCTGCGCACATGGACGCAGCGACACTCACCTGCCAGACCCTGCCCACGCAACACCGGCAACTGCGCATCGCAGTGGTAACGGAGACCTATCCGCCCGAGGTCAACGGGGTGGCGATGACAATCGGCCGCCTCGTAGGGGGGCTGCAGGCACGCAACCATCAGATCCAGCTGATCCGCCCCCGCCAGAGCGCCGACGACCGGGCACAGCCGACCGCAACGCTCACCGAGCACCTCCAGCGCGGCATCCCGCTGCCGCACTATGACGGGTTGACGATGGGTTTGCCGGCAAAAGCCGCACTGACGCGTCTGTGGACCCTGCAGCGCCCCGACGTGGTGCAGATCGCGACCGAGGGCCCCCTCGGCTGGTCCGCGCTCACCGTGGCGAACAAGCTGCGTCTACCGGTGGCGAGTGATTTTCATACCAACTTCCACAGCTACAGCAAACACTACGGCCTCGGCCTGCTGCGCCGCGCCATCGTCGCCTATCTGCGAAAGTTTCACAACAAGGCCGACGTCACCCTGGTGCCGACCGAGGGCATCCGCCGTGAACTGTTGGGCTACGGTTACGAGAACATCGAAATCATCGGCCGCGGCGTCGACACGCGCCTGTTCCACCCAAGCCGCCGCGACCCGGCCTTGCGCGCACGATGGGGTGTGCAGGATCACGAAGCGGTGGTGCTATACGTTGGCCGTCTCGCCGTGGAGAAGAACCTCGCGCTGGTATTCGAGGCTTTCGACGCGATGCGCACGGCCAACCCCGCCACCCGCCTGGTACTGGTCGGTGATGGACCGGAACGTGCAGCCTGGCAGACAAAGCGGCCAGACGCCCTGTTCTGCGGCACACGCCTGGGCGAAGCACTGGCCACGCACTACGCCTCCGCCGACGTATTCCTGTTCCCGAGCCTGACCGATACCTGGGGCAACGTCACGCTCGAGGCGATGGCCTCGGGTCTGGCAGTAGTCGCCTACGATTGCGCCGCGGCCGAGGAAGTCATCCGCCATGGGGACACCGGCCTCAAGGCACCGCCCAACGACGAGGTGACGTTCATCGAGCAGGCGGTGGCGCTCGCCACCGACGGGGCACAGCGCCGGCGACTCGGGCACGCGGCCGCCGCGCGTGCGGCGCAGCTATCATGGGACGCCATCGTCGACCATTTCGAAGCAGTGCTGACCCGGCTCGCCCAGCCGCAATTCGAAACGCTTGCAGAGGCCGACTGGGCGGTCGCTGCCCGATCCGGTTGATCGCAGCGAAGAAAACGTCATGCCGCATACCCGCCTGACCCTCGCCGCACACCACGGACTCGGTCGCCTCGCCGCGCGCGAGCACGCCTGGTTGGTACGCCTGAACGGCGTACGCCTGCCGGACTGGGAAGTCGGGCTATTTCGCCTCGCCAGCCGCCTCGGTGACGGCGTGTTCTGGTATGCGCTCATGCTCGCGCTTATCACCTGGCACGGGCTGTCGGCGATTCATGCCGTGCTGCACATGATCGTCGCGGGCCTCGCCGGGACGCTCGCGTACAAGTGGCTGAAGGGTGCCACCGAGCGCCCGCGCCCCTACCAGGCGTGTCCGGCCATCTGCTGCCTCACCGCGCCGCTCGACCGCTTCAGCTTTCCCTCCGGCCATACCCTGCACGCGGTGGTGTTCAGCCTCGTCTCCTGCGCCCACTATCCCGCGCTCGGCTGGCTCGTGTGGCCGTTCACCGCGCTCGTTGCTGCCTCCCGCCTGGTACTGGGGCTGCACTACCCTAGCGATGTCGTGGTCGGCGCTCTTTTAGGCGGCACGATCGCGGCGCTGACGCTGACGCTGGCGCTTTGACCCCCGCGCCGGCACACGCCGTCGCTTACCAGACCCTCCCTGTCACGGCAATTTTTCCACATCGGCATTGAACTGGTAGCCCGACCCGACGATGGTCCTGATCAACGTCGGAAACCTGACGTCGTCTCCCAGGCGGCGACGCAGGCGAATAATGGGCCGATCGAGCGTCCTGTTGTCGAGTTTGCTGTCGGAGCCCCAGACCATGGCGATCAACTGCTGCCGGGTGAGCAACTGGTGAGGGAACGTGAGAAACGCCCGCAACACCTCGAACTCGCGCCGGTCGAGCAGCACGGAGGTCCCGTCGGATGCCTCCAGTCGACCATCCTGCCGATGCAGGGTCCACCCCGCAAAACGGTACGTACAAACGGCCTCTTCGTCCTGATCAAGCGATTCGAACCGTGCCAGACTCGCGGCGCGCCTGATCGTGGCCACAAGCTTGCGCGGCGGCACGGGCAGGGAAAGCCGCGCGTCCGGCTCGAACCCCAGAGCCACCGTTCGTTCCGGGAAGACCAGCGCGCGGTCGAGGACGACAGTCGGAACGTCCGGCTTTTCAGCGAGCCATTTCGGACGCTGCAGGGAGGTGTCGCTCCCCAGGCCGCCCAGCACGATGACCAGCAAATCAACCGCAGGCGGCGCACGTTCCATGTCGGCGCTTTCGACGACATCGAATCCCTTGTCGCGCAGGAAATCAACGAGGCGTCTTCGCGTGACCGGATCGGGGTCAAGCAGAAACACACGCGGGCTCCACGCTCCCATCGCATCGACGCCCGCGTCGAGCCAGGAGGACGTGCGTGGCTTCAGATTTGGTGGCATCGGTCGCAATCCCAGCGCCTCCGGGGGCATGAGGGACTACAGGATATTGGTCAACCGAAACGGCCAGTGATGTAATCCTCGGTCTGCTTCACCGTGGGCTTGAGGAAGACATCGTTGGTGCGACCCATCTCGATCAGCTCGCCCATGTACATGAAGGCGGTGTAATCCGACACACGCGCGGCCTGCTGCATGTTGTGGGTGACGATGATGATGGTGAACTGTTCCTTCATTTCGTTGACCAGTTCCTCGATCTTCGCGGTCGAGATCGGGTCCAGCGCCGAAGCGGGCTCGTCGAGCAGCAGCACTTCCGGCTCCAGCGCGATCGCCCGCGCAATCACCAACCGCTGCTGCTGCCCGCCGGACAGGCTCATTCCGCTTTCGTCCAGGCGATCCTTGACCTCGTTCCACAACGCCGCGCCGCGCAGCGCCTTTTCCACGGCCTGGTCGAGCACGCTGCGGCTGTTGACGCCCATAATGCGCAAACCGTAGGCAACGTTTTCGTAGATCGACTTCGGAAAGGGGTTGGGCTTCTGGAAGACCATGCCGACGCGGCGTCGCAGCAGGGCAACGTTGACGTCCTTGTCGTAGATATTCTTGTCGTCCAGAAGAATCCTGCCCTCGACGCGACAGACGTCGACCAGGTCGTTCATGCGGTTGAAGCAGCGCAGGAGCGTGGACTTGCCGCAGCCGCTGGGCCCGATGAAGGCCGTCACGCGCTTTTTCGGGATGGTCATGTTGATCTGCTTCAACGCCTGGGCGTCGCCGTAGTAAAGATCCAGGTTCTCGATCCGGATCGTCACCTCGCTGGTGTCGGCCGCCTCCGCCCGCTCGATATCACCGATTCTCACGGCATGTGTTCTCTGCGTTGTGTCGTTCATGTCAAACATCCTTCAACAATTCCTGCAATGCGTCCGCCGACGGGGTCAGACGCCTTCGAGACCACGCATTCTTTCGCGCAGCCGGTTGCGCAATCTGATCGCAAACAGATTGAGCACGACAATGATGATCACCAGCAGCAGCGCCGTGGCATAAACCAGCGGCCGCGCCGCCTCGACGTTGGGGCTCTGGAAACCAACGTCGTAGATGTGGAAGCCCAGGTGCATGAACTTGCGTTCCAGGTGCATGAAGGGGAAGTTGCCATCGACCGGCAGGCTGGGGGCGAGCTTGACCACCCCAACCAGCATCAGCGGCGCCACTTCGCCGGCAGCACGTGCCACGGCGAGGATGAGGCCGGTCATCATCGCGGGGCTTGCCATTGGCAGCACCGTGCGCCACAGCGTTTCCGCCTTGGTCGCACCCAGCGCGAGGCTGCCCTCGCGGATGGTCCGTGGCACGCGCGACAGGCCTTCCTCGGTGGCGACGATCACCACCGGCAGGGTGAGGATCGCAAGCGTCAGCGACGCCCACAGGATGCCGGGGCTGCCAAAGGTCGGCGCGGGCAGCGCCTCCGGGAAGAACAGCTCGTCGATCGATCCGCCCAGCATGTAGACGAAGAAGCCCAGGCCGAACACGCCGTAGACGATCGACGGCACGCCGGCAAGGTTGTTCACGGAAATGCGGATGGCGCGGATCATCGGTCCCTGTTTGGCATATTCGCGCATATAAACCGCTGCCATGATGCCGAACGGGGTCACCATCACCGACATCAGCAGGACCATCATTACCGTGCCGAAGATCGCCGGAAAGATACCGCCCTCGGTGTTGGCTTCACGCGGGTCGTCGACGATGAACTCCCAGAACTTGTGGGCATAGAAGCGCATCTTCTGCCAAACGCTCATGCCATTCGGCATGTACATGTCGGCAATCTTGGCGAACGGAATGTCGACCTGCTGGCCGTCGCTGGTCTCGACCGTGATGCTGTCGCGCTCGATGTCGCCGCGGATCTTGTCGAGCCGCCCCTGCAAGCCTGCGTACTCGGCTTCCTGCGCCTGACGGTCTCTCGCCAATTGGGCCTTGGCGGCCTCGGTCAGCTTGCCGTCGATTTCCAGTCTGCGCTCACGCAGGCGGAGTTTCTCCAGCGCATAGTTGATCTTGCCGATTTCGACTTTCTCGATTCGCAGCGCCTGCCTGAAGAGATCGTTGGACCGCGCCATGCGCTTCTGCGCTTCCACCCAGGCGGCCTCGCCCTCGGCCACCACATTGCCACCTTCCTTGACTTCCTTGAGGTGCCCGTAGAAATTGCCCCATTCCCGGCGCTCGATGGCGAGCAGGTCCTTCGGATAGCCGAATTCGCCCAGCATCGGTTCCGGATACCATTTGAAGTCGACGCCGGTGATGTCCTTGTTGCCAAGCTTCATCAGATAGCGGTAGGTGAAAAGATCCTTGCTGTCGATGGCGTAGCCCTGCTCGCGCAGCCGGACCACCGACACCTCCTCCTTCTCGCGGATCTCGCCGATCAGGCGCACGGTCGAACCGCTGCGCTCCTGATAGGTGACCTCGGCGACCGGCTTCGGCCACCAGTGCGTCAGTCCGCGTGCAGCGGTGAGCCACACCACCGCGTACACCGCCACCAGCGACAGGGCGACCGCTCCAGCTGTCGTCCATACCCAGGGTTCTCCGCTCTTGTACCAGTTGCGCATGGCGAGTCTTTCTTAAAGTGAGCTGTATTTTTCGCGCAGGCGCTGTCGCACCAGTTCGGCGACGGTATTCACCACGAAGGTGAACAAAAACAGCACCAGCGCCGAGAAGAACAGCAGGCGGTAGTGGGTCGTGCCCACAGCCGCTTCGGGCATTTCCACGCCGATGTTGGCGGACAGGGTGCGGAAGCCAGTGAAGATACTGAGATCCATCACCGCCGTATTGCCGGTGGCCATCAGCACGATCATGGTCTCTCCCACCGCGCGTCCCATTCCGACCATGATGGCGGAGAAGATGCCGGGGCTGGCAGTCAGCAGGACAACGTTGAACAGGGTCTGCCACGGCGTTGCACCGAGCGCCAGCGATCCCGAAGTCAGGTGCTTCGGCACGCTGAACACCGCGTCTTCGGCGATCGAGAAAATGGTCGGGATCACCGCGAAACCCATGGCAATGCCGACCACGAGCGAGTTGCGCTGTTCGTAGGTCCAGCCCAGTTCATTGGACAGCCAGTGCGGCATGTTGCCACCAAAGAACGCTGCCTCGATAGGATGCCCGATCTGGATGGCGAACCAGAAGACGACAATGATCACCGGCGCCAGCACTGCCGCCTCCCATCCCGCGCCGATCCGCGCCCTGAGCCGATTCGGCAACAGGCTCCACAGATAGGAGGTGATGACGAAGCTGAACGGCAGCAGGAAGAGCGCCGCCAGCGTCCCGGCAAGGTTGTTGTCGACCCAGGGTGCCAGCCACAGGCCGGCGAGGAAGCCCAGGATCACGGTTGGCAGTGCCTCCATGATCTCGATCGAGGGCTTGACCACGCTGCGCATCTTCGGCGACATGAAGTAGGCGGCAAAAATCGCCCCGAGCACGGCCAGCGGCACCGCCACCAGCATGGCGTAGAACGCCGCCTTGAGCGTGCCGAAGGTCAGGGGCGCAACGCTGAATTTGGGCTCGAAATCCGAGGTCGCAGCGGAAGACTGCCAGTTGTATTCGGGTTCCTGGTAACTCTCGTACCAGACCTTCTGCCACAGCGCGGAGAAGGAGATTTCCGGATACTCGTTATCGACGCGCGCCGTCTGGATGGACTCGCCCCCGCTCTCGGCCAGGATGACGTTGGCGCGCGGCGCGAAACCGACGACGCGCACGGGTTCTTTCCCCGTCGATCGTTTCAGGATCAGGCGATTGGACGTTGCATAGTAGATGCCGATGTTGCCGCCGTTGTCACCGACGATGAAACCCTTGCGGAAATGCTCCGGTGCGATGGTCGTGACCTGGCCGGCCATGGGCTTGAAAGACCGGATGTGGGTCAGATGATAGTTGTTTGCGTCGTCGCGCACCTGGAACCACTGTGACACGCTGCCCTTGTCGGTGCCGACGATGAGCGAAAATCCCCCGCTCAGAATCGTGGCTGCGGTAATGCGCTCGCCCTCGGGCACCAGGGCGACGGTCTGCACCAGGCGCGGATTCCGCTTGTCCATGACGTCGTAATGACTGACATGGCGGCCGCCATGCACCACGTAAAGGTCACGCTGCTTCACTTCCAGCAGGATCTGGCTGATCTCTCCGGAAACCGGCGGCAACTCGATCCCGAAGCGCTCGGTCGTGGTCTCGCCGGTAATCATGTTGCTGGTGCTCTCGAAGGCTGCCAGCACCAAACGCTTGTCCTCGGTCAGCGCGATCGCAGTGGTGTTTTCCGCGCTGTGCTGCATGGCCAGGCGTTTCAAGCCCTTGCCCGCCGCGTCGACCTGCAGCGGCTCGCTTCCCACGGGATAGGCGATGCTCGGGGTAATGGTGCGAATGTCCTTCTCGGAATCTTTTGGATCCTGCTGGAAGGAGACCTTGAAGTCCTGTTCGAGAATCAGCATGCGGCCATCGGACAGGCCATAGGCGACGGCCTGCTGGGCCGGATCGCCTGCGGCGAAGGATCGAATCTCGACCCCCTCGGGCAGGGAAACCTTTTCCTCGGCCATGAGACGGCCGTCGCGTAAATCGAAAAAACTCACGCTGCCACGATCCGCCATGCGTACACCAATTTCGGCCTGCTCTTCCGTGGTCAGGTGAACGGTTGCGCCCCCGCCATTTTTCGGCAGCGAGACTTTCTGCAGCTCGTCCATGTGCGCCGGAGAGAAGATCGGGACGACGACGCTGGCAAGATAGAAAAAAATGAGGCTGATCGCGATGATCACGCTCAGGCCGCCGAAGGTCATGACGTGCTTGAACAGCTTGTCCTTCGCCATGCGGTGGCCGGTGTAGCCGCCGACCTTGCTGATGTTGGACTCAATCTTTTCCATGGTTCACCGCGTGTCGTGATGCGCGTTGGCTGACGTCAAAGACAGCGCAGGAAGGGGCAGCGAGGCTCCCCCTCCCTTCGCTGTCTCAGAGCTGCCTAGTTGGTCTTGTGAAGCGACTTGAACTGCTCGATCAGCTTGGCCGGGCGACCTTCCTTGACCGTGTTCCTGTTCAGCGCGTAGATCACAGTCTCACCCCTGGGACCGGTGCCGATCTCGGCGAAGGTGTAGGTGATTTCCTTGTGCGCAAGGTAGTCCTTGAAGTCCGCCCACTCGCCGAATACATAGAAGCGGCCGTCGCGGACCACTTCGCCGTAGAACGGGCCAGCCGGCTCGTACTTGTTGTCGTAGAACAACTCAGCCTTGGCAGGCTTGGTGAGGTCGTCGCTTTCCTTCTTCTCGATGCCGAACACCAGCGTCTCGCCTGCCGGGCCGGCACCGATACGGGTACGCGTAAAGATCAGCTCGTTGTTGTGCAGGAACTCGAGATAGTTCTTGGTATCGGCAATCGGGTAGATACGCCCGTTTTCGTGGAACACGATGAAATAATTGTCGGCGACAGCCGGTTGGGCGGCAGGTGCCGGCGCGGCGGCCGCGACAACAGTGGGGGCAGGCGTCGCAGTCGCGAGCTTGCTCTCGGGTTTGGCGGGCGCCTGGCTGGCGCAGCCGCCAAGTACGCCGAGCGCCAGCAGGGACGCAGCAACGTACGACAGGTTTGGCTTGTTTGCGGGCATGGTATCGGTCTCCGTGTATCAGTCGAGCCGGGCGCGCTCGTTTGCGCGCCCGGCCTGGATGGGCGGCAGGCTTAGTTGATGCCCAGATCGGCGAGTGCCTTGGCAGCCATGGGCGCCGGCATCGGCACGAAGCCGTCCTTGATTACCACCTCCTGACCCTGCTTCGACAGCACCAGCTTGAAGAACTCACGCTCCAGCGGCGGCAGCGGCTGGTTCGGGCGCTTGTTCACATAGACGTAGAGCACGCGGGCGAGCGGGTAGGTACCGTCGATGGCGTGGGTCGCATCAGCTTCGACGAAGGGCTCGCCGTCCTTCTTCGACAGCGGCAGTGCGCGCACGCCGGAAGTCTTGTAGCCGATGCCCGAGTAGCCGATGGCATTGATCTGGCCGGTCACGCTCTGCACCACCGAGGCTGAACCCGGCTGTTCGGCAACGTTGCGCTTGAAGTCACCCTTGCACAGCGCCTTCTCCTTGAAGTAGCCGTATGTACCCGACACCGAGTTGCGGCCATACAGGGCGATGGCACGGCTGGCCCATTCGCCGGTCATGCCGACCTGGCCCCATTGGGTGAGATCTTCCTTGCCGCCGCACTTGCGGGTGGCGGACATGATCGCGTCAACCTGGGTAAGCGACAGGCCAGGGATGGGGTTGTCCTTGTTGACATAAACGGCCAGGGCGTCGATGGCGACCGGAACCGGGGTGGGCTTGTAGCCGTGCTTCTTCTCAAAGGCCTCGATCTCCTTGGCGTTCATCATGCGGCTCATCGGGCCGAAGTTGGCAGCGCCTTCGATCAGCGCGGGTGGCGCGGTCGAGGAACCGGCGCCCTGGATCTGGATGTTGACGTTGGGATAGTTGCGCTTGTAGGTCTCGGCCCAAAGCGTCATCAGGTTGTTGAGGGTGTCGGAACCGACGCTGGTAAAGTTGCCGGACACGCCGCTGGCTTTCTGGTAGCTCGGCAGAGCGGGATCGACCTTGACCGCCTGCGCAACCGCGGTATGGCTGACCAGCGCCCCGACCAGGATCCCCAGCGTGGCAACAATTTTGTTACGTTTCATGAATTTGATCTCCGATAAAGTAGCGGTGACGTGGAGCTGCCTCCACCTAATAACTTGCGCGAGCGAGTCGCACCTCTCGCTCAGCCATCGCCACCTTACGGAACGAGCATTGCAGTTTTGTGACGCTTTCGTTTTCTTGCGGGTCAGGAGCGTGAATCCTGCCGGAAGCCCTCGACGGCACGCTGCGTATAATCGCGCTGTCCCATTCCACGTGATGTCATCATGCGCACCCTCATCTGCGGCTCGCTCGCCTTCGATTCCATCATGGTCTTCCAGGACCACTTCAAGTATCACATCCTGCCCGACAAGATCCACATGCTGAATGTGTCCTTCCTGGTGCCGGAGATGCGTCGAGAATTCGGCGGCTGCGCCGGCAACATCGCGTACAACCTCAATCTGCTGGGCGGCACGCCGGTGATCATGGCCACGGTCGGCGACGACTTCGGCGCCTACGCTGACCGCCTCGACGCGCTTGGCCTCAGCCGCGAAGCGGTGCGCCACCTGCCCGGCACGTTCACCGCTCAGGCCTTCATCACCACCGACCTTGCCGACAACCAGATCACCGCGTTCCACCCCGGCGCGATGAACTTCTCGCATGAAAACGACGCCAGCGCCGTGTCCAACATTGGACTTGGCATCGTATCTCCCGACGGCCGCGACGGCATGCTCAACCACTGCCGCCAGTTCCACGCAGCCGGCATCCCCTTCGTGTTCGATCCGGGCCAGGGCATGCCGCTGTTCGCGGGCGACGAACTGCTGGAAATGGTCGATCTCGCCGACTACGTGACGCTCAACGACTACGAAGCCGAACTGTTGCAGACACGCACTGGCCAGTCGCTGGCCGCGCTGGCGGCGCGGGTGAAATGTCTGGTGGTGACGCGCGGCGAGGCCGGTTCGCGCTTCTACGCCGAGGGCCGGCAGATCGAGATCCCCGTGGTGCCGGCGCGCGCGGTCGTTGACCCGACTGGCTGCGGCGACGCCTACCGTGCCGGCCTGCTCCATGGCATCGCGCACGGCTGGGACTGGGAAGCCACTGGCCAGCTGGCCAGCGTGATGGGGTCGCTGAAGATCGAGCAGCGCGGCGGACAGAACCACGCGCCAACGCGCGAAGACATTTCCGCGCGTCTGCAGGCGGCGTTCGACTGGGCGCTCTGAACGCTCCGAGGACCGCGCGTGCGGGAACATATCGCTCGCGGCGTGACCTAAACATGATTGATCCCGGATTATCCATCCCGCCCCCAGCTCGCTGTTCTCGCGAAACCGGAATGGCCAATGAGCTGGCCGGGTTCATGAAACCAAGGAGCCCTGGCATGCAGACCCGAATCCTGTTGACGCTTTTTCTCGCCCTTCCTCTCATCACACTCGGCGGCTGCGCGACCGGCCTCGGCGGCAAGGACTACAGCCGCGAACAGGCGCGCGCGGTGCAGGAAGTCCGGATGGGTGTCGTCGAATCGGTGCGTGAGGTGAACATCGAAGGCACCAAGACCCCGATCGGTGCCGGCGCCGGCGCGGTGGTCGGTGGCGTCGCTGGCAGCACGGTCGGCGGTGGTCGCGGCAGCGTCGTCGGCGCCACCGTCGGTGCGGTGCTCGGCGGCGTCGGCGGTGCCGCGGCGGAAGAAGCGGTCACCCGCCAGAAGGGCGTCGAAATCACCGTCAAGCTGGATTCGGGGCGGTTGATCGCCATCACCCAGGCAGCCGACGAGGCATTCCGCGTCGGCGACCGCGTGCGCGTGCTGTCCGGCGGCGGCGTCACGCGCGTGTCGCACTAACGGGCATGGCCTGTTGCCACCCCTGACCATGAAACCGGCGCCGCTCGTTTCCCTCTCCCCATCCCTCCCGCGAGCAGGGGACGCGGAATCGCCTTGCGATGCTTCATCACTAAACGCCGCCCGACAATCGCGGCGGGAGCGCCGGAGCGTGGTTGTTGCCGCGTAAGCGGCTTTACAACCACGGCCTGCCCCTTGCGGGTGCTCCTACAAGCGCTGCAACAGGCTCGTCCCCTCCCCTCTCGACTCCCCCTTCCCCCGTCACCGTTCCGCCATCGCAACGTCACACCGGGGTCACACCCGATCGCTAGGCTGGGCGCATTCCATTTTCGGGAGTGCCCCATGCTCGACGTTCGCAGCACCGTTCAACCGGCTCACACCGGGCGTTACCACGTTTCGCTGGCGGTCGACGACAGCGAGATCCGCGAAGCGCAGCGCCTGCGTTACAGAGTATTCGCCGAGGAAATGGGCGCGCGCCTGAGTTCCCCCTTGCCGGGCCACGATATCGACCTCTATGACCCGTTCTGCGATCATCTGCTGGTACGCGAACTCGACGGCGGCGAGGTGGTCGGCACCTATCGCATCCTGCCACCTGACGCTGCACAGCGAGTCGGTAGCTACTATTCAGAACAGGAATTCGACCTTACGCGCCTGCATTTCCTGCGGCCGCGCATGGCCGAGCTCGGGCGCTCATGCGTGCATCCGGCGCACCGCAGCGGCGCGGTCATCACTCGCCTGTGGCTGGGACTGGCCGATTACATGACCCGCTACGGGCATGAATACCTGGTAGGCTGCGCCAGCATCGGCATGGCCGACGGCGGACATCTCGCCGCGGGCGTGCATCGCCAGCTTGCGGAACGTCAGTTGGCGCCGATCGAATGGCGCGTCACCCCACGCGCGCGCCTGCCGGTGGAGTCGCTCGACGACGGCCAGTCTGTCACGCTGCCGCCGCTCATCAAGGGTTACGTGCGGGCTGGTGCGATGCTGTGCGGCGAACCCGCGTGGGACCCCGACTTCAATACCGCCGACCTGCTGCTGTTGCTACCGATGCAGCAGTTGAACCGCGCCTATGCCCGCCGCTTCATGGGCTAAGCCGTACAATGCGGGCGTGATGCTCACCCATGCGCCCGTCCTGATTCGCGTTGTCGTCCGCCTCACCCTGCTCGTCCTGCACACGACGGCGGGCGTAGTGCTCGCGGCGCTGGCACTGCCGTTTCTCGGCTCCCGCCGGCGCGATGCGCTGATCGTCGTGTGGTCACGCCTGTTGCTCCAGATACTCGGGGTAAATCCCGTCGTCACGCGCCCGCCCGCAGTACCGGGTGGCGCGCTGCTGGTATGCAACCACGTCTCCTGGATCGACATCTTTCTCATCTTTCTCGGGCGCCGCGTCCATTTCGTCTCGAAATCCGAAGTCCGCGCGTGGCCGGTGGCGGGCTGGCTCGCGCACAAGGCCGGCACGCTGTTCCTCGAACGCGGCCGCCGCGCCGACACGCTGCGCGTCAACGCCGACATGGCGGCACTGCTGCGCGACGGCGCGTGGGTGGCGGTGTTCCCCGAAGGCACCACCAGCGACGGCCGCATCCTGCGCCGTTTCCTGCCTTCGCTGCTGCAACCGGCAGTGGACCTGAACTGTCCCATCGTGCCGGCGGCGCTGCGTTACCATACGCTGGACGGCGAATACAGCGCGGCGCCCGCCTACGTCGATCACATGAGCCTGTGGCAGAGCCTGCTCGCGGTCGTCAGCGAACCGGGCATCGTCGCCGAACTGCACTTCGGCGATCCCATCCCCCCCGACGGCCACCGCCGCGATCTGGCGGCGCGGGCGGAAGCCGCAACGGCTACGCTTTTGGGGATCGCGCCTGCGGACACGGCACCGCGAATACCTGACGATCCTCCAGCCTGAACGCGGTCATTTTTCCGCCCCACAGGCAGCCGGTGTCGAGCGCGACGAGGTCGGGACGGTTGACGAGCCCGAGCGTCGACCAGTGGCCGATGATGAGCGTCGCATCCGCGGTCCGACGGCCCGGCACCTCGAACCACGGCAGCCAGCCTGCCGGCTGCGTGCCGGGCGCACCCTTGTGGTGGAATTCCATCTCGCCCGCGGCGGAACAATAGCGCAAGCGCGTGAAGGCGTTGACGATCACGCGCAGGCGCTCGACGCCTTCGAGCGCGTCGTCCCACGCCACCGGCGCGTTGCCGTACATCTGCCGGAAGAATTCGGCGAAGTGCGGTCCCTGCAGCACCGCTTCGGCCTCCGCGGCGCGCGCAAGCGTGTCCTCGACCGTCCATTGCGGCAGTACCCCGGCGTGCACCATCACATACTTGCCCTCGCGCCAGGCGAGCGGCCGCGCACGCAGCCAGGCCAGCAGTTCGTCGCGGTCGGGCGCCGCCAGCACGGGATCGAGCGTGTCGCCCTTGTGTTCGCGGCCCAGGCCTTCGCCCAGCGCCAGCAGGTGCAGGTCGTGGTTGCCGAGCACGCACACCGCCGCGTCGCCCAGCCCGCGAACGAAGCGCAGGATCGCGAGCGAATCCGGCCCGCGGTTGACCAGATCGCCGACGAACCACAGGCGGTCGGCGGCAGGATCGAAGCGGATCGCCTCCAGGAGGCGCAGAAGGGAAACATGGCAGCCCTGAAGGTCGCCAATGGCATAGGTGGGCATATAAAATACGGTCTAGCTTGCGTTGTGTGTCCCGAATCATAGCGCGCCCCGCCCGAACCTTCCGTGACGCCTGCGCCATGAAATCCCTGATCCGCCTGTTCTTCCGCACCCTCCGTCTCATCCTCACGCCCTTCCTGCTGCTGGGCCACGCGCTCGCCACGCCGCGCGGCGTGACGCGCTCGCCCGACGCGCAGGCGGCAGTCGATGCGCGCACGCGCCAGCTTGCCCTCTACCATTTCCCGACGTGCCCGTTCTGCCTCAAGGTGCGCCGCGCCATGCGCCGCCTGTCGCTCGACATCGAACTGCGCGACGCCCGCCACGCGGGCCCGCACCGCGAGGCGCTCGTCGCCGGGGGCGGCAAGCCGCAGGTGCCGTGCCTCGCCATCACCGGCGCCGATGGCACGGTGACCTGGCTGTATGAGTCCGACGCCATCATCGCGTATCTCGACCGCGAGTTCGGCACGGCATGAGCCTGCTCGCCGCGCTCAACCCGCCGCAGCGCGAAGCGGCGAAATACCTCGACGGCCCGCTCCTGGTGCTGGCCGGCGCCGGCTCGGGCAAGACGCGCGTGATCACCCACAAGATCGCGTTTCTGATCGGCGAGTGCGGCTATAGACCCGGCTCGATCGCCGCGATCACCTTCACCAACAAGGCCGCGCGCGAGATGCAGGAGCGCGCCGCCAAGCTGACCGACGGCGTCAACACCAAGGGCCTCATCGTCACCACCTTCCACTCGATGGGCCTCAGGATGCTGCGCGAGGACGCCGCCTTCGCCGGGCTGAAGCCGGCGTTCTCCATCCTCGATTCCGCAGACGCCGCCGGCATCGTTTCGGAAATCCTCAAGACCACCGACAAGCAGGAAATCCGCCGCGCGGTCTCGCGCATCTCGCTGTGGAAGAACGAGCTCAAGTCGCCCGCCGCCGCCGCGCATACGGCCGAAGACGACAACGCGCGCGTCTACGCGAAGATCTATGACCGCTACGATGCGACGCTACGCGCCTACCAGGCGGTCGACTTCGACGACCTCATCCGCCTGCCGGCCGAGCTGCTCGACACCCACGCCGAGCTGCGCGAGAAGTGGCAGAACCGCCTGCGCCACATCCTCGTCGACGAATACCAGGACACCAACGCCGCGCAGTACCGCCTGCTGCAGAAGCTCACCGGCGTGCGCGCAGCGTTCACCGCGGTCGGCGACGACGACCAGGCAATCTACGGCTGGCGCGGTGCGTCGGCCGACAACCTGCGGCAGCTGCGCGACGACTATCCGCACCTGCACGTGGTCAAGCTCGAGCAGAATTACCGCTCGACGGTGCGCATCCTCAAGGCCGCCAACGCCCTCATCGCCAACAATCCGAAACTGTTCGAGAAACGCCTGTGGAGCGAGATCGGCCACGGCGACCCCATCCAGGTGCTGCCCGCCGCGCGCGACGACGAGCACGAGGCCGAGTCGGTCGTCATGCGCCTGCTGTCGCACAAGTTCCAGCACCGCACCGAATGGCGCGACTACGCCATCCTCTACCGCGGCAACTACCAGGCGCGCGTGTTCGAGCAGGCGCTGAGGAACGAGAAAGTGCCCTACCAGCTGTCCGGCGGGCAGTCGTTCTTCGACAAGACCGAAATCAAGGACGTCATCGCCTACCTGCGGCTCATCGCCAACGGCGACGACGACCCCGCCTTCATCCGCGCCGTCACCACGCCCAAGCGCGGCATTGGCGCCGCCACCCTGGAAAAGCTCGGCCAGGTCGCCGCCACCCTGCACGTCAGCCTGTTCGAGGCGGTGTTCTCCGCCGCGGCCGCCGCGCAGATCGGCGAACGCCAGCTCGCGCCACTCACCGAGTTCTGCAACTTCATCAACCGCTTCGAGGAACGCGTCGCGCGCGAGCCGGCGGGCGAAGTCCTCAACGACCTCCTCAAGGCCATCGACTACGAGGTGTATCTCTTTGACCAGGACGACGAGCGCGCCGCGCAGACACGCTGGAACAATGTGCTCGAATTCGCCGCGTGGATCGCCAAGAAGGGCGAGGAAGACGAAAAGAATCTGCTGCAGCTCACCCAGACCATCGCCCTCATCACCCTGCTCGAAGGCCGCGAGGACGAGGCGCCCGACGCCGTGCGCCTGTCCACCCTGCACGCCGCCAAGGGCCTGGAGTTCGGCCACGTCTTCCTCGTCGGTGTCGAGGAAAACATCCTGCCGCACCGCGACGCCGTCGACGAAGGCCGCCTCGAAGAGGAGCGGCGCCTGATGTACGTCGGCGTCACCCGCGCGCGGAAATCGCTCACCCTCTCCCACTGCGCCCGCCGCAAGCGCGCGCGCGAGTCCGTCGCCTGCGAACCGTCACGCTTCATCGACGAACTCGGCGACGACGTGCGCCAGCCGGACAAACCTTCGAGTGCCGAGGCCAAGGCGCAGGGCAGCGACCGCCTGGCGGCGCTGAAGGCGATGCTGGGGTGACGAAGGCCCCGCGAGGCGCGGCACCCATTGCGTCGGGGCGGGACTTCCCTTCACGCGCCCGACACGGCATGCTGTCGTCCATCTAAAAGGAGCTTGCCGTGAAAACCATCGTTTCCATCCTCGTTCTCGGTTTTTTCGCCGCACCCGCGCTGGCTGGCGACATGAAGGCCGGCCTGTGGGAAGTAAAGACCATCAAGCAGATCGTCGACGGCCAGGACATGCACGCCCAGATGCAGGCCATGCAAAAGCAGCTCGCCGCCCTGCCGCCCGCACAGCGCAAGCAGATGGAAGCCATGATGGCGAGTCAGGGCGTCGGCATGTCGGGTAACGCGATGCGCATCTGCATCAGCGAAGAAGCGGCCCGGCGCAACGCCCCCGTGATCGATCCCGAAGGCCGTTGCCAACCCGGCAAGATGGTGCGCAGCGGCAATACCGTCCGTTTCGAAATCGACTGCGTCATGGACGGGCGGCGCACCACGGGCAAGGGCGAAAGCACCTTCGCGGGCAACAGCGTGCGCTCGCGCATGGACATGACGACGATTGATCGCGACGGCAAGCACACCCTGCAAAGCGAATCGCAAATGACCTACCTTGGTGTCGACTGCCGCGGCCTTGCCCCGGTGGGAGCCAGCGCGAAGGGAAAATGAGGGCTGATACGTTGACACGTTCTTTCCGTGACAAAGCGCGTCGCATCGCCCTGGGCCCGCTCCTCCTGCAGAAGCCGTGGGAAAAGATGATGCGGGACTTTGATCCACGAATTGGCAACCACCTTGCCTACGGATTGCTGCTTCTCGCGCCTTTCCCTTACCTCGTCATGAAATTGCGTCGACAAAATGCAAGGCGGCATCTTCCGTGGTTTGCTCGCGCCAGGCGCCCGTTTCCCACGCATCAGGCAGATATGAACCCAGACCGTTCATTAGCGCCATTCAGGCAAAAAACAGCAGGTTGGAAGATCGGGCTGAAGCCCGATCTACGGCCAATTGGATTATCTGGGATAAGCCCGGGTTGAAAAGCACAGGGCGGCCCGAGGGCCGCCCTGTGCTTTTCAACCCGGCATCCTGCCTGCCGGGGAACAGCCTTACTTCCCTTACTTCTTGCCTTTGTGGACAGCGTTGGTCTTCGGTGAAATGATCATCTGCACCTGGCCGCCCTGCACGAGTTCAGAATCATCGACGATGCTGTAATGCGCCTGGGTGTTGGTGAGGTAGTAGCGACGGCCCGGCTCGTGCCAGTTGGCGCTGACGACGATGTCGGTGACCTCGATGACGCCCGAGTTCTCTTCATCGCGGGTCAGGAAGTTCGGTGCACCCGGCAGGAAACGGTCACGGTCGTTTTCGAAGATCTGGACGGTTTCACCGGTCGTCGGGTTGAACTTCCAGGTCTTGGCGATGTAGTCGTTGCCACCCGGGTCTTCCTGAATGAGGATGTTGCCGTCGGCGTCCACCACCATGTTGTCGAAGGAACGTGCCACCTGGCCGTCGGTGCCGATCAGGTTGGCGGCGTCAAGCACGGTCTCCACGGTGCCGCCGGTCGGGTTGGCGATCGAGTCGAAGGTGAACTTGTACAGGCGCGCGGTCGCGCCGGTGCGACCGGTCGTCACCCAATAGAACACGTTGGGATTCTTGGTGTCCCAGTGCCCGTCTTCGGGACGGGCGAACTCGGTCACGTCGCGCGCCGTCGACTGCGTCTGCAGCTGCGCGCCGCTATCGAGCGCGACGATGTCGGACATGTCGACCAGGTCAAAGGTGCCGTTGATCGCGCCGGCCTCAAGCTTCACCAGGCCGTCGGCGTAGTTGGCGCCGCCGTTGGTCACGCGTACACCGTAGAGCTTGCCGTACTGCAGGCCGGCCTGCTCGGCGGGATTGCCGGAGGTCTGCTTGTCGCCGACGTAGAGATAGACCTGGCCGGGGCTGGAATCATCGAGGCCGACGACCAGGGTCTTGTCACCGGCGTTCGGATGCGCCAGCGAGTTCTCCCACGAGAAGCGACCGAGGTAGGGCAACTGGTAGGTCGTGCCCTTCTCGTCGCCGGTGACGATGGTGGCGTAGGCACGGCCTTCGGCACCGGCTTCCTCACCCTTCATGTAGATGCGGCCGTCGAAGCCACGACCGGTCGCGGGGTTGTAAAAAGCGGTCTTGGCGGGCAGGTCGGCGGAGCAGAAGCGGCCGAACTGCGTCGCGCCAGTGGCATCGACGAACTGCTTGTTGAGGTTGTCCCAGCCCATCACCTTGGTAATGAGGTCCTCGCCCCACATGATCTGCTTGCTGTTGAGATGCATGGTCCACTGCGACACGAAGGCGCCGGTCGCGCCGTGGGCGCGGGGAATGCCCGAGGTGGCACCGAGTTCGTGGCTGAGGAAGAAGGTCATGAAGGCCTTGTCGGCGACGTAATCGCCGTTCTCGGCAAACTTGCCGGACAGCGCCCCCATGCCGTCGGGAATGCCGACCATGCGATAGGGCACTTCCTTGGCGGAATCGCCGACGGTGATCAGCGAAACCACTTCCCAGCCGGGGGCGGTGGGGACGATGTAGGGGGTCTGCGAGCTTTGCGGGCCGGTGGTGCTTTGCGCGTGAACGGCGACGGTGGCGAGCGCCAGGCTGATGCCGAGGGCGACGGGGCTGAGCTTGAACATGGAATTTCTCTCCTGAATCTTCGGGGGGCTGGTACCGGGCAGAGGCTGCCCGACGCCGCGTAGTATCGCGGGCCTGCATGACAGGCAAATTAAGCCGGATCAATAGAAACCGCAGTTGGACGCGCCCGATGGTGGTCCCGATCGCGTGGCTCGACGCCGCACACGCCCGCGCAAGCGGCTTTACGAATCCGACCTGCCCCTTGCGGGTACAAAGGCAGGCGCATGAGCAGGCGTCCCACCGGGCGCGTAGCGCACTCACCCGACAGGCGAAGATCGGACAACGCGCATCCGGCTACTTGTTTCAGAATAACGTGGTGACTGATTTTTGAGTGATGGCGAACCACTGGGAAATCGAAGTGCCGCAGCCCCAACGACGTTCAGTCAGTCTCGCGTGGCTCCGGCGCCAGCGCCGAGAGACGCCGCGGCACCCTGTTCGCGTCGAGCAGGCGCTCGATGCGGGCGAACACCTCGAAGCGCGAGAAGGGCTTTTTCATGAAGTCGTCGGCGCCAATTCGGGTGCCGAAGAAAAGTTCGGTGGCCTGCTCGTTGCCGCTCATCATGATGACAGGGATGTGCGCCGTGGCCGGGTCCTTGCGCAGCGCACGCAGTGCGGAAAAGCCATTGGCGCCGGGCAAGATGATATCGAGAAAAATGATGTCGGGCAGCTCCTTGCGCGCGAGTTCGACGCCGGCCTCGGCATCCGCCGCCTCGAGAGTGATAAGGCCCGCCGACTCCAGGATCTTCTTCAGCGCGAAAACAATCGTGGGCGAATCGTCGACGATCAACGCGCGGGTGTCGGTGCGCGCGTTGCGGCGCTTGTTCTTGCGGCGTTCGATACGCTGCGCCGTGTCCGGGCCGGGCGCGTTGTGCGGCGCAGGTTCGCGCCCGCGCCGTACGAAGGCCAAACGAAGCCTGTCCAGAATCCCCACGCAATCTCCCTCTCAGAATTCAACACGAGTTGCCCTCGAAACCGCAGCAGGGTGCGTCCGAGGCGCGCCACGCACGGGGCTGGCGCGAAGCAGCGACGCCGCCGGCGTCACTCCGTTGGCCATCACCCCCCAAAGTAGCGCTCCCGCTCAACTTCGGAGGTGACATCCCGCTGCACTTGCCGAGTGCGTTTCTGCTGCAGAATGGCAATATTGTCGGCCGTCACCAGGCCGTCTGGCAACGATTCAGGCGCCAGGACGGGTAAGCGCAACGATGCGATGATGTCATCCCAACTCGCACGGAAGCCGATGAAGATGCTGATAGCGTAGAACAGAATCGCGGCATTAAACAGCGCAAAGGCACCCTGACTGAGATGGCCATCGACAAAGTCGCCTTGGGCACTGATCAGCCACAGCGCAAAGAGCGAATAGGTGGCGATGATATAGAGCGGTGCCGAAGCCGTACGGCCCTTGATCTTGGGTGTGCGGCCAAAGGGGATCTTCTGGCGCGAGATGGCCTGCTGCAGCGACTTGAGCACCCCCCCCCACATTCACCGGGATCAGCAAGAGATTGAGTGCATACACGCGCAGCAGGTCGCTGGCACGATAGCCACACAGCACTAGATCACGGCCGTAGAGCAGGAAATAAGGCAGCGCTGTCAACGGCAGCCACGCGCTGTTGATGCTATCGGAGAACGGCATGGCCATCATCAGCAACAGACCGACATTCACCGCGGCGATGGAAATCAGATAGTGCAGTCGCAAGAGTCCTTCGGCGATCTTCCGCTGTGGCTGACGGATCAGATGGCGCAGCAATTTTGGCAGGATGATCAGGCCGCCATTTGCCCAGCGCCGACGCTGAATCAACAGCGAGCCGAAATCCGGTGGCGTGGCACTGTAGGCCAGGCGCTGTGGATAGTTGAACAGTGTCCAGCCACGTGCGGCCAGATCGACACTGGATTCAGTGTCTTCAATGACGGTGCGGTCCTGGATGTAGCGCGTGATGGCGTGGCCGCGCTCGACATCGTTTTCAGCGATGGCATCAAGCGCGTCTCGCCGCAGCAACGCATTGGCGCCTACCCAGTAGGTTGCGTTGTGACGGGTGAAGCCCTGATGAATGATGTACTGCATGTCGGTCGTCGCACCTGCGACGCGTTCCAGTGTCGAGCTTGCACCGGGGAAGGCACTGTAAGGTGTCTGCGCCACGGCCAGGGATTCATTGCCCGGGAGCTCCATGATGTGGATCAGGCGCAGCGCGTATTCCGGCAACAGGATGCTATCGGCATCAAGCGTAATGAAATAGCGCGCTTCTGGCACGGAAAGCGTAGCGCGCGCCGGTTCCACCTCATCCAGCCACCTGCCCTGCTCGGTTAGGCGCTCACGCCAGTGTTTGCCGGTCAGATGGATGTAACTGTTGAGGTTCATCGCCTTGTTCTGTTCGTGAGACAGGTTGATGTAGCGCTTGCGCTCGAAGCTGGTCAGCTGGCAGTCGAACAGCGCGACAAGTCTGCGAAACTCATTCTCCAGCGCCTGCGCCGAAAGCGCCGTATCGCCGTCCAGACACCTCGTCAGTTGCAGGGAGCGTTGTCGGCATGTCGTTTCACGCGCCTGAAGAACCTGTTCAACGAACAAGCGCTCGGCGTGATCGCGTGTGTCATGCTCCGCCGCTCGGCGGCCAAACCAGTCGGCGGCATGCTGCCACAGGGCCATGAGATCTGCGGTGACCCGCATCGCATCGACATGGCCATGTTGAGTCTGTTGCAGGAAGCGGTCGCGGGCACGGGTCATGTGGTTCGCGATGGGTGCCAGCATACTGGCGATATGTAGCGGCAGTTCACGTGCTGCCGCGAGTTGCGCCATGTCGGTAGCGGAATGGGGATTGGGCGCGTCGTCGATCAGCAAGACGACATGCCGGCGTGGATATTCCTGCAGCGCGGCTGACAACAGCGTCTGATAGATGACGTTGCGGTCTTCCTTGTAGGAAGGGACCAGCACGGTCAGCGGCGGTGCCTGCTCATCACACAGCAAGGTGTCGAGCTGTTCGCGGCTGGCAGGCGCGTGCCGGCGCAGACGATGGATGTAGCCCAGGCGGGTAAAGAGATAGACCAGGCCACCATAGACCAGCAGGGCTGCGATGAGCAGAAAGCTGCCGTGAACGGCAAGCTGCTGCCATTGGTGCTGGTGGAACTGTGCTGCCAGGATCGGGCCCTGCTCGATGGCAACCAGAGCCAGGGCGGCGAAGGTAAACAGGATGCCCGCCTTGGTGAACAGGATTTCCCTTGGAGATTTCCAGCGGGATTCATCAATGGATGAAAGTGCGGGCACCCGAACCGGGGTGCTTATGTTTTCCATAGGCATATTCATTAATCCTTTAACTTGGGGGAGGAGTGGAGCGGACAGCGCCGATCTTGCGGCCATCAGCAACAATATGTGGGCCAACAACCAAACCCCGTTAATAAACAGCGCGATAGCGAATCTGCTTGGGCTTGTTCAGGGCAGCAGGCACGGCCGAATGTCGCTTTTGGGCGACGTCCAATCCGGCAGATTTGAAGAACTAGTCAATCGGACAACAAGATAGGATGATTCGTGAATGTCGCCATATGGCGACGCACGCCAACGGGGCTGCAAAATCGGCCAGGTCTTGGCGAAAGGCAAGGTCGATGTGGTCCGATAACCGCTGGTATGTGTTCGTGTTGAACGCGCCAATCAATGACGGTGAGGGGCACCCCACTCCAACGATCTGTCGGGCGCCATGGACATGGTTTCTGGGCATGTCTTCATGATCCAGGTGCTGGCGACTGAAGCTCGCCCGGGGCGATAGTCACAGCCCTGCATTCAAGCGGAAGGGATTGAAGGTGGGCGGCGTACGCGATGCTGCGTATTTCGCGCCAACGTGACCGGTGATTTCGCCGAAGCGTGACCGGCGTTTCGCGAAAGCGTGACCGTGATTTCACGCTGAACGTGACCGATGAGGGGGAGCTGGATGGATAGCTGAAGGTAACCTCGCCGCTTTTTTGAGAGCGAGCGGGGATGCCACAAAAGAGACTATCCATGCGAAAAATCCGAGACGTACTGCGCTACCGACACGGCACCGGCCTCAGCCTGGAGGCGATTGCCCGGGCGCTCAAGCTGTCCAAGGGCGTTGTTTCCAAGTATCTGAAGCTGGCGGCAGAAGCCGGGCTGGAGTGGCCGCTGCCGGCGGACCTGGATGACGGCGCCCTGGAACGGCGGCTGTACCGCCAGCCGGCCGCCAGGGCATCCGCCTTCGTCGAACCCGACCACGCCACGATCCACCAGGAGCTGAAGAAGAAGGGTGTCACCCTCACCCTGCTGTGGGAGGAGTATCGGCAGTCGGCCGGTGAGGCCGCCTACCAGTACACCGCCTTCTGCACCCGCTACAAGGCGTGGGCCGGTTCGCTCAAGCGCTCGATGCGGCAGGTTCATCGTGCCGGCGAGAAGCTGTTTGCCGACTACGCCGGGCCGACCGTGCCGATCATCGATGCCGAAAGCGGCGAGATCCGGCCGGCCAGCATCTTTGTCGCCGTGCTTGGTGCGTCCAGCTACACCTTTGCCTGCGCGACGCCCGGCCAGACCCAGGCCGACTGGCTGGGCGGTCTTGCGCGAGCGCTCCGTTTCATCGGCGGTGTTCCCGAACTGATCGTGCCGGACAATCCCCGGGCGCTGGTCACGGCTGCCAATTCCTATGAGCCGGAACTGAACCGGGCCACCGCGGAATTCGCCGACCATTACGGCACGGTGATTCTGCCCGCCCGCCCGAAGAAACCGCAGGACAAGGCCAAGGTCGAGTCGGGCGTACAGGTCGTCGAACGCTGGATCCTGGCGCGACTGCGCCATCGGCAGTTCTTCTCGGTGGCCGAACTGGACGCCGCCGTGGCCGATCTTCTGCCGGCGTTGAACGACCGCCCGTTCAAGAAGCTGCCTGGTTGCCGGCGGGAGTCCTTCGGCAAGCTCGATGCCCCGTATCTGCAACCTCTGCCCGCAACCCCGTTCGTGCTTGCCGAGTGGCGCCGCGCCCGCGTCAATATCGACTACCACGTCGAATTCGAAGGCCATTACTACAGCGTGCCGCACGCGCTGGTCCGCCAGGAGGTGGAATTGCGCATCACCCGCGGCACCGTGGAAATCCTGGCGCGCAATCGCCGGGTGGCGAGCCATCCCCGCAATCCTAGAAAAGGCGGCTACTCGACCGTGGCCGATCACATGCCGGCGGCGCACCGTGCCCATGCCGAGTGGTCGCCCGGAAAACTGATCACCTGGGGTGCCTCGGTGGGGCCGGCCACCGGCGAACTGGTCAAGCGACTCCTGATGGAGAAGCAACACCCCGAGCAGGGCTACCGCGCCTGCCTGGGCCTGATGCGGCTGGCCCGCAGCGTTGGCCGGGAGCGAATGGAAGGGGCTTGTGCCCGGGCGCTGGCCATTGGCGCCCATCGCTATCGCTCGGTGGCGTCGATCCTGGAGAAGGGGCTTGACCGCCAGCCCGTTGCGTCCGCCCAGACCGAACGGTCACTGCCCAGCCACGCCAATGTGCGCGGCCCCGATTACTACCACTGAAGAAGGAGAGAAATCGATGTTGATGGAACACACCCTGCAAACCCTGAAAGCCTTGCGTCTGCCCGGCATGCTCGCCGCCTTCGAGGAGCAGCAGGCCAGCAGCGCGGCCGCCGGCCTGTCGTTCGATGAGCGGTTCGCGATGCTCGTCGATCGCGAGCAGACCTGGCGCGAGAGCCGCCGCGTCGCCCGCCTGCTGCGCGAGGCCAGATTGAAGTCCGGTCAGGCCTGTCTGGAGGACGTCCGCTACGGGGGTGGCCGCAAGCTCGACCGCGCAACGGTTGCCCAGCTCGGTTCCTGCCAGTGGATTCGCGCCCACCAGAATCTGATCCTGACCGGGGCCACCGGCTGCGGCAAGACCTGGCTGGCCTGTGCGCTGGGCAACGCTGCGTGCCGGCAGGGGCTGTCGGTTG
>JANJWS010000091.1 GCA_024709425.1 Thiobacillus sp.
ATCTCGTTGCCACCATCAAGAAGGTGAAGCAGCGGCTCAACCCCGACATCCGCATCGAGGGTCTCCTGCGCGTGATGTTCGACCCGCGCAGCACGCTGGCGCAGCAGGTGTCCGACCAGATCAAGCAGCACTTCGGCGACAAGGTGTACGACACCGTGATCCCGCGCAACGTGCGCCTGGCCGAGGCACCCAGCCACGGGCTGCCGGTGCTGGCCTACGACCGCCAGTGCAAGGGCGCGAAAGCCTACATGGACCTGGCCGAGGAAACGTTGAAACGTGCCGGCCTCACAGCAAGGGAGCAGCAACATGGCGAAGCCTAAGGGACTTGGGCGCGGACTGGACGCGCTGCTGGCAGGCGAGGACAGCGCCGCGCCGCCGCAGGGCGACCTGCGCATGATGGCGGTGTCGCAGCTGGCGCCCGGCAAGTACCAGCCGCGCACGCAGATGGACAGCGAGTCGCTGCAGGAACTCGCCGACTCGATCCGCGCGCAGGGGCTGATGCAGCCCATCCTCGCGCGCGAGGTGGCCGGCGGCTACGAGATCATCGCGGGTGAACGGCGCTGGCGCGCGGCGCAGCTGGCGGGGCTCACCGAAGTGCCGGTGCTGCTGCGCGAAGTGGCCGACGATGCGGTTGCGGCGATGGCGCTGATCGAAAACATCCAGCGCGAGGATCTCAACGCCATCGACGAGGCGCACGGCCTGCAGCGTCTTATCCATGAATTCGGCATGACCCACGACGCCGTCGCGCAGGCGGTCGGCAAGTCGCGCGCCGCGGTGTCCAACCTGCTGCGCCTCCTGAATCTGTCGCGTCCGGTGCAGGACATGCTCACCGCCGGACTGATCGAAATGGGCCACGCGCGCGCGCTGCTGCCGCTGCATGCCACGCAGCAACGCGAGCTGGCGCATGAAATCGAGACCCGCGGCCTGTCGGTGCGCGAGGTCGAACGCCGCGTCGCGCGGCTGAAGGATGCTGCGGCCGCCCCGGCGAAGAAGAAAGCGGTGCCGCGCGACATCCTGCGCCTGGAAGAGGCGCTTGCCGACGCCCTCGGCATGACTGCCCACGTGACGACGACCGCCAAGGGCGGTGGCCGCCTCACCCTGCAATTCGCCAGCGCCGACGAGCTCGAAGGCCTGCTGCTGCGTCTCGGCATTCGCCTATGAGTGTGGCCGCTGCGGGCGAAGAGGCTGTGTACCGGCCACAACATCAGTACATAGCGAAATTCATCATCAAGCAACTTGATGATTGCATAGACTGTTCTAATTTTTATATAATCCAAGGCTAATGTTTTTCAGCCCTTCCACCGGGGTGCGCCGGGTCGCACTGGCGCAAGTGGTCCTCGCGCCCCTGCTGGCGCTGGTGGGAGGCATGACGGCGGGTGTCGGTTTTGGCGTCGGCTTGCTCTACGGCACGCTGGCCGCGTTGGCGGTGACGCTGGTGCTGGTCTGGCGCGAACGGCAGTCGATGCGGCATCCGGAATGGGATCAGCATCGTCTGCTGAGGCTCTTTATCCGCGCGAGCCTCGAGCGCCTGTTGCTGCTGATTGCGCTGCTCTACGCGGGTCTGGGGCTGCTCGAACTGGCACCGCTGCCCATGCTGCTGGGGCTGTTGCTGGCGCAGGCGGGGTGGCTGGCCGCGCTGACGGGCCGCCGTTGAGACGCAGTCAGGTTACAGGTCGGTTTTGAATGGGCGCTTGCAGCGCCCATTCAAAACCCACTTTTGAGTCGTTCCCACCACCATGGCTTCGGATTACGCGTCTTCTGGCGAATACATCAAGCATCACCTGCAGAATCTCACCTACGGCAAGCTCCCTGCCGGTTTTGAACGTCACGACGGCGAAGTGATCGCCGCGCCGACCTGGACTTTCGCGCATGGCGCGGAAGAAGTCCAGGCCATGGGCTTCTGGTCGATCAACGTCGACAGCATGCTGTTTTCCATTGGTCTCGGCGCACTGTTTCTCTACCTCTTCTACGCCGCCGCCAAAAAGGCCACCACCGGCGTGCCCTCCGGCGTGCAGAACTTCGTCGAATGGGTGGTCGAGTTCATCGACGATTCGGTGCGCGGCTCCTTCTCGCACAAGAACGCCCTGGTCGCGCCGCTCGCACTGACCGTGTTCATGTGGGTGTTCCTCATGAACCTGATGGACCTGCTGCCGGTGGACTGGCTGCCGTGGGCGGCGTCGCTTGCCGGCGTTCCCTACCTGAAGGTCGTGCCGTCGACCGATCCCAACGTCACCTTCGGCCTGTCGCTGTCGGTGTTCGCGCTGGTGCTCTACTACAGCGTCAAGATGAAGGGCGCAGGCGGCTTCTTCTCGGAACTGGCCTTCCAGCCCTTCCCCAAGTTTCTCTTCCCGGTCAACCTGCTGCTCGAGGGTGTTGGCCTCATCGCCAAGCCGATCTCGCTGGCGCTGCGTCTGTTCGGCAACATGTACGCCGGTGAAATGATCTTCATCCTGATCGCGCTGATGTTCGGCGGCGGCTGGATTCTCGGCCTGTTCGGCGGCGTGCTGCAGTGGGCGTGGGCGGTGTTCCACATTCTCATCATCACCCTGCAAGCCTTCATCTTCATGACGCTGACCATCGTCTACCTTGACATGGCGCACGCCGAGCATCACTGATCTCGCGCAAACCGGTTTCCCTTCCAACCTTGATTATTTAACTTTAGGAGCAACAAATGGAAATGACTCAAGCCGTGCTGTACATTGCGGGTGCCCTGATGATGGGCCTGGGCGCGCTGGGTGCCGCGGTCGGCATCGG
>JANJWS010000101.1 GCA_024709425.1 Thiobacillus sp.
GCGGTTTCCTGCGCGTTGTCCATGACGATGGCCATGTCCTTGTGGTGCAGCTTCACCTTGAACCCGGGCTTGTAGTTGCCCTCGAGCATGCGCTGGCCGTGCACCTCGAGAATGCGGCTGCCGGCGAAGCCACCCAGCAGCGCCTCGCGCATCTTCACCGGGTCGACACCGTTGCGCCGCGCCAGCAGGATGGCTTCGGCGACACCCTCGAAGGTGAGCCCGACGACGATCTGGTTGCAGCACTTCACCACCTGGCCGGCGCCGTGGCCACCGACGTGGACGATGCTCTTGCCAAGGAGTTCGAACAGCGGGCGCACCTTGTCGAAGATCGGTGCCTCGCCACCGACCATGATCGACAGCGAGCCTTCCCTTGCGCCGGTCTCGCCGCCCGACACCGGGGCATCGAGCATGTGGACGCCGCGCTCGGCAAGCGCGGCGGCGATGCGCCGGGTCGCAGCGGGCGACACCGTGCTCATGTCGACAACGATGTGACCGGGCTTGGCGCCGTGGATCAGCCCACGGTCGCCAAGAATGATCTGTTCGACGTTTGTGGTGTCGGAAACGACGGTGAAGGTGACGTCCGTCTCGGCGGCGACTTCCATCGGCGTGCCCTTGCCGAGCGCACCCATCACCAGGATCGGTTCGATGCGGTCGAAGCGACGGCCGTACACGGTCAGCTGGTGTCCGGCGCGCAGCAGGTTCTCTGCCATGGGGCGCCCCATGATGCCGCTGCCGATGAATCCGATCTTCATGTTGCCAACCCCTTCAACACCCAAAGCCAGAATGGCAGCGTAACCAATCCCGTGAGGGTTGACCAGCCCATGACGAGGCCGGCCAGGCGCACGTCGAGGCCGAAGCGGTCGGCCAACGCGATGACCATGACCATGGTCGGCATGGCGGCCTCCAGCACTGCGGCCTCGGCGGGTTCGGACAGTGGGCCGGGCCACGCCAGCGCGACGCCAAGCGCGAACAGCGGCATCAGCGCCAGCTTGATCGTCATCGCCACCATCACCGCCCGCTGCGGCCGCAGATCGTGCCAGGGGATGGTGAGACCGAGCACGAACAGCATCAGGGGAATGGTCGGGCTGCCCGCCCAGCGCGCCGCTTCCACCAGCGGCTCGAGCCCGACGCCGGACAGGTTGACCGCAATCCCCGCGGCGAAGCCCCACACCGGCGGCAGCTTCAGCCACATCGCGAGAAAGGAAGCGTGCTCGGCGTGGTGGCCGCAGCGAAATGCGATCCACACGCCGAGCGACCACACCAGCGGCGTCGTCGCGAGCATGTCGGCGAAGAACGGATAGCGCGCACCCGCCTCGCCGTACACCGTGGTGAGAAAGGGATAGCCGAAGAACAGCACGTTGCCGAAGCCCGATGCCAGCAGCACCGCACCACGCGCCGGCCCGGACAGCCCCCGCCCCAGGGGCGTGGCGAACAGCGCCAGCGCGGCGAGCCCCAGGCCGAACAGCGTGGCGGCACCGAGGATCAGCGGCACCTTGAGCAGGCTGAGATCGACCGTCGCCGACGCGCCGGCGGCGAAGAACAGCATGGGCGCGAAGAAGTTTAGCACCAGCCGGTTGATCTCGCCGCGCAGCCCGGTAATCGAGATGCCGCTCTGCCAGCGCGGCCAGATGCCGCCGGCGGCGATCAGCAGCGATAGCGGCAGCAGGGTTTTCAGCAGCAGTTGCTGCGCGAGTTCGGGCGACATGAGGCGGTCAGCAGCGGGAAGGCGGGCCCATCATACCGCCCCGCCGTCGCCCGCCAACTCCACCCACACCGGCTGATGGTCGGACGCCGCCGTCGCGGCGTCGATGCCGTGCGCGACGAGGTGGCCGGCAAGCGCTTCGGTGAGGAAGACGAAATCGAAGCACTCCGGCCGGTCGACGAAATCGACCGCATGGAGGCCGACGGTCGGCGCGTGCGGCACGCCCGGATGCAGCACCTCCCAGGCGTCGCGGAACGCCGGCACGTCACCGTCGAACGGCGCTAGCAGGCGCGCCCGCTCCGGGGCGCCGGCGGGAAAATTCATGTCGCCGCAAAGAATCGCCGCGGCCGGGCGCGGAAACACCGCGAACGTACCGCCCGTCTCCTCCGGCAGCACGGGGCGCGCCGCCATCGCACAGGCTTCCGCGTGGAGGCGGCGGATGGCGTCAATCTGTGCCTCGCGCTGGCGTTGCGCGTAGTACTCCAGATGGGTGGTCATCACCCGCAGCGGCCCGACGTCGGCGTCCACCACCGCCTCGACCAGCACGCGCTGCATGCTCGGCACGCCGGCCTCGGCCGGCCACGGCAGCAGGTGGCGCCAGACCTGGCCGACCGGCAGGCGCGAAAAGATCGCATTTCCGAAGCAGCTACGCCCGCCGCGGCCGTCAGGCACGTCGGTCGCGGCACCGTAAACCGGCGCGTACCCGGGCAGGTGCGCGGCGAGTTCGGCGACCTGGTCCTCGCCGCGGCTGCCGGGCAGGCCGGAAAAATTGACCGCCACTTCCTGCAGGCAGATGACGTCGAGATCCCCCAGCGCACGCAGCGTGTCGGCAATCCGCGCCAGATCGACGCGGCCATCCAGCCCGCGTCCCCATTGGATGTTCCAGCTTGCCAGCTTCATCGTCCATCCTCCCCCGTCAATTGCCAGCATAGTCAAAGCCGTCCGCGGGCAACGCGGAATACCCATGTCGCCGACACGGAATCGGCCGGCACGCATTGCCCCGTGGGGCATACAGGATTAAAATGCCGCACTTTTCGCTTGAATTTTGTGCGGCCTGCCTGGGGCAGGCCGCTGTTGCCTGAGCATAACGGAACCATGGAACGACAACGCTGGCTGGACGGGACGCTGTATTCGCCCGATTTCGAACAGGATAGCTGCGGCTTCGGCCTCATCGCGCAGATGGACAACCAGCCCAGCCACACGCTGGTGCAGCACGCGATCGGCTCGTTGGCGTGCATGACCCACCGCGGCGCGATCGCGGCGGACGGCCTGTCGGGCGACGGTTGCGGTCTCCTGTTCAAGAAGCCGGATGCCTTCCTGCGTGCGGTCGCCAGCGAGGCCGGCTTCACGCTGGGCGGCCTGTACGCTGCCGGCCTGGTGTTCCTGTCGCGCGAAGCCGCTCCGCAGGCGCACGCCCGTTCCACACTCAAATCCGCGCTCGAAGCGCAGGGCCTCGTCGTCGCCGGTTTCCGCGTGGTGCCGACCGACGCCTCGGTGTGCGGCGAATCCGCGCTGGCCTCGCTGCCGCATATCGAGCAGGTGTTCGTCAACGCGCCCGCCGGCATGGGCGAAGACGACTTCGAGCGCAGGCTCTACATCGCCCGCCGCCAGGCCGAGAAAGCGCTGGAGCCCGCCGACCCGGTGTTCTACCTGCCGACGCTGTCGTGCCGCGTCATCAGCTACAAGGGCCTGGTGATGCCGGACAACCTGCCGGTGTTCTACCCCGACCTCAACGATGCCCGCTTCGCGTCGAGCCTCATCGTGTTCCACCAGCGCTTCTCGACCAACACCTGGCCCCAGTGGCGCCTGGCGCAGCCGTTCCGCTACCTCGCGCACAACGGCGAGATCAACACGGTGCAGGGCAACCGCAACTGGAGTCGCGCGCGCGAGCAGAAGTTCGAAACGCCCATGATCCCCGACATGGACGCAGTGCGCCCGATCGTCGGCACCAAGGGCTCCGACTCGATGAGCCTCGACAACATGGTCGAAGGCCTGGTGATGGGCGGCGCCGGCCTCTTCCGCGCGCTGCGCCTGGTGATCCCGCCGGCGTGGCAGAACGTCGAGTCGATGGACGCCGACATCCGCGCCTTCTACGAATACAACTCGATGCACATGGA
>JANJWS010000022.1 GCA_024709425.1 Thiobacillus sp.
CGACGAGACCGGGGAGGCGATGGACGACATCGTGACCTCGGTGCAACTGGTGACCGAAATCGTGAGCGGGATTGCCGATGCCAGCCGCGAGCAGAGTGCCGGCATCGAGCAGGTGAACCAGGCTGTGGGCCAGATGGACGAGATCACGCAGCAGAACGCGGCGCTGGTGGAACAGGCCGCCGCCGCATCGGAAAGCCTGAAGACCCAGGCCGTCAAGCTGGCGGACCTGGTCGGGCACTTCAAGCTCATCGAGGGGGCGGGGGCCTCGCGCCCGGCCACTTCGCCGCAACATGCCGCAGCAGTAACGGCGTCCCGGCCCCAACGCAAGGTGACTGCCGGCAATCAGGCCGTCCTGCCCAAGGCGCAAGCCGCAGTCGGCGGCGAGGACTGGGAAACCTTCTGAACCGGCCATTCGCGGGCACGGCCATGCCGTGCCCGGGGTCCGACAACGCTTTCCTCGCATGAACCTGCAGCCGATTCTTCCACCCAACAACATGAAATGTTTCGAGTTCACGCCGCGCGACTTCGCGCGGGTGCGTGACTTGATCTATCAGCGGGCCGGCATCTCGCTCAGCGAGGCGAAGCGGGAAATGGTATACAGCCGGTTGGCACGCCGCTTGCGGGCCAAGGGACTGAACAGTTTCAGTGAATACCTCGATACCCTCGAAAGCGGCGCCGACAGCGATGAGTGGGAGGCCTTCACCAACGCGCTGACCACCAATCTCACGGCATTTTTCCGTGAATCGCACCATTTTCCCATCCTCGCCGAGCACATGCTGCGCGCGAAAGGCAGTCTGTCGGTGTGGTGTTCGGCCAGCTCGACGGGCGAGGAGCCGTATTCGATCGCCATGACCCTGTGCGAGGCGTTCGACACCATGACGCCGCCGGTCAGTATCGTCGCCACCGACATCGATACCAACGTGCTCAGAACTGCCGCGGAGGGGATCTACCCGGTCGATCGCGTGGAAAAGCTGTCCTCCATACGCCTCAAGCGTTTCTTCATGCGTGGCAAGGGCGAACGCGCTGGCCTTGTTCGGGTGCGTCCGGAACTGCGCCAGATGATCAGCTTCAAGCCGCTCAATCTCCTTGCCGGAAGCTGGCCGGTGAGTGGCCCCTTTGACGCCATTTTCTGCCGCAACGTGATGATCTACTTCGACAAGCCCACGCAGAGCCGTATTCTTTCGCGCTTCGTGCCCCTGATGAAGCCGGATGGACTGCTGTTTGCCGGGCATTCGGAAAATTTCATGTATGCTTCCGATGCGCTCCGGCTGCGCGGCAAGACCGTGTACGAGCTGGACGTCCGTCACCGCCTGGCTGGCGGCAGGAACAGTGCATGAACACAGCGATCGAGGAACAACTCGCCACCAATCTCTACTTCGACCGGAATTTCGACTGCGAGGCAGCGAAGATCCTGCCGGGCGAGTATTACTTCACGAACAAGCCGATGTTGATCGTCACCGTCCTCGGTTCGTGCGTGGCGGCGTGCGTTCGCGACCGCGTCTCCGGTATCGGTGGCATGAACCATTTCATGCTGCCCGACGGCAGTGGCGATGGCGCAGGACCTGCCTCGGCATCGATGCGCTATGGCGCCTACGCCATGGAAGTATTGATCAATCAGTTGCTCAAGGCCGGTGCGCGGCGTGAAAATCTGGAAGCCAAGGTGTTCGGGGGGGGCAATGTCCTGCGTGGCTTCACCGCCATGAACGTGGGTGAGCGCAATGCGCGTTTCGTATTGGACTTTCTCGAGGCGGAGAAGATTCGCATTCTTGCCCAGGATCTGAACGACATCCATCCGCGCAAGGTGTACTTCTTCCCCGCGACCGGCAAGGTGCTGGTCAAGAAGCTCAAGCAGCTCAACAACTACACGCTGGTCAAGCGCGAGCAGGACTATGCGTACCGCCTGCGCAGCAATGCGGTCTCCGGCGACGTCGATCTTTTCTGAATACGAACATGAGCAAGATCAAGGTTCTGATCGTCGACGACTCGGCGCTGATCCGGGGGGTGATGAAGGAAATCATCAACAGCCAGGACGACATGGAAACCGTCGGCGCCGCCCCCGACCCAATTGCTGCGCGTGAGCTCATCAAGCAGACCAATCCCGACGTTCTCACGCTCGACGTCGAGATGCCGAAGATGGATGGTCTCGATTTCCTTGAACGCCTGATGCGCCTGCGCCCCATGCCTGTGGTGATGGTGTCGTCGCTCACCGAGCGTGGCTCCGAGATCACCATGCGTGCGCTCGAACTTGGGGCGATCGATTTCGTCACCAAGCCAAAGGTTTCCATCCAGAGCGGGATGCGCGAGTACACTGAGCTCATCACCGAAAAGATCCGCACCGCCGCGCGCGCGCGCATCCAGCCGCGCATGCCCGCCGGCGGGCAGCCTGTCGCACTCGCCTCCCTTCGCAGCCCGCTGATCAGCAGCGAAAAGCTCATCATCATCGGCGCCTCCACGGGCGGTACCGAGGCGATCAAGGACTTCCTGGTGCAACTGCCACCCGACAGCCCGGGCATTCTCATCACCCAGCACATGCCCGAAGGCTTCACCCGGTCGTTCGCCAACCGGCTCGACAAGCTGTGCCGCATTTCGGTCACGGAGGCGGAAGGCAACGAACGCGTCCTGCCCGGCCACGCCTATCTCGCGCCCGGCCATTCGCATCTCCTGCTCACCCGCAGCGGCGCCAACTACATGACCAGGCTCGATCAGGGCCCCCCCGTCAACCGCCATCGTCCCTCCGTCGACGTGCTCTTCAATTCGGCGGCGGCAAGCGCCGGCAAGAACGCCGTCGGCGTCATCCTGACGGGCATGGGCAAAGACGGTGCGGCTGGCATGCTCGCCATGAAACAGGCCGGTGCCTACAACCTCGCGCAGGATGAAAGCAGCTGTGTCGTCTTCGGCATGCCCAAGGAAGCCATCGCCGTCGGCGCCACGCACGAGGTTGCGCCGCTGCATGAGCTTCCTGCCCGGGTCATGGCGCACTTCGCCGCGCAGGGCAGCCGCGCGATGCGGGTTTGACCGAAGCCTGCCGCACGGATGGCATGCCGTTCGCGGATCCCGGACAGGTACCCGTGTCGGCGAAATATCACGGCCGCTGGCCAGCGTCCCAGGAAATCACCAGGGCCCGGAAAGGTGGCGGATGGGTCGTCCATCGCGCCATCATGGCGCATCCGCAGGGCTTGCGACCGACTTGGGCGCGGGTGCCGAGAACGCTCCGCAAGGGCACAAAAGACAGGCTGTCCGGGCGCCAGTGTGGGTTAAGTTTGGCCGCTTTTTGCCGATTATTCTGGGTAACAAGAAACCGCTTCATTGGAGTCACGCATGCCTGATCCGAACATGAAATTCCTGGTGGTCGACGATTTTTCGACGATGCGGCGCATCGTGCGCAATCTCCTCAAGGAACTTGGTTATTCCAATGTCGAAGAGGCGGAGGATGGCGCCGATGGACTCGCCAAGTTGCGTGCGGGCAGCTTCGACTTCGTGGTTTCCGACTGGAACATGCCGAACATGGATGGCCTCACCATGCTGCAGAACATCCGTGCGGATGCCGCGCTGTCGAAGATACCCGTGCTGATGGTGACGGCCGAAGCCAAGAAGGAAAACATCATTGCCGCGGCGCAGGCGGGGGCCAGTGGCTATGTCGTCAAGCCCTTCACCGCCGCCACCCTGGATGAGAAGCTTTCCAAGATTTTCGAAAAAATGGAAAAAGCGGGGGGCTGATGTGGATAGCCAGTTTGCCAACGCCGCGGCTGCGGTGCCGCCCGTCGTGGAGTTGCGTGCGTCCGAACACGACGAGATGCTTGCCCGTGTCGGCCAGATCACCCGCACCTTGCACGAGAGCCTGCGCGAGCTGGGGCTCGACAAGGCGCTCGAGCGCATGACCGAGGAAATCCCGGACGTTCGGGAGCGCCTCAATTACGTGGCACGCATGACAGAACAGGCCGCGCAGCGGGTGCTGAATGCAACCGATGCGGCCATTCCCATGCAGGAGCGGATCGATGCCGGGGCGGACGAAATCCTCGATGGCTGGCAAGCGACGCTCAAGGCGCCGTTTTCGGAAGCGAATTACCGTGACATGGCGACGCTCACCATGCAGTGCCTCGCCGACATGCGCAAGGATACCGGTGCCACCAAGCAGCAGTTGCTCGACATCATGATGGCGCAGGATTTTCAGGACCTCACCGGCCAGGTGATCCGCAAGGTCACCGATCTGGCGCACAACCTGGAGCAGCAGCTGGTGCAACTCCTGATCGACTACTCGCCGAGCGAACTCAAGCGTGAGAGCAGCAGCACGCTGCTCAACGGTCCCCAGATCAATCCCGCCAATTCGCCCGACGTGGTCGCGGATCAGAGCCAGGTCGACGACCTGCTCGACAGCCTCGGCTTCTAGTTTCGAAGGGCGTGGTGCGCGGCGGGCGATGAGATCCGCGCCGCTTGCGCTGTTTCGAGCCCCCTCCTTAAGGTCCGAAGGTCTTCACGACAGATGTCGCCATTTCGAGGCTGTTGCGTATCATGCGCTCGAACTCCAGCGCGAAGTACGGCAGGCTGAGGTTGAGCGCGACCAGGCCCACGCTCAGGGTGATCGGAAAGCCGATCGCGAAGATATTGAGTTGTGGCGCGGAGCGCGTGAGGATGCCGAGCGCGAGGTTGGTCATGAGCAGGATCGCAATCAGCGGCAGCGCAAGCTGCAATCCGATGGCGAAGATGGTCGCGCCAAAGCCGGCGACGCTGCGAAATCCACTCGCGGCGAGCAGCGAGGGGCTGACGGGCAGGCTGCGGAAACTCTCGACGAGAATGTCGAGCAGCAGGAGATGGCCGTTGACCGCAAGGAACACCAGTACGGCAAGCATGTTGAGGAAGCGCGCAAGCACCAGCGACTGGCCGGCACTCTGCGGGTCGAAGAAGGCCGCGAAACCAAGACCCATCTGTAGGCCGATGATTTCGCCGGCCGCGTCGGCGGCGGCAAATGCGGCGCGCACGGTGAAGCCGATGGCCACGCCGATCAACACCTGGTTGACCAGGATCAACAAGCCCTGCCAGGAACCGGGGGCGACTGCGGGAGGGGGGGGGAGCGTCGGTGCGACGATGAGCGCGATGAAGACGCCGAGCCCGATCTTCACGCGTGTCGGGGTGGAACGGTGACCGAACAGCGGTGCCGCCATGAGCATGCCGAGAATCCGGAACAGGGGCCACAGAAACGTGGCGAGCCAGGTATCGAGCTGCGCGTCGGTGAAGCTGAGCACGGCGGCTAGCCGATCAGTCCCGGCAGTCCGGTCAGCACGCGGCGCATGTAATCGGTCATCACGGTCAGCATCCACGGACCGGCCAGCGCGAAGGTGACCAGCACGGCGATCACCTTGGGGATGAAGGACAGGCTGGGATCGTTGATCTGGGTCGCAGCCTGGAACACGCTGATGGTGAGGCCGACGACAAGGGTGACCAGCAGCACGGGCGCGGACACGAGAAAGGTCATTTCCAGTGCGACGCGTCCGATGGCCATTACGCTTTCCGGGGTCATGCCAAGCCTCCTGGCGTCAATAGAAGCTCTGCGCCAGCGAGCCGAGCAGCAGGTTCCAACCGTCTACGAGGACGAACAGGATGATCTTGAACGGCAGTGCGACGAGGGCGGGCGACACCATCATCATGCCCATCGCCATCAGGATGCTGGCGACGACCATGTCGATGATGAGGAATGGAATGAACACGGCGAAGCCGATCTGGAACGCGGTTTTCAGCTCGCTGGTGATGAACGCGGGAATGAGGATGCGCATCGGTATGTCGTCCGGTGTCTTCAGGCCGTTGGTGCCGGACATGCGGGCGAACAGGGCAAGATCGGTCTCGCGCGTCTGCTTCAGCATGAAGGCGCGCAACGGAACGGCGCCCTTATCGAGCGCTTCCTGCATCTGGATCCGGTTCTCCGACAGCGGTTGATAGGCTTCGGTATAGATCCTGTCGAGGGTTGGGCTCATCACGAAGAAGGTGAGAAACAGGGCCAGCCCGACCAGTACCTGGTTGGGCGGTGTCGACTGCGTGCCGAGCGCCATGCGCAGCAGCGACAGCACGATGATGATGCGCGTGAAGCTGGTCATCATCAGCAGCATGGCCGGCAGGAAGGACAGCGAGGTCAGCAGCAGCAGGGTCTGCAGACTCAGCGTGTAGGTTTGCCCACCCCCCGACGACGGGGTGCTGGTGAAGGCGGGCAGGCCGGCGCTCTGGGCCAGCGCCATCGAGGGCAGTAACAGGGCGACGAGGGCGAGGCCGGCGGATGCCCTATTTTTCACGGCGTTTCTCGATCATTTGCTGCAGGCGAGCCGCGAAATTGATTGGGGCGCTGGCGGCGGGGGTGGCGGGGGCGGTGCCACGCGGCAAGGTCATGAGCGCGTTCACGCTGCCCGGCGCCACACCGACGACGAGCCAGGATTCCCCCACCTCGACGACTACCACCCGCTCGCGCGTGCCGACCGCGGTGCTGCTGACCACGTGCAGCATGCCGGCATGGCCGCCACGCATGACACCCAGGCGCTTGCCGATCCATGCGGTACCGGCGATCAGCAGCAGGACGGCCACGAGGCCGACGAACACCTGGAGCAGGCTGCCCGCCGCGGATGGTCCCTCGGTGACCTGTGCCAGGGCGATGCCAGGCAGGACTGCAGGCAGGCAGCTCGTGCCAAGGCCGAGATGAACAAGCTTCATTTATTGAGTTTCCGGATGCGCTCGGCGGGGGTGATGATGTCGGTCAGGCGCACGCCGAACTTGTCGTTCACGACCACGACCTCACCCTGGGCGATGAGACAACCGTTGACCAGCACGTCCATCGGCTCGCCGGCCAGACCGTCGAGCTCGACCACCGAGCCCTGGGCCAGTTGCAGCAGATTCTTGATCGCGATCTTGGTGCGGCCGAGCTCGACCGTCAGCAGTACCGGGATGTCGAGGATGAAGTCGATGTCGTTGGCGCTGCCGGTCGGCGTCGTCGGAGCCGAGAGATCCTTGAAGATGTCCGCGCTGGCAGCGGGCGCAGGCGCGCTGGCCGTAGCCGTCACGGTGGATTGTTCGGCGAGAGCTGCGGCCCAGTCGTCTTCGGCGATGGTTTGGGTAATGTCTTCAGACATGCTTTTCTCCTGTTTTCTGCTCCACCGTGCTGAGCGAGAGCATGCGCTCGACGCGCAGGGTGTACTGGCCGTTGAACTTGCCGTAGGCGCATTCCATGACCGGCACGCCGTCGACCTTGGCCTCGACCGTCTGCGGGATATCGATGGGAATGATGTCGCCGATCTTCATGTTCACGAGGTCGCGCAGGCTGAGCGCTGCCGTTCCGAGGTCGGCGACGAGCTCGACTTCAGCCAGCTGGATCTGCTGGCGCATCATGCGGATCCAGCGCTTGTCGACTTCGAGGTTCTCCGCTTGCAGGCTGCTGGTGAGCATGTCGCGGATCGGTTCGATCATGGAGTACGGCATGCACACGTGCATTTCGCCGCTGACCTGGCCGAGTTCGATGGCGAAGGTGAACGCCACCACGACCTCGTTCGGGGTGGCGATGTTCGCGAACTGGGTGTTCATTTCCGAACGCATGTATTCGAACTCGATGGGATACACCGGTGCCCACGACTTGCTGTAGCAGTCGAACACGATATTCAGCACGCGCTGGATGATGCGTTGCTCGGTCTGGGTGAAATCACGCCCTTCCACACGTGTGTGGAAGCGCCCGTCACCACCGAACAGGTTGTCCACGATCAGAAACACAAGATCGGGGTTGAAGATGATCAGGCCGGTGCCGCGCAGCGGCTTGAACTGCACCAGATTGAGATTGGTCGGCACCACGAGGTTGCGCACGAACTCGCTGTACTTGGACACGCGGACCGGCCCGACCGAGATTTCCACACCGCGCCGCAGGAAATTGTAGAGGCCGATGCGCAACTGGCGTGCGAAGCGCTCGTTGATGATCTCGAGCGTCGGCATGCGGCCGCGCACGATGCGTTCCTGGGTCGCCAGGTTGTACGGACGCACCCCCGATGGATCGACGGTTTCGGCAGGACCTTCGTCGACCTCGCCGGTCACGCCCTTCAAGAGCGCGTCGACTTCGTCCTGGGAAAGAAAGGCGTCGGCCATGGTCTTACTGGATCACGAACGAAGTGAACAGCACGTCGACCACTTGCTGCGGCTTGCCCTTGGGTTCGAAGGGCTGGTTGAGGGCTTCCATGATGTCCCGGGCCAGTGTCTGCTTGCCTTCAGGGGCGAGCAGGGCCTCGGCGTCCTGGCTCGACAGCAGGGCCAGCATCCGGCTGCGCACACGCGGCATGTGCAGCTTGATGGCGTCTATTTGAGCCTGGTCAGCGACCTGCAGGGTGAGATCGAGCTGCAGGAACTGTTCGCTGTCCCGCAGGTTGACAGTGAAGGTTTCCAGCGGCAGGTAGACTGGCGGCTTGGGTGGTTCTTCCTTGGCCTGTTCGGTACCTTCGCCGCCACGCCCCATGAAGAACCAGGCGCCCGCGCCGCCGCCGGCCAGCACGACGAGCAACGCGCCGACGACGATGATCAGCTTTTTCTTCGATTTGGGCGGCGCGGCTGGGACCGCTTCGTCTTTCGCTTCACTCATGGAACTGCATCCTTGTTCGAAATCGCTTTCAGGCTTGCTTGTATTGCATTATCGGAACGCCGTCCCGCCGACTAAGCCCGGAACAGGGGGCAAAAAGCTGCGCATATCGTGCGAACCAGCATTCAGGCGAAGGTGTCGACCAGCCCCCGGCCCGCGCGTGGTGCGCTCGCCAGTCCGGATTCAGCCGCTTCCTCCCCGGCGGCCAGGGAAGACGTGGCGGGATTCGAAGCCTGATCCTGCGATGGCTCGCTCTGGCTGGGGGTGTCGGCACTCACGCTGGCCTGGCCCAGCTGGATGCCCGCATCACCCATCATCTCGCGCAGCCGGGGGAGGGCATCCTCGATGGCCTGGCGAACTTCGGGCTGCACGGCAAAGAAACTGGCGGTCGCCTGGTCGTTGGTGACGTTGAGTACAACTTGCAGCGGCCCCAGGTTGGGCGGGTTAAGCGTGAGCGATGCACTCTGCTGGGAACCCTTGGCCATCCACACGATTTTCTCGCCCAGTGCCTGACCCCACGCCGAGGTGCCGACCTCGGGTGCCAGCCGCGGTGCGGCGGAGGTATTGGTTGCCGGACCGGTATCGGCCGCGGACGGTGCCGTGGCTGCACGCAGCGGGGCCGCGTTGAGAAGGTCGGTCGGCGCCTCGCCGCTGCGCCCGCTTTCGGCAGCGAGGCGCAGCGCAAACGCGTCGGTCGAGAACTCGCTTTCCGGGGCAGCCGTCGCTGCCAGCCGTTCCGGCGACCCTAATGCGCCCAGCCTGCTCGCCGGCATGTTGCGGGAGACGCTGGCAAGCAGAGGCGCGGCATCCGCCTGCAGGGCGATCGTGGGCACGCCTTCGCGGCGTGTGGAGAAGTCGTTTGTTCCGCCGGTCTGGCCAGCGTGCGCCGGCGTGGCGAGCGCTTGGGCCGTCGACGTGTACGGCATGCACAGCCCGAGCAGGGCCTCGGCCGATACGGGCTGGATCGGAACGTCCGTCCGCGCGGGCAAAGCCGCTGCCGGGTCAATATCCGCCATCGGATCCTCGGGGGTCTCCGGCAGGGTGGACAGCAGGGCGACAAGATCCGCTCCAGCACCTGGCATGCGCTCGTCGCCAGGGTTCTGCTGTGCGATTTCATTCGACAACAGCTGGCTGAATGGCGTATCCGCACATGCCGGATCGGACGGCGGACAGCCGGCCGCTTGCAGGTTCATGGTCGAGACGGGAAGGGCAGTGGGGGTCGCGTTCATCGGTTGATTCCTGATCAGGATGGGGTGCGCTTGTGTTGCGCCTGGCGCGTGGCGAATTCGTCCTGCTGCTTCTGCTCGCGCCACGATTCACGGCGCAGGGCCGCCTTGTCGGCACGGTCGGCGAGGGTGACGAAGGACATCTTCTTCTGTTCACAGGTCTGCCACGCGCTGCGCGCCTGGCCCACACGGTGTTGTGCCTCGTCGACGACTTTCTGCTGGCCCGCGATGGCGCAGTCGAGTTTTTGCATGAAGGCCTGGAAGTTCATGAAGTGCGTGGCGCTGATGCCCTGTTCGAGACTGGACTGGCAGCGTGCCGCATAATCGTTCCGATACTGACGCAGCAGATCGAGTTTCTGCATGGCTTCCTCCCCGGCACGCAGCGCTTCGCCCAGGCGCCGCGCAGCCTCGTCGGTTTCGCGGTGAGCCAGGTCGATCAGTGTCTCGAGGGCGGTGGGGGCGGGCATTCAGTACGCTCCTGTGCGGATCGGGGTCATTGGAAGAGAGTCGCCAGTGCGCCGAGGCTGTCCTGTACGCCGGCGCGCTCGGAGATGTCCTGTTGCAGGAAGCCCTCGATCGCGCCGTTCAGGCGGATCGCTTCGTCCAGCACCGGATCGCTGCCGGGCGCGTAGGCACCGACATTGATCAGGTCGCGGCTGCGCGCATAGCGCGAGTACAGCTTTTTCAGCCGGCGCGAGAGCTCCTGGTGCTCCGGCGTGGTGAGCGTGTGCATGGCACGGCTGATCGATTGTTCGATGTCGATCGCCGGGTAATGGCCGCTTTCGGCGAGGGTGCGGGACAGCACCACGTGCCCATCCAGGATCGCGCGTGCCGCATCGGCGATGGGATCCTGCTGGTCGTCGCCTTCGGTAAGCACGGTATAGAAGGCGGTGATCGAACCGCCGCCTGACTTGCCGTTGCCGGCGCGCTCGACCAGCGCCGGCAGCTTGGCGAACACCGAGGGCGGATAGCCCTTCGTTGCCGGCGGTTCGCCGATGGCAAGGGCGATCTCGCGTTGCGCCATGGCGTAGCGGGTGAGCGAATCCATGATCAGGAGCACGTTCTTGCCCTGGTCGCGAAAATACTCGGCGATCGCGGTGGCGTAGGCCGCGCCCTGCATGCGCATCAGCGGTGGCGTGTCTGCGGGGGCCGCCACCACGGCGGCGCGTGCGAGGCCTTCCTCGCCGAGAATCTGCTCGATGAATTCCTTGACCTCGCGTCCGCGTTCGCCGATCAACCCGACGACGATCACGTCCGCGCTGGTGTAGCGGGCCATCATGCCGAGCAGCACGCTCTTGCCGACGCCTGAGCCGGCGAACAGGCCCATGCGCTGCCCGCGTCCCACCGTCAGCATGCTGTTGATCGCACGCACGCCGACGTCGAGGATGTCGCGGATCGGGGCGCGTGCCAGCGGGTTGGTGCTGCGTCGGCTCAGTGGCGCGGTGACGCCTGTGGCGAGCGGTCCGTGGCCATCGAGCGGACGGCCGTTGCTGTCGACGACACGACCGAGCAGCGATTCCCCCACCGGCAAATGGCGGGTCCGGTCGCTCGGCCGCCGCCGTGGGTGGTTGACCTGGCCCGGACCGGGGAGCGTGGGGATCACCTCGGCCGGAAACACGCGTGCACCGGGAACGATACCCTCGACGTCCCCCTGCGGCATGAGGAACAGCCGCGTGCCGTCGAAGCCCACCACTTCAGCGTCGATCTGGCTGCCGTTGGGCAGCGGAACGTTGCAGGCGCTGCCGACCGGCAGGTTGAGACCGACCGCCTCCATCACCAGGCCGGCGACGCGGGTGATGCGGCCGGTCACCTGCATCGGCTCCGCAATGGCGACCAGTTCACGACAGTCGTCGAGGAAGGCCTGCCAGCGTTCGGTGTGGGCGAGGGTGGACATGTCGGGACAGCCTCAGGCCAGCCAGTCGGTGGATTGCCCGAGTGCCGTGGCCAGGCGCTGCCAGCGGGTCGGCAGGGTGGCGTCGATCTGGTTGCCGGGCGTTTCGATGCGGCAGCCACCGGGCTCGAGCTGCGGGTCGTTGGCCAGTTGCCAGCCGCTGCGGGTCAATTCGTCACCCATGTGCCGCTGGGCCAGTGCCGCATCGTCCGGATGCAGGCACAACAACGCGGGTTGCTGCACGGCAGGCAGGTAGCGCACCGCTTCGCGTATCACCGGCAGCACCAACTCAGGGCGAACCGCCAGTGCGGATTTCAGCATGGCACGGGCGAGGTCGAGCGACAGTTCGAGGATCTGTCGGGAGATCTGCTCGTCCGCTCCGGCAAGCGCCTGGGTGAACGCATCCGCCAACGCACGCAGTCGGGCCGCCTCGGCCGCGGCTTCGCGCAAGCCTTCCGCACGCCCTTCGGCGTGACCGGCGGCATGGCCCTCCTGGCGTGCCTGCTCCTCGATTCGGGCGATCTGCTCGATGGTCGGCAGCACGACTTGCGAAGCATTCGCTTTTGCCGGTACCCGCGTGGGCGAATCGAAACTCGCCGGCTCCCACGGCTGGCAGGCAGGCTGTTCCGCGGCCGAGATCACGCAACTAGACATAGGCTTCCTCGCCCTTCGGTCCGAGCATGATCTGGCCCTCGTCGGCCAGTCGACGGACGATCATCAGGATCTCGCGCTGCTGGGCCTCCACTTCCGATAGACGCACCGGCCCCTTCGATTCCAGGTCCTCACGCATGGTTTCCGCGGCGCGCTGCGACATGTTCTTGAATATCTTCTCCCGCATCTCGTGGGTGGCCCCCTTGAGTGCGATGATGAGCGAATCGGACTGCACCTCGCGCAGCAGCAGCTGCACGCCACGGTCGTCGATGTCGAGGATGTTCTCGAAGGTGAACATTTCGTCCATGATCTTCTGCGCCATGTCCGGATCGTAGTTCTTCAGGTAGTCCATCGCCGAGGCTTCATTCTCGCCGCTCATGAAATTGAGAATGTCCGCCGCGACGCGAGTACCGCCCATCGCCTGTTTCTTCAGCACGTCGCTGCCGGACAGCAGTTTGGAGAGGACATCGTTGAGCTCGCGCAGGGCCGACGGCTGCACGCCGGAGAGCGTGGCGATACGCAGCAGCACGTCATTGCGCAGCCGTTCGGTGAAGCAATGCAGGACTTCGCAGGCCTGGTCGCGCTCCAGATGCACCAGAATCGTCGCGATGGTCTGCGGGTGCTCGTTGTGGATGAGGTCGGCCACCGAGTCCGCATCCATCCACTTCAGGCTTTCGATGCCGCTGGCGTCGCCGCCGCCGCCGAGAATGCGGTTGAGCAGCGAATTCGCCTTGTCGTCGCCCAACGCCTTTTTCAGCACGCTGCGGATGTATTCGTCCGAATCGAGGCCCAGGTTCGAATTCTGGTCGGCAACCACGTTGAAGTCGTTCAGAACCGTTTCGACCGTTTCCTGCGGGACGGCCTTCATGGCGGTCATGGCTTCGCCCAGCTTCTGCACTTCGCGCGGCCCGAGGTACTTCATGACCTCCGCCGCGCCTTCCTCGCCCAGCGCCAGCATCAGGATGGCGCCCTTGGTCACCCCGTCAGTCATTTTTGTCCACCCAGGTCTTCACGATATTGGCGACGACGCGCGGATCTTCGCTCGCCAGCTTCTGTGCCCGCGACAGATTGTCCTGATAGCTGCGCTGACCGGGCGGAAGCGCCATGGTGTCGGTACCCGCGCCATGCGGCAGGGCACCCTGTGGAGCAGGCAGCGGGGCTGGCTGGATTTCCGAGATCTTCTTCATCATCGGCTTGAGCGCACGCAGGTAGATGAACAGCAGGGCGAGGCCGATCAACAGGTAGCGCCCCGCATCCTTGCCCATCTGGAGCGTCGACGGCTGTTTCCACAGCGGAACTTCGGGAATTTCTTCCTTCTCGGCGCTGGCGAAGGGGGTGTTCACGACGTTGACGGAATCCCCCCGCTCGGCGTTGAAGCCCATCGCTTCCTTGACGAGATCGGTGATCTGCGCCTTTTCGGCGTCGGAGAGCGCCGCCATCGAAACCTTGCCGTCCTGGCCGATCGTCTTGCGGTAGTTGACCACCACCGCCACATTCAGGCGTTTCAGCCCGCCCATGCCTTGCTGCACGTACTGGATGGTCTTGTCGACCTCGTAGTTCACCGTGGCATCCTTGCGGGTGTTGGTGGCCGGCGAGGTCGCCGACGCGCTGGCATTCGCTTGTGCCTGGGGCGTGATTGGTGCAGTCGCCGGTGCCGGTGGCTGATTGGAGAGCGCACCCGGCACCCCACCCGCCGCGGCCGCGCCGTTCACCGCCTCGCTGGTCTGCTGGCTGCGGATCACCATGGCATCCGGCGTCTGGTTGGGCTTGTACGATTCCACGGCCTGCTCGCTGCGGGAGAAGTCCACGTCGGCGGTCGCCTCCGCACGGACATTGCCGGGCCCGACGATGGGCGTGATGATGGACTCGATGCGTCGTGCCACGCTCTGCTGCAGTTCCTGAACGTACTTGATCTGGCTCGCATCGAGGCCTGGCGTCATCCCCGGCTTGCCGCTTTCCGACAGCAGGTTGCCGTTCTGGTCGACCACGGTGACATTCTTTGTCGACAGCTCGGGCACGCTGCTCGCCACCAGGTGCACGATCGCGCTGACCTGCTGGGTGTCGAGAGGGCGCCCCGGGTGCAGATTGAGCAGTACCGAAGCGGTCGGCGCCTTCTGTTCGGACACGAAGATGGAGGACTTCGGGATCGCCAGATGCACGCGCGCCGCCTGGACCGCCGAGACCGACTCGATCGAGCGTGCCAGCTCACCTTCCATGGCCCGCTGGAAGTTCACCTGTTCGACGAACTGTGAGGAGCCGAGCTTCTGGTTTTCCATCAGCTCGAAACCTACGTTGCCGCCCTTGGGCAATCCCTGGGAGGCCAATTTCAGGCGCGCGTCATGCACCTTGTCGGCCGGCACCAGCACCGCGCCGCCGCCTTCGGCGTATTTGTAGGGCACGCCCATTTTTTCCAGCTCGGCCACGATGGCGCCGCCGTCGCGGTCGCTGAAGTTCGAGAACAGCACGCGGTATTCGGGCTGGCTGCCCCACATCCATACCGCGGCCATCACCGCGACCGTTGCCGCCGCCCCCAGCATCAGCATGAGCCTGCGCCCGCCCGGTGTGCGGGTCAGGTCCATCACGTTTGCCGGTACCACCATCTCGCCTGCCATGTATTGCTCCTTCGATCCGGAACCCTGCGAGCCCTGCGGCCCTCGGGATTTCGCCATGTGATCGAATTATCGGCAGCGGCGCCGCTTTCATTCAGCGGAATAGAAGTGGCTTTACCTTCTTTATCGTCTTTATGGGGCGACAGGAACCCGCATAAGGTGAGCGCGTGGAAATCCGCCGTCCGGCGGCGGAATGAGGAAAAAGGAGTCTGCAATGAGCATTGGCGCAATCGACACCAGCCGCATCGAAGCCATGGTCGCCCAGCTGAAGGCGGCCGCCGCGCAGGCGACGCCCGCATCGGGCGGGGCGCAGCAGGCCGCCCCGGCCGTTTCGGCGCCCGGCTTCCAGAACGCCCTCAAGGCCTCGCTCGATCAGGTCAACGGCATGCAGCTTCAGGCCCAGAACATGGCCCAGCGCTTCGAAATGGGGGATACGACGGTGAGTCTTTCCGACGCCATGATCGCCCTGCAAAAGTCCAGTATCGCCTTCCAGCAGACGGTCCAGGTGCGCAACAAGCTGGTACAGGCATACCAGGACATCATGAATATGCCGGTTTAGGCGTGAGGCGTGCGGATTCGCCGGCTCGCGCCGCTCCGCGTTCACCCAGTACGGATCAGTGCTCGCCCTTGGTCTTGCGCATGCCGGCAAGGCGGTTGCCCTGTTTCTGCGGCCCGCCCATCGGGAAAAGATCATGGAGGTGATGGTTGGTGCCGCGCTCCGGACCCCAGGCGGCGCGGAAATGACGGATCATGTCGCGCACCTGTGCCTGGACCTGATGCTCGTCGTAGTACTCGCGGATGAAATGGATCACATCCCAGTGTTCGTCGGTCAGGACGAGTTTTTCCTGCTCGGCGAGCGCACGCGCAAAGTCCTCGGACCACTCTTCCATGTTCAGGATGTAACCCTCCGGGTCGGTCAATACCTCCGATCCGTTGACCACGAGCTTGCGCGTGTAGATGGCATACGGGTTGGCCGTGTTGACCGCATCCTCGCGGTAATTGATCTTGGGCATGTGGCGCATAGTACGTCCTCCTGAATCACTTCCTGATACAAGCGAGCCCCCGCCGGCTGCCGAGGCCGCTTGGGGTGCTCCTTTCGAAATTAAGAATATACCCAAATACAAATATCCGATAAAGCCCCGGCCATGATGCCGCTCGGCCGTTTGATTGCCTTACGATCCGCTGCCTTCCAGCGTCTCGATATAGGCGCCCAGATTGACGATGTCCTCGTCCGACAGTTCCTTCGCCCACGGTGCCATCAGGTTCGTCATCGGCCCCACTGTCGCTCCATTGCGATACTGCTTCAGCATGTGTTCGACATAGCCGGCGGGACGTCCGCCGATCGGCGGCGTGAACTTGCCGCCGTGGCCGGTGCGGTGGTGGCACAAACGGCAGATCGCTTCGTATTTTTCCATGCCGGCACGCACCTTGGCGCCGCGTACCGGATCATCTGCCTCGATACGCGCGACCTTGGCGAGATCGGGGCCCTTGCGGTTTTCCGGGTCGCCGCGCGCGATGATGGTTTGTGCAGTGAAGTGCACGCCCAGGCCCACAGCGACGATCAGCAGGATCCACCAGTATTTACGCAACATGCCGACTCCTTCCGTGGGGCAGGGCAGGGACTGCGCAGGGGCTCTGGGAAATCATGGCGATACGTGAAGGCGAGGCGGAACTGCCACCCCGGAGGGTGGCAGGAAGCCGGGTACTGCGGGGCAGGCGCTTAACGCGCTGCGGGGAGGTTGCGCTTGGTGCGCACGATCTGGTACGAGCGGGTCAGATAGCCGATCGGGAAGCTCCAGATGTGGACCAGACGCGTGAACGGGAACAGCAGGAACAACGTCAGTCCGAGCGCCAGATGGATCTGGAACACCGTCTCGACCTGGCCCACCAGTTCCGGCTTGGCGTCGAACAGCACGATGCTCTTGGCCCACTGCGCCAGCGACATCATGGTGTCGGCGCTGCCTTCCGCGGCGTGGTGGAAGGTGGTGAAGGTGGTCGCCAGGCCGAAGAACAGCGTGATGAGCACCCAGGCCAGGATGAAGATATCCGAGGTGCGGCTGGTGGCGCGCACGCGGCGGTTGGTGAGGCGACGTGCCATCAGCATCAGGCCGCCGATCATGGCCAGCACACCGAGGAAGCCACCGCCGTACATGGCGATGCTCTGCTTGCCCAGTGAGGACAGGCCGATCGTGTCCCAGATCGCGTACGGTGCCAGCAGACCGACCAGATGGCCGAAGAAGATGCCGATCACGCCGATGTGGAACAGGTTGCTCGCCAGCCGCATGTTCGCCGTCGACAGGATCTGGCTCGATGCGCTGGTCCAGCCATACTGCTCGCGGTCGAATCGGATCCAGCTGCCAACCACGAAGACGGTCAGACAGATGTAGGGATAAAGCCCAAACAGGAAGTAGTTCCAGCTGAAGATGTCTTGGTTCATTTCTTACTCCTTAGGCGGCCAGGCGGGTGAGCGTGGCGCGGCTTTTAATGATGGAAAGCAACGGCGCGTAGGGGCTGCCAGCCTTGGCCAGGTTGTCGGCCAGGACGGTCAGCACCTTGTTGGCATCGGCCAGGAACGTCGTCGCTTCGGTGTCTTCCAGCATCGCGGCGAATTCCAGGATCAGCGGCAGGTAGTCCGGCAACTCGTTGGTCGTCGTCTGCACGCCGTAATCCTTGTACAACTCGCCAAGGTCGATCAGCGCTGGGCCACGGTTCCTGTCATTGTCGTCACCGAAGAAATGGTGCGTCAGATGCAGGCTGTGTTCCGGCGTCAGGTCGAAGGTCTTGACGTAGCTCGCCTGAAGCTCGGTAAGGGGTTGCTGCGCCACGTAATCGAGAAACGTGCGCAGCGTGTCCTTTTCCGAACTGTCGATGTCTGGGCTCCTGCCGATCTCGACACCGATTTCCGGGATTGCGTCGATCAGGTCCTGATCGGGGTAATCCAGCAGCGCCGAGAGTATTTTGTACAGAGCCATGATCGGTCCTTTCCTTACTTGTCCGCGGAGGGCGCGAGTTCAGCCGGTTCCGGCGTGTCCTTGCGACGGCGCGGGAAGAGCGTGATCGTGCTGATGCCGAGCGACGAGCTGTTGCCGAAGGTGAAGCCGTTCTGGCCCTGGAAGCCGTAGGCGTCGTCCATGCGCTCTTCCTGGTGGCTGGTCGGGATGACGAAGCGGTCTTCGTAGGCGGCCAGCGCCAGGTAGCGGTACATCTCCTTGACCTGGTCCTCGGTGAGCCCCACGGTGTCCAGCGCGCGCGTATCGGCCTTGCCCTCGACGTTCAGGGTGCGGTAATAGCTGCGCATCGCGATCATGCGGTTCATCGCGTTGCGGATCGGCTCTTCCTTGCCCGCGGTCATCAGGTTGGCGAGGTACTTGGTCGGCGTGCGCAGAGCGCTCGCGAGCGGAATCGCGCCGTCCGGGCCAACCGGCAGGCTGCCCTGGTCGATCTGCGACTGCACCGGCGAGAGCGGCGGCACGTACCAGACCATCGGCAGGGTGCGGAACTCGGGGTGCAGCGGGAAGGCGATCTTCCACTCGATGGCCATCTTCCAGATCGGCGACTTCTGCGCAGCGATGATCCAGTCCTCGTTGATGCCTTCGGCACGGGCCGCGGCGATCACTGCGGGATCGTTCGGGTCGAGGAAGATCTTGCAGTGCGCTTCGTACAGATCCTGCTCGTTGGGGGTGCTGGCCAGTTCCTCGATGCGGTCCGCGTCATACAGCATGATGCCGTTGTAGCGGATACGGCCGACGCAGGATTCCGAACACACCGTCGGCATGCCGGATTCGACGCGCGGGTAGCAGGCGATGCACTTCTCGGCCTTGCCGGATTCCCAGTTGTAGAACACCTTCTTGTACGGGCAGGCGCTCTGGCAGAAACGCCAGCCGCGGCACTTGTCCTGGTCGACCAGCACGATGCCGTCTTCCTCGCGCTTGTACAGCGAGCCGGAGGGACAGGCGGCGACGCAGGCCGGGTTCATGCAGTGGTTGCAGATGCGCGGCAGATACAGGTTGAACGTGTTCTCGAACTGGCCGAGCATGTCCTTCTGGATGTTCTCCAGGTTCTTGTCCACGCTGCGCTTGGCGAATTCACCGGCCAGGTCGTCTTCCCAGTTCGGGCCCCAGGTGATCTTCTCCATGGGGTCGCCAGTGATCATTGACAGCGGACGCGCGGTCGGTGCCGCTTCCGACAACGGCGCGTTCTGCAGGCGCGCGTAGTTGTAGGTGAACGGCTCGTAGTAGTCGTCGATCTGGGGCAGGTCCGGGTTGGCGAAGATGTTGAGCAGCTTCGAGGCACGGCCGCCGGATTTCAGTTCCAGCTTGCCGTTGCGGAGCTCCCAGCCGCCCTTCCACTTCTCCTGGTTTTCCCAGTTCTTGGGATAACCGATGCCGGGCTTGGACTCGACGTTGTTGAACCACACGTACTCGACGCCCTTGCGGTTCGTCCAGGTGTTCTTGCACGTCACCGAGCAGGTGTGGCATCCGATACATTTGTCCATGTTGAAGACAAATGCGAACTGTGCACGTACTTTCATGTATTTCTCCTAATCTAACCTGTTTGCGTGACGATCAACGCTTGCCGATTCCGGGCGGGTTGAGCTGCGCTTCGCGTTCTGCGGTGAGCGGGCGTTCCAGCCAGTCGATGTCTTTATCGGCGATCTTGCGCACGATGACTTCGGTGTCGCGGTTGCTGCCCACGGTGCCGTAGTAGTTGAAGCTGTAGGCCAGCTGCACGTAGCCACCGACCATGTTGGTCGGCTTGACCACGACGCGCGTCACCGAGTTCAGGATGCCGCCACGCTTGCCGGTGGTGTTCGAACCGGGCACGTTCACGATCTTCTCCTGGGCGTGATACATCAGCGCCATGCCCTTGGAGACGCGCTGCGAAACCACCGCACGCGCGATCGTCGAACCGTTGGCGTTGACCGCTTCCACCCAGTCGTTGTCCTCGATGCCGGCCGCCTTGGCGTCGATCTCGGAGATCCACACGTAGGGACCGCCGCGGAACAGCGTCAGCATGCGCAGGTTGTCCTGGTAGCTGGAGTGGATGCCCCACTTGGAGTGCGGGGTGATCCATTGCAGCTTGATGTGCTTGCCTTCCATGACCTGGTTGGCGAGCTTGCTGAACGACTTCATGTCCTGTGGCGGCTTGTGCACGCAGAAGCCTTCACCGAAGTCCAGGAACCACTCGTGATCCTGGTAGAAGTGGGCACGGCCGGTCAGGGTACGGAACGGAATGTGCTCGTGGATGTTCGTGTAGCACGACGTGTACGAGACGGTTTCCGATTCGATGCCGGACCAGGTCGGCGCGGTGATGATCTTGCGCGGCTGCACCTGGATGTCGCGGAACGTGATCTTGTCCTCGTGACGCGCGGCGTACAGGTGATGGTGATCGATGCCGGTCTTCTTCGACAGCGCGGTCCACGACTTGTGCGCCACCTCGCCGCAGGTTTCCGGCGCCATGCGCATCACAGAGTCGCACACGAAGATGTCCTCTTCGAGCGACGGCATGCCCTGGGACACGCCCGGCTCCTTGACGGTGCCGTTCATCACCTTCAACTGCTCGTACTCTTCCTCGGTGTTCCAGTCGAGGCCCTTGACGTTGTTGCCCAGCTTGACCATCAGCGGGCCGATGGCGATGTACTTCTTGTAGATGTCGGCGTAGTTGCGCTCGACCACCTTGAGAAGCGGCATCGTCTTGCCCGGGATCGGGTCGCATTCGCCTTTCTTCCAGTCCTTGACCTCGCCGAAGGGCTGCGCCATCTCGAAGGGCGAGTCGTGCTGCATCGGCAGGGCGACCAGGTCCTTGCGCGTGCCGAGGTGCTTCGCGGCCAGTGCGGAGAAGGTCTGGGCGATGTTCTTGAAGATCTGCCAGTCGGACTTCGACTCCCAGCCCGGGCTCACCGCTTCCGACAGCGGGTGGATGAACGGGTGCATGTCGGTGGTGTTGAGGTCGTTCTTCTCGTACCAGGTCGCGGTCGGCAGGATGATGTCGGAATATGCGCCGGTGGAGTTGAGGCGGAAGTTGATGTCCACCATCAGGTCCAGCTTGCCAACAGGGGCTTCCTCGACCCACTTGATCAGCTTGTTGTCGCGGCCGTCGCCGGACTCCTTCAGCACGCCGTTCTGCGCGCCGAGCAGGTGCTTGAGGAAGTACTCGTGGCCCTTGGCCGAGGTGCCGATCAGGTTGGCGCGCCACACGAACAGGTTGCGCGGCCAGTTGACGGGGTTATCCGGGTCGGCGAAGGCGATGTCGAGCGAGCCGTCCTTCAGCTTGCCGATGATGTGCTTCGCAACGCCGGCCTCGTCGGTGGCGCCGGCCCTCTCGGCTTCGGTGACCAGGTCGAGCGGGTTGGCGTTCCAGTGCGGGGCGGACGGCAGCCAGCCCATGCGCACCGCGGCGACGTTGTAGTCGGCGAGCGAATAGCCCTTGTTCTTGCCCCTGCCGGCCGGCGACGTCAGGTCGTCGCCCTTGAGGGTCTCGTAGCGCCACTGGTCGGTGTGGAAGTACCAGTAGGAGGTCGAGTTCATGTGGCGCGGCGGACGCTGCCAGTCGAGGCCGAAGGCGATCGGCGCCCAGCCGGCCTGCGGACGCAGCTTTTCCTGGCCCACGTAGTGCGCCCAACCGCCACCGGATTGGCCGACGCAACCGCACAGGTGCAGCAGGTTCATCACGCTGCGATAGCCCATGTCATTGTGGTACCAGTGGTTGATCGCGGCGCCCATGATGACCATGGACTTGCCCTTGGTCTTCGAGGCGTTGTACGCGAACTCGCGCGCGGTGCGCTCGAGGTCGGCGGCCTTGACACCGGTGATCTTGGAGCCCCAGGCGGGCGTGTAGGCGACGTTGGCGTCGGCGTAGCTCTTGGCGACGTTGCCACCGCCCAGGCCGCGGTCGACACCGTACTGCGCGACCTGCATGTCGAACACGGAGGTGACCAGGACTTCCTCGCCGCTGGCCAGCTTCATGCGGCGCACCGGCACGTTGCGGTACAGCAGCTCGCCTTCGCCTTCGACGAAGTGCGGGAAGCCGACGGAGACGACTTCATCCTTGCTGTCGATGCAGGAGAGTTCGGCTTCGATTTCCTGCTGGTTGGCGGCGTTCTTCGGCAGCAGGTTCCACTTGCCTTCTTCGCCCCAGCGGAAGCCGATGGAGCCGTTCGGTGCGATGAACGACTTGCTCTTCGCGTCGTAGACGATGGTCTTCCATTCGGGGTTGTTGCTCTCGCCGAGGTTGTTGGCGAAGTCGGACGCGCGCAGGCAGCGGTCGGAGACGTAGCCGTCGCCGTGCTTGCGCAGCATGACCTGGATCGGCAGGTCGGTGTACTTGCGCGCGTACTCGGTGAAGTAGGGGTCCTTGTTGTCGATGAAGAATTCCTTCAGCACGACGTGGCCCATGGAGAGGAAGGCCGCCGCATCGGTACCGGGACCGACCGGCATCCACAGGTCGGATGCCTTGCAGAACTCGGCGTAGTCGGGGGCCATCGAGATGACCTTCGCGCCCTTGTAGCGGACTTCCGAGACGAAGTGGGCGTCCGGGGTACGCGTGGTCGGCAGGCTGGAGCCGCACACGATGATGTAGGTGGAGTTGTACCAGTCGGCCGATTCGGGCACGTCGGTCTGCTCGCCCCAGGTCTGCGGCGAAGCGGCCGGCAGGTCACAGTACCAGTCATAGAAGGAGCCGCAGGCCCCGCCGATCAGCGACAGGTAGCGCGCGCCGGCCGCGTAGGAAATCTGCGACATCGCGGGAATCGGCGAGAAGCCGAAGATGCGGTCGGGGCCGTACTTCTTGATGGTGTAGACGTTGGCCGCGGCGATGATTTCCTTCGCCTCTTCCCAGTTGCTGCGCACGAAGCCGCCGAGGCCGCGTACGTGCACGTACTTGGCGCGCTTGGTGGGGTCGGCCTGGATGGCGGCCCAGGCTTCGACCGGATCCTTGCCCGACTTGCGCTCGGCGCGATAGAGGTCGAGCAGGCGGCCGCGGATCAGCGGATGCTTGATGCGCTGCGGGCTGTACAGGTACCAGGAGAAGCTGGCGCCGCGCTGGCAGCCGCGCGGCTCGTGGTCGGGGAGGTCGGCGCGGGTGCGCGGATAGTCAGTCTGCTGCATCTCGAACGACACCAGGCCGTTCTTCACGAAGATCTTCCAGGAGCAGCCGCCGGTGCAGTTCACGCCGTGCGTGGAGCGCACGATCTTGTCGTGCTGCCAGCGGTGGCGGTAGGCGTCTTCCCAGTCACGGTCTTCGTTGGTGACAACGCCGTGGTTGTTGGAGAAGAACTCCTTGTTCTTTTCGAAAAACTTCAGTCGGTCGAGAAAGTGACTCATTGTCGCTCCTTTGGGTCGCTATGATTCAGGAATCGGATGGGGTCGGGACGGCGTCGTGTACCTGCCCCGGTCCCCGGTGTTTGTCAGGGGTTTTTCACATAGGCGTTCTTGCGCAGGTAGAACCACCAGTTCAAGACCAGGCACACGGCGTAGAACACGGCGAAACCGTACATGGCGTTTTCCGGGGTGCCTGCCTTGAGTTGTCCACCGATCACCACCGGGGCGATGAACGAGCCGTAGGCGGCGACGGCGGAGGTCCAGCCGAGCACGGGGCCGGCCTGGGTGCGGTCGAAGATCACGCCGACGGTACGGAAGGTCGAGCCGTTGCCGATGCCGGAGGCGGCGAACAATACGACGAAAACCACCATGAACTGCGTGAAGTAGACTTCCGGCGTGGCGGACTGATAGGCCTGCATCATGATATAGCCCGCGTAGGCGGAAGCCGCGACCATCACCGCGGAAATGATCTGGGTGACGATGGAGCCGCCCACCTTGTCGGAGATCCAGCCACCCACCGGGCGGATGAGCGCGCCAACGAAGGGGCCGATCCAGGCGTAAGTCAGCGCGGAAGGCGCATTCGGGTTCTTGGTGTGAATCCAGGTCTGGCTGGCGGCGTCGAACACGTGGGTGTCGCCAAAAATGACGGTGATGGACAGGGGCACGGCAGCGGAGAAACCGATGAAGCTACCGAAGGTCACTACGTACAGTGCGGTCATCGACCAAGTGTGCTTGTTGGAGAAGATGGCGAACTGCTTCTGAATGCCGGCCTTCATCTCGCCGATGGCGAAGACGCGCATGAGGAGGAGCGTTGCGACCATGATCAGCGGCAGTGCCACCCACATGTTCAGCACGCCCAACCCGCCAGAGGCGGGGGGCAGGTACAGATAAAGTCCGACGCCGGCGGTCACGAAGGCCAGACCATACAGCCACAGAATCTTGATGAACGCCGGAATGGTGCCGCCGATGCTGGGGGAAATCGGCAGCAGGTTGTTCATGCCGAAGAAGCCGAGGAAGGCCAGCGGGACTAGCGCCAACAGCCAGACGAAGCCGGCGTTCTGGATGAAGGTCGGGGTTCCGGCGACGATCTTGCCGAGAATCCAGCCCGAGTCTTTCATCAGTTCCATCGAGCCGCCGGCGAAAGCACCGAAGATGCCCGCGGTCATCACCAAGGGAATCAGGATCTGCATGGTGGTAACACCGAAGTTGCCCAGACCGGCGTTCAGGCCCAGTGCGGTGCCCTGCAGGCGCTTGGGGTAGAACGTGCTGATGTTGGACATGGAGCATGCGAAGTTGCCGCCGCCGATGCCGGAGAGCAGGGCGAGCAGTTGGAACACCCACAGTGGCGTGTCCTTGTCCTGGAGCGCGACACCGGTGCCGAAGGCCGGGATCATCAACAGTGCGGTGGTGAGGAAGATGGCGTTGCGGCCGCCGGCGATGCGGATGAAAAACGAAGAGGGGATGCGCAAGGTCGCGCCGGCGAGCCCGGCGATGGCGGTCAGGCCGAACATGTCTTCCTTGGTGAAGGGAAAACCGAGGTTCAGCATCTGCACCGTGATGATGCCCCACATCAGCCAGATGGCAAAGCCGAGCAGCAGGCTGGGAATGGAAATCCACAGGTTGCGGCTGGCAATCTTCTTGCCGGTGGATTCCCAGAAGGCATTGTCTTCCGGGTTCCAGTCCTTGATGTTCGTGGACATGCAGGTTCTCCTTGAGCGAGTGATGTTTTGGGGATTATTCGAGGGTGTCGGTGTTCGCGGTCTTGATCATCGGCACGGTGCGTACTTCAGTCAGATACATCCAGATCAGCGAAACCCAGGTGACGCCGTACATCAGCATGAAGATGCCGCTGTTGATGCCGGTGAGGTCGACGATGGCACCGAACATGATGGGCAGGACGAAACCACCGAGGCCGCCGATGAGGCCGACGATGCCGGAGATCACGCCGATGTTGGTCGGGTACTGGTCGGAGATGTACTTGAACACGCTCGCCTTGCCGAAGCCCCAGGCGAGGCCGAGAATGAAGAGCAGGGCGGTGAACACCCAGACGTTGAGGCCCAGGTGCAGCGACATGGTCCCCTTGGTGGTCTGGATCACCAGCTCGGTCTGCGGATAGGAGAGCAGGAACAGACAGATCCAGGACACCCACATCACCCACCAGGTCAGCTTGTGCGCGCCGAATCGGTCCGACAGCCAGCCGCCCATGGCACGGATCACGCCCGATGGCAGTACGAAGATCGCAGCCAGCAGCGCGGCTGTCTGCATGCCGAAGCCGTACTCGGTGATGTAGTACTTGGTCATCCACAGGCTCAGCGCCACGTAGCCACCGAACACGATCGAGTAGTACTGGCACAGCTTCCACACGTTGGGGTCCTTCAGCGCGGCGAGCTGCTGCCGGAGCGTGACGTGGGTGGGTACGTGGTGCGAGGTGTCGGTATAGGTGAAGATCCAGAACAGGATGGCCATCACCAACATGCCCACCGCGTAGACCTGCGGCACGGTCTGCCAGCCATAGGCCACCAGCAGCGACGGGGCGAGGAACTTCGTGACTGCGGCGCCCGCGTTGCCGGCGCCGAAGATACCCATCGCCAGTCCCTGCCGTTGCGGCGGGAACCAGCGTGCGACGTAGGAGATACCCACCGAGAACGCGCCGCCGGCAGCGCCGACGAAAAGGCCCAGCACGAGGAAGTGCCAGTATTCGGTGGCCATGCTGATGAGGTAGATCGGGATGACGGTGCACACCATCAGGACGAAGAAGACGATGCGGCCGCCGATCTTGTCGGTCAGCATGCCCAGGGGCAGGCGAATCAGCGAGCCGGTGAGGATGGGGGTGGCGGCGAGCAGGCCGAATTGGGTTTCGTTCAGGCCGAGGTTGGCCTTGATCGGAATGCCGATGATGGAAAACATCACCCAAACCGCAAAACACACCGTGAACGCCAGCGTGCTCATCGTCAGAACCGAAATCTGTTTGTACGTCTGCGTCGCCATGAACAGAACTCCCGTTGTGTTTACGGATGTGTTTATCCGATTTGGTGACGTGATTCTATGGAACGGGGATCAAATGAAAAGAGGGTGAAAAAGGAGACAGGGGTGTGTGCATACCCCCAAAGAGGTATGGGGGGTATTCAGTTATCCGTATGAAAAAAAAAGAAAAAGGCAGATCGAATGGCGGGCAGGACGGGGTGGGTGATATCTTGGGGGTAATCCTTCACAACAATCCGGGGCGGCCCAGGATAAGTGGATCGTGATATAGTCCCGCTGGGGTTGAGGGTGGCTGGCTGCAGGTTCGTGGCCGGTTCACTCGAACCAAATCGCTTTGGTACAAGAATATAATTTGACTCACTTTAACTGCTTGATTTGATCCAAAAGGAGATAGATTGATGAACAAGACTTCCCTCGTTCTGGCCCTGAGCTTCGTGGCCTGGTTGAGCGCTTGCGGCCAGAAGGAGCAGCCTGCGCAGGACGCTGTGGCCCCCGCACCCGAAGCCGCGGCTCCCGCGGCACCGGCAGTGGAGGCTCCCGCGGCGCCCGAAGCCGCGGCACCCGCTGACGGCGCTGCCGCCGTCGCGAGTACCGACCAGGGCAAGAGCGTGTACAACAAGACCTGCGCACTGTGTCATGGAGTGGGAGCTGCCGGCGCTCCGATCCCGGGCAACAAGGACGAGTGGGGTCCCCGTATCGCGCAGGGGATGGACACCCTGTACAAGCATGCGCTGGAAGGTTTCACCGGCGCCAAGGGGATGATGCCGGCGCGTGGCGGTGCGGCAACGCTGAGCGACGACGAGGTGAAAGCCGCGGTCAACCACATGGTGTCGCTGTCGCAGTAATTGACGAGCGGCTCACGCCGCATCGCAGCAGATCATCGGGCAGCCCCAGGGGGCTGCCCGTTTTTTTTGCGTCCCGCATGGGCGCCCTTTGCAGGGCGGCTTCTCCCGTTTCGTGCGGCAGAAAGCCGATTGCCGCGTAGCGAGGATGGGTGGGAAATACCATTTGCCCGGTCCGTCACCTCCACGTAACATCCGCGCCCCGGTAAGACATGGTCACGGGCGGGGTTTTTTGCGACTGAAAAAACGCAATTTTTCAATGGGATGCGATCCGTTTTCGGGCTCCCTTGAAAAAAAGTTTGGGCGCCCTGTTGCGGATATGCTGATCCGTTGATATCGTATTAAGAAAATTGATCAGTGCATAAAACAATAAAAGTTGCTTTATGCAAAGAAAGCGCTAGCGGAGAGATCCCGCCGGCACACGGGATTGGAGAGATGAAAGAGACAGGCTCATCGGGATGGAAGCATGCGCTCGCGCTGACCTGCATGGGCATCGCCTTGGCGGGCCTCGTTGGCTGCGCGGCGGAACCCGTGAAGAAGACCGAGACCGCCGGGCTGGTGTGGCCGATGCCGCCCGAACAGCCGCGTATCCGCTTTCTCGCGGAGTATCGCAGCGAGGGCGATCTCGGCCCGAAGAACGATCTGCGCGCGACCTTGCTGGGCGAGAAGAAAACCGGCATCGCGCTCGACAAACCCTATGGCGTGACGGCCTCGGCCGACGGCAAGCGCATCTACGTCACCGACACCAGGCTGCGCGCAATCATGGTGTTCGATCTCGACAGGCGGGAAGTCCGTCCGCTGAGGACGGACGCGCACGGTGCTCTCTACAATCCGCTTGAAATTCGCCTCGACCGCCGGGGGCGCCTCTATGTCAGCGATTCAGAGCGCAACGAGGTGCTGGTGCTGAGTCCGGAAGGCAAGACCCTGCAGGCGCTCGGCAAGCCCGAGAGCATCGGGCGCCCCACGGGGCTGGCCCTGGATGAAACGCGCAACCGCCTGTACGTGACGGACACGATCAGGCATCGGGTGCTCGTGTACGACATGGATGGCAAATTCCTGTTCGATTTCGGCGAGCGCGGCGCGGATCCGGGGCAATTCAATTATCCGGTTAATCTGGCCGTGGATCGAGAAGGCCGGATTCTGGTCACCGATACAGGCAATTTCCGCGTGCAGGTATTTGATCAGGAAGGAAAATACCTGAATACATTCGGACGTCTCGGGGATTCCTACGGCAGTTTCAGCCGTCCCAAGGGGGTAGCTGTCGATGCCGATAACAACATCTACGTCATCGATGCGGCATTCAACAACTTCCAGATCTTCGACCGTGACGGAAAACTCCTGCTGTTCGTGGGCCGCGCGGGGCGGGAACCGGGGACGTTCTGGATTCCGACGGCGATCTTTATTGACTCCTCGGACAGGGTCTACGTCGTCGATTCGATGAACGCCCGCGTCCAGGTTTTTCAATACATCAAGGATAAAAAGGGTGCTGACGAATGAGCAGTATCCGGGGCGATCGGGCGAGCGCATCGAGGGCGTGTGGCGCAATCATGCCGCAACGCTATTTTGATTTTTGCTGGATTTTTTAACGAGGAGACTTGAAATGAATGCACAAACAAAACCCAATCCCGGGTTGGCCGGGATACTGGTGGCGCTGTTGGCTGCCTTGTCGAGTGGCGCGATTGCCGCGGGCATCGCGGACACCAAACACAATCTCTCGGTCACCGGCACCGGCACGATCAAATCGACCGACCAGACCGAGATCTGTGTGTTCTGCCACACGCCACACGATGCGATCAAGAATGACAACATTCCGCTGTGGAACCACACCTTGTCGACCACGGCGGCCTACGGTACCTATTCGAGTCCGACGTTCGACGCGACCGATGCCGCGGAAATCGGCGGGGTGGATGCCACTACCGCCGCAGTGAGCAACCTCTGCCTGTCCTGCCACGACGGCTCGGTGGCGGTCAACTCGCTCAATAATCCGTCCAACGCGCGGCCGACGACGACCATGGCGGGTGGCGTGACCAATATCACCGGCTCCGCGAACCTCGGTTCGAGCAGTACCGCCCTGAAGAACGACCATCCCGTCAACTTCACCTATGATGCGGCGCTGGCGGCGGCGGACGGCGGCCTCAAGGCGCCCGGGAGCCTGACCGGGGTGAAGCTTTTCAACGACAAGGTGCAGTGCGCGTCCTGCCATGACCCGCATACCTCCCAGGATCCGACGGGCATGGCTTTTCTGCGCGTGTCGATGTCCGGGAGCACCTTGTGCCTGTCCTGCCACGATAAGTAACCGCCAGTGTGGCTAAAGGGGATGGTCGACATGGCCCCGGGCGGGTCAGGCCGGTGCTCGCCGCGCTTCTGGCCCTGTTTCCCGCCCAAGTCATGGCGCTGAAAATGTCCGAACTGGGCGGAGCGGGCAAGCTCGTCTCCCTTTCAGGCGCCATCGGGATGGAAGCCGAGGACTATCGCTACGAGTCGGTGGCTGGTGAGCGCGATCGCACGCGCTTGCGTGGGCGCTTCGATCTCAACGGACGCGGTTACCTCTGGGATCCGCGTTTTGCGGTGTTCGACGCGGGGGTGACGCTGCAGACGGAGACGGTGAACACGGCTGAGGCCAGTCTGGACGGGGAAACCGGGCTGGATACTCTGGGCTATCGCCTCCACACCACCTGGTTTCCCAATCGGCCCAATCCGCTGATTGTCTACGCCAACCGGAGCCAGAGCACGGTGTCGGATTTCTGGAGTCCTTCGTATGAGCTTTCCACCAGCAGCATGGGCGCGCGCTGGGGAATGGAAAGCAAGTGGATCGGGCGAAGCAGTTTCTATGTCGATCGCACGACCTCGGATTCACGCAGTGCGGTCGTCCCGCGTGCCGAGGAGAACCTGTCGTTCGGACTCGACGCCAGCCGGACGATCCGGCCCAGACAGTGGGGGGAATCCGCGCTGTCCTATGGCTACCGTCACACGGCGTGGGACGAAGAGGCCTTCGGCAGCAGTCAGCGGCAGAATTATCTGTACCTCAACGACCGTTCGCTCTTCGGAGAAAAGGCAACGCTCACCGCCAACGTGACCTTCTACGATCGAAGCGACGAGTGGGGGAACCTGCTATCCGGCGGCCACGGACTGGATTCGCGGTTCCTCGGCTTCAACAGCATGCTCAACGTGCAGCAAACCGAGAGGTTGCGCCACTACTACAGCCTGGGATTGAGCACGAGCGATGTCGGCAGCAGTCGAAGCGTGACGCACAATCTCTCGGGCGGGTTGACGTACCGCTTTAACAACAGGTGGCAGGCCAGCGGCATGCTGGGGTTGAACGGCACCGCTTCGGAATGGGAGGCAGCACTGGGGGGCGGGTATGAAACCCAGGACAGCACTGCGGTCTCCGCCAGTGGGTCGGTGGCCTATTTCAATACGTTCGGAAATTACCGGGTGACTGGCGGCTATGGCCTGTTGGCGACGCAGTCCGATACCTCGGCCACGACTTCGAGTCTTCCGGCGCAGCGCAATGCGACCCACAGTGTCGATCTGGGTTACACCCGGATGGGTTCGCCGCGGTATACCGACGCGCTGCAACTGCGCGCGAGTCAGACCGTGGGCGAACCGAGTGGCGGTGAATACAACGTGCGCTACAGCGTCACCAGCACGCTGTCACAGCAGAACATGCTCCAGGGGGCGGTCGAGTATCGCCGCTACCGGCAGGAGTACGCGGTGTGGAGCGCGCTGGCACCGTCGCCGGACGACTATTATTACGATTCCACCGAAACGCAGAGCGCACGGGCGGAGTTCGGCTGGCTGCATCGTTTTTCGCAGGCCGGCAGCGTCATGTTTTCTGCGGGACTCACCAACGGAACCAGCCAGGATGTCGACCTCGACACGCATTACGCGCAATTGCGCGCCAACATGACGCTGCGTGGCGGGCTGCATTGGACGGCGCTGGCGCGGGCGGAACAGGTCGACGGGACGCTCTACACGGCAGGCAGGAAACTGACGCTCGAATCGGACCTGAACTATCGCGTGGGCAAGTGGCAGGCCACGGCACGCTACCGTTACCGCGATGCCCGCCAGGAATTCGCGCCGTTCAAGGAAAGCTCGATCACCGTCGTGCTGAAACGGGATTATGACTTGCGTTTCTGACCGTGTGTGCCGTGCACTGCTGGCCATGCTGATGCTTGCCATGGCGCCGGCGCACGCGGCGGACTGGCCCATGCTCGGTGGCGGACCGGAGCGCCTGCACCAGAGTACGGACGCGATTGCTGCGAAGGGGCCGGCGCGGCAATGGGCGCGTTCTCCTGCGGGCAAAGTCCAGGCCGGGGTGGTGGCGGGGGATGGGATGGTGTTCGTGGCCGGCAGCGAAGGTGGCTTGAGCGTGCTGGACGCACGCAAGGGCAACGTCCTGTGGCAGTTCGAGGCGGGCGGCGGAATCGTGGCGTCACCGGCGCTGGCGGACGGATTGGTCATCGTCGCGGCGAAGGACGGCAGCGTGACGGCCCTGGCGACCTTCGACGGCAAGCGGCGCTGGCAGGCCAAGCCCGGCGGAAGCGTGGTGGCGCCTCCCGCGGTGCGGGATGGCAGGGTCTACGTGGCGAGTGCAGATCAGTTCCTCTACGCGCTGGATCTGCAGAACGGGAAACAGGTCTGGCGCTACCGCGTCAAGGACTACAAGTATGGCGGGAACTTCGCCGGGCCAGCGGTGGATGCTGCGCGGGTCTACGTGGGGGGCAAGAACGGCGAGTTGCACGCGGTCGAGCGCAACGGCGGCGGACTGGTCTGGCAGGCGGACCTGGGGTCGTCACTCTACGGTGCACCCGCGGTGACAGGTGACAGGCTGTACCAGGGCGCATACGACCGCCATGTGTATGCGCTCGATGCCGCGGCGGGGACGATCCTGTGGCGCACGGAACTGGACGACTGGCCCCAGGGCACGCCGGTTCCGCTGGGCGACAAGGTGTATGTATGTAGCCGCAGCGGTGTCCTCTATGCCCTGAATGCGGCGGATGGCCGCGTCGCATGGCAGATGTCGCTGGATGGGGAGGTGCGCCACTCGCCGAGCGTGGCGATCAATCGTCTGGCCATGCTGGCGACCCTGGACGGGCGCCTTGTCGGGATCGACCTGGAACGGCGACGGATCGCCTGGGAACAGAAGCTCGGCGGCGGTGTGTTCGGAGGGCCGGCCATCAGCGATGGCAGCGTACTGGTCGCAACGCAGGAAGGTCTTGTGAGTGCGTGGCGTTAGCGCATGGGGACGCGATGGCCTTGCCTCGTGGCTGGTTCGGCTTGTGGCCTGGCTGCTGCTGGGATACGGCCTGTTTCAGGCTGCGTCGGCCGCGAGCGGGAATTTGAAGAAAGCGTGGGATGAAAAGAGTCTGTTCGGCAATGTTGGCGAGATCCCGAACCTGGTTCGGCAGGGCGAGATCGGTGTGGATCAGATTCCCGACCCGCACTGGCGGGAAGACGGTCAGGGGTGCAACGCCTGCCATCGCGGCACGCCGGGCGAAAAGGATGCGAAGCTACTTGTGAAGGACATCAACCAACTGTGCAACAACTGTCATGACACCGTGTCGGTGCACAACTACATTCATGCAGTGGGCATGGTGCCGTCCGCCGAAAAGCGCACGCGGATGCCGGAGGATTTCCGGCAGGCGATCAAGCGTGGCGACGGCGTGGTGACCTGCATCGCCTGCCACGACCTGCCGATGCAGTGCCGCAAGGAGCGGTTCGCGGAGAAGGGCCTCAACCCGAGATTCTTCCGCGGCGGGCCCTATCGCGCGCGCACCGACCTGTGTTTCAACTGCCATGACCCCAAGCACTATGATCGCCTCAACCCACACGACCAGATCAGCGACGAGGGTGAACTGCTGACCGACCGCTGCCTGGTATGCCACAGCGTCACACCCAATCGCCGCGACGCGCGCGGCATCGATGATGTGAGCTTCAACGTGACGGATGACCTGACCAAGCTGTGCACGGGCTGCCACCCGTGGCGGCCCCATCCGGGTGGCAACTGGGCACATTTCGCCAGGCACTCGACGCAGGCCGGACCGAATCATCTGGTGCGGCCGACACCGGAGATCCTGAAGCGCATCCAGCGGTCCGAAGCCACGCGTGACATCGTGGTGCCGCTGGAACCTGCCAGCGGCCGCATCTTCTGCGCCACCTGTCACAACCCGCACGAACGCGGCGTGCAGCGCGACGCACGGGTGGACAGGGGCGCAGACGGCTACAAGCGGTTGCGTACGGTGGGGGGAGAAACGATTTGCAGCAACTGTCACGACAAGTAGCGGAAAAGGCCGGACCGCATTGCCGCTTCGCGCGGCAGCGGAACCGCCCTGCGGGGCGAGGGAGAAACGAATTCATGGAAACACCAGAAGGAACGAGGATGGAGAACTTGATCAGACGCTGCGTGGCGTGGATGCTTGCGCTGCTTGTGGGCTATGCGGGGCCGGCCCTGGCCTTCGAGGACGACGAGGCCTGCCTGATGTGCCACAAGTACCCGAAGATGGGGCGCATCGACGAGGACGGCAACCAGAAAAGCTATTACGTGATGCCGCATGTGTTCACGAAGACCGTGCACCGCAACGTGCCGTGCCGCGACTGCCACAAGGAAATCAGGGAGCTGCCGCACAAGCCCTTGACCACGGGGGTCACCTGCGAGTCGGAATGCCACTCCATCCAAAATCCGTCGACCGGCAAGCCGTTCAGCCACAAGCCGATCGTCGATACCTTCCGCAAGAGCGTACACGGGCGTGAAAAGGTCGCCACCGGCGGCGATTCGGACAAGCCGTACTGCGTGAACTGTCACACCAATCCGCTCTACAACGCGAAGGAAGAGAAACCGCCCCAGCACATCGTCGATCGCTGTGTGGTTTGCCACGAGGATTCGGCGTTTGCCGAGAAGTGGTACAACCACACGAGTCGCCGCATCCGTGAAGTCAAGCGTTCGCCGCAGGAAATCGTCGCCATGTGTTCCACCTGTCATGCTGACAAGGATCTGGTGGCGCGGCGCCAGCACCTTGCGGAGCAGGAGGGGCGCGAACTGGGCCGCAAGTTTCCGATCGCGGTGTCGTCGTACGAGGAGAGCTTCCACGGCAAGGTGACCAAGTATGGCAACCCCAATGCGGCGAACTGCCTGAACTGTCACGCCAATACCGTGAACTACTACCTCAGCGTGCACGAGCTCTTGCCCTCGCGTGATCCGAAGTCGCCGGTCAGCGCGCAGAACCGCGTGCAGACCTGCAAGCAGTGTCATGTGCGCGCCGATGAGAATTACGCGACGCTCGACCCGCATCCTTCCAGCAAGAAGGAAGACAACGCGTTCAAGCACTATGCCGAACTCATCTACAACATCGTGGGTAACAGTGTGCTGGTTGCCCTGGTGGGCCTCGCCGCGTTCGAGACCTGGGGACGTGTGCGCGACGGCGCGAGCTGGCGCTTCCGCGAGGGTACGTCCTGGTGGCGGCGCACGCGGCGCAAGAGCAACCGCATTCCGTGACGGGCCGCAGCAGGCCGACGAGAGATTGAATCCATTACGAATTGACGCATAAGGACACGCTGAAGATGGAATTGTCACAAGAAGCACGCGAAGTGGTGCACAACGCAAAGCGCCACAACAGGGTGGGAGCGGAGGATGAGCGCGACATCGACGAGGTGATCGCGCTGCTGCCGGACGATCGCTCGCTGCTGTACAAGAATGTCGACTCGAACCCGATCGGCGACTTCTACCGCTACAGTATCCACATCCGCATCCAGCACCTGTTGATCTTTTCAACGTTCCTGCTGCTGGCGTTCACCGGCCTGCCCATCTACTACCACACCGCGTTCTGGGCGGAGCCGTTCAATTCCATGCTGGGCGGCCTGGAGGTGACGCGCGTCATCCACCGGACGCTCGCGGTGACCATGATCTTCGCGATGGTGTACCACTTCGCGACCATCGGCCTGGGGACCCTCATCAAGTGGCGCAACCGCACCTTCGAACTGCGCCGCACCATCCTGCCCATCTGGAAGGACGTCAGCGATTTCAAGGAGGACATGCTGTTCTTTGGCGGGCAGCGTCCCGTGCGCCCTGAAATGGACAAGTTCATGTACAAGCAGAAGATCCATTACTTCGCAGCCGGCTTCGGCAATACGGTAATGGTGGTCTCGGGGTCGACCTTCCTCTTCCCGGATGTCTGGGCGAGCATCCTGCCGAGCGGCATGGCGTCCCACTTTCAGGAGATGATGCGCCTGTCGCATCCCCATGAAGCGCTGCTGGCATTGCTGGTGATCGCGTTCTGGCACTGGTACAACGTCCACCTCGCACCGGGCCGTTTCCCGATGCAGTGGACTTTCCTGACCGGCAAGATCACCCGTGAGCACCAGATCGAGGAGCATTTCCACGAATACCTGCGCTGCATCGTCACCATGCCCGAGGAGCGCCGCTACCTCAGGCAGTTGATCGAGAGCAAGAAAATCTGGGGGACGCAGCCGCGTGAATGACCATTCGACTTCCACGCCGGCCGGCAGCGGGCCGGCTGGCGGGAACGTTACCGGGAACCCGGGCTGCACTGGAACGCAATGAAAACCGAACTGAAGACGTGGCAGAAAGTGATCGCCTATGGCTCGCTGGCCTTCGTGCTCGCGTGGACCGCGTTCGGCCTGTACGCGATCTGGCTGATGCTGACCCAGGGCTGACGACTAAATTTAAGGATTGACCATGCATCAAATCGTTCAACTTGATAGCATTTTCGTGGCGCTGGCCGTGGTGATGTTCATCCTCTTCGCCATCGCGGTGCTGATCATCATCGATCACAAGGCGCGTATCCCCGGCGAGATCCGGCGCGACGTCTTCTCCATCTCGGGCCTGCGACGCAACCACCCGATCTGGGCGTGGATGGTGTCCGTGCTGTTGTGGATCATCATCGGCGTCCTGCTCGTCTCGTCCATCTACTCCCTGATGGGCACCAAGAAGGAGCCCGAGACCCCGATGCTCCTGGCGAAGCTGGATGTCGAGCGGCAGAAGGAGCGGGCGCGTCACTTCCACAACGTGCCTGCGGTCGACCCGCTGGCGCAGGGAAAGCGTCCGGTATGCTCGACCTGCCACAGCGAATATCCGCACGCCAAGAAACCCATGATCCGCACGCTGCTCAACATGCACACGCAGTTCCTTGGCTGCATGACCTGCCATGCCGACGACCGGAAGATCCCCGAAAAGAGCATTACCCTGCGCTGGCTCAACTACTCGGGCATCGAGGTCAAGGGCAAGCCCTTCGGGACCGAGGTCGACCCGGCAAGCGGCTCGCTGTTCGAGACCGATGACTTCTACTCGAAGATCGTGCCGTACACCACGCTCAACGGCCGCGAGGCGCTTCTGGAAATTACCGAGGATGCGCCGGAAGCACAGGAGTTCATCAAGCTGCGTAGCCAGCTTTCGGACCAGGACCTCGGCTCGATCAAGAAGGCCTTCCACAGCCAGGTCAATCCGATCGGCCGTTTCTGCACACGCTGTCACGCGGAGGAGCCGCAGAGCTTCGTGCCCTATCGGGCGCTTGGCTTCTCGGACCAGCGTATCAGTGCTCTCACCAACCTGAACATTGTCGGCATCGTGCAGAAATACAAGGAGTTCTACATCCCATCGATTTTCCTCGACGAGACGAACAAGTCGCGTCAGGGTGTGCTGTTCGGCAGTACCGAGCCGGCGCCGGCGCCGAGTGCCGAGGAAATGAAGCGTGATCCGCGCAGTTGGTGGCGCAACGCCTTCGATGCGCCTCCCCGGGCGGCGGAGCCGCCGCAGGGTACGACGCCGTAGCATGTGCCTGGAAGGGGTGCGCCGCGCGCTTCGGGTAGCCGCAGCTGCGACCCTGCTTGGCTTGGCCGGGATGGGGCCGGCAGCGGCGCAGGTTCCGCTGGCGCCGGCACGCCACCTGTTCGATCTCGCGTCCGGTGGAGGTGTCGCCCTGTCGCTGCCGAGTGACGTGGCGATCGGCACCGGCGGTCGGGCCTACGTGGTCGATGGCGGCAACCATCGCATCGTGGCGTTCTCCCCAGCCGGCAAGTTCCTGTTCGCGTTCGGCCGCAAGGGTGAGGGTAACGGCGAATTCGTCGATCCGGTGGGCCTCGGCACCGATGCGCAGGGGCGCGTCTACGTCGCCGACAGCGGCAACCGCCGGATCCAGGTGTTCGATGCCAATGGCGGCTTCAGCGGCTCGTTTCGCACCGGCGCAATCCGCCCCATCGACGTGGCGCCCGCATCCGACGGCAAGACACTGTATGTCACCGGGGGGCACCGGCTGACCGTCTTCAGCCCAGCGGGCCAGGTACTCCGCCAGTGGGGCGTGGAGGGGGAGGCCGAGGGCGAATTCCGCTACCCCGCCTCGGTGACGGTGGCGCGGGACGGCAATGTGTATGTCGTGGATGCGCTCAATTCGCGCGTGCAGCTGTTCGATCCGCAGGGGCGTTTCATCTTCCAGGTCGGCGGCTGGGGCGTGTTGCCGGGGCAGTTCTTCCGTCCCAAGGGCGTCGCGCTCGACAGCCGCGGCCGCATCTACGTGACCGACAGCTACATGGACGTCGTGGAGGTGTTCGGCAGCGACTACCGCTTCCAGTATGTGCTGGGCACGCGAGGCAAGATCCGCCGGGTGACGGCACCCGGTGGCCTGGCCATCGATGCATCGGACCGTCTGTTCGTGGCGGAAATGCTCGCGAACAAGGTGTCCGTATTCAGCCTGCGGTGAACGGCATGCCGACGATCATTCCGCACCTCGCGAAACGGCCGCCGGCCGCCTGGCTGCTCGCATGGGCGCTACTGTTCGCGTTGCTGCCTTGCCTTGCCGAGGCGGCACGGGATATTTCGCCGCAGCGGGAATGCGCGACCTGTCACGTCATGTGGCTGGTCGACTTCAATCGCAAGGACGTCACGCCGCTGATCACCCACGATCCCAAGCCCGTGGTCGAGACCGGCAGGCAGGATGCGGCGAGTACCGACCGCATGTGCTTTTCCTGTCATGACGGCTTCGTCCTGGATTCGCGTTTCGCTTGGCAGAACCGCAGGAACTTCCACCCCATCGGGGTGAAGCCTTCCGGCAAAGTCAACATTCCGACGGTCGACGGCAAGCAGCTGTTTCCGCTCAACGAGGACGGCAAGGTGTATTGCGGCACCTGCCACAGCGCGCATGGGGTGGAGTGGGGCGAGAAGCGCTCGCCGGTGTTCCTGCGCATGAAGAACGTCGATTCCAGCCTGTGCATGGGCTGTCACCTGGAACGCGGCACTGGACCGGATGAGGGCAACCACCCCGTTTTTCGTCCCATGAAGGAGATCCCGAACGCGCTGACCCGGGCGGGTGCGCGTTTTGGCAGCGGGAACAACGTCATCTGCCAATCCTGCCATCTCGTTCACGGCGCACCGGAGCGCAAGCTGCTGGCGGTGAAGAATCCCAATTCCGAACTGTGCGGGACCTGTCACGCGGACCGCAATGCGCACACGCTTGCCGAGGCGGGCCGCTTGGGGACCCATCCGGTGAACGTCCGGCCCGACAAGGTCAAGATCCCGGGGACGCTGTTCGAGCAGGGGGCGAAGCTGGGCGAGGGCGGCACGGTGATCTGCCAGACCTGCCACAAGCCGCATTTCGCGGAAGAGGGAGCGCGGATCCTTGTCGCCCCCAATCCGCAGTCCCAGCTGTGTCTGACCTGTCATGTCGGGCAGCGCAGCGTGGCGACGAGCAAGCACAACATGGCGCTGGTGAATGCGGCCGACCGCAACGCGCGCGGCCAGGAGGTGGGGCGTGCCGGGGTGTGCAGCGCCTGCCACGTGCCACATGGCGGGCAGGGTCCGAAGATGTGGGCGCGTGCGGTCAAGCCGGGCGATGAGCCGGTGTCCGACCTGTGCCTGACCTGCCACACGGACGGTGGCCTGGCTGCCGAGCGGCAGGTCGGCACGCACACCCATCCGGTGGGACGCGAGATGGCGCGTCTCGGTGGTGCGGTGGAGCTCCCGGGCTACACGGGCGAAGGCGTCAAGTCCGTGGGCGACGGCAAGGGCCGGGTTGGCTGCGCCAGCTGCCACGACCCGCACCAGTGGGATCCGCGCGATCCGGACAAGGCATCCAAACCCGGCGATCCCGGCAGCGGCGCCGACAGGTTCCTGCGCAAGCCCAACGGCCCGGAGGCGGCGCTGTGCCTGACCTGCCACCGGAACAAGACCGGTGTCGTCAATACCAAACACGACCTCGCCGTGATGGCGCCGGACGCCCGCAACATGCGTGGCCAGACGCCGGCAGAGGCTGGCGTGTGCGCCAGCTGCCACGTTCCGCACAACGGTCAGGGACCGCGCATGTGGGCGCGTGAGGTACTGGCGGGAACCGACCCCGCTTCGTCCTCCTGCCTCAACTGCCACAACGCCGAGGGCCTCGCGCGCAACCGGACCGTCGGTGCCAACAGCCATCCGCTCGATGTGCCGATCGAGCGCATCGGCATCACGGCGAAGGACGGGCAGTGGGCGTTGCCGACACAGGCGGCTGCCAGGCCGGCGGTCGCGCTGCCGCTGTACGATCCGCATGGCGTGCCCGCCACGCAAGGCGGCAACGTGGCCTGCGGCACCTGCCACGACCCCCACAACTGGGCGCCTGGCACCAAGGCCCGGCCGGCCGGGGATCCACGCACGACCCGGGGCACGGGCGAGACGAGCTTCCTGCGCCTGCCCAACGACAACAAGGGTACGCTGTGCGCCAACTGCCACGTCGACAAGGGGCCGATCGCCCTGTCCAAGCACAATCTCGCCATCTCGGCGCCCACCGCGAAGAACCTGCAGGGGCGCACCACGGCGGAGACCGGCGTGTGCGGAGCCTGCCATCTGCCGCACAACGGCAACGGCGCCAAGATGTGGGCGCGGGACACCGGGCCGGGGCAGGACGGGATCGAGGTGCTGTGTGCGGAGTGCCACCGCGACGGCGGCATGGCGGAGAAAAAGCAGACCGGCACCAACAGCCACCCGCTGCGCGTGGATCTCGCGAACACCGGCGGCCACACCACGCTGCCGCTCTTTACCGCCGACGGAAAGAAGGAACCGGCCCGCGGCAAGGTGGCCTGCGCCACCTGCCACGACCTGCACCGGTGGGATCCGGTGAACCCGGCCAGCAAGGCCGGGGCGCGGGCCGACGTGGAGGGCGGGGCCGCCGACAGTTTTCTGCGCGTGCCGGCCTGGCCGCAGCCGGCGCTGTGTGCCGAATGTCACCCCAACAAGCAGCAGGTGAAAGGCACCGACCACGATCTCGCCGTCACCGCGCCAGACGCGACCAATGTGCGGGGGCAGAATGCCCAGGCGTCCGGTGTGTGCGGGCAGTGTCATATGGTGCACAACGCAGCGGTCCAGGCTCGCCTGTGGGCGCGCCCGGCGGGCGAGGGCAAGGATGTGATGGAGGGTTTGTGCCGTTCCTGCCACGCCCCCGACAAGGTGGCCGCCGCAAAGCTGCCGCGGCAGGGCAGCCATCCGTCCACCGTCAACGTCATCTCCAATGCGGGCAACCGGCGTGAACAGGGCGGGCATTTCCCGGTCTTCACGCCCGAGGGCGCGCGCAGCGGTTCGGGGATCATTTCCTGCCCGACCTGCCACAACGCGCACCAGTGGAGCCCACAGAAGGCGGAGGCGGGCGAAGGCGGCAACGTCGAGGGCGATGCACGCAACAGCTTCCTGCGCAACACCAGCGATTTTTCACTGTGCGCCGATTGTCACGGCATGGATGCCTTGTTCCGCTACAAGTATTTCCACGGCGATATGTCGCGCCGCAAGCATCTGCTTTATCGATGAGATTAGAATTTGTGGAGGTGATGTGCCGGGATCGGAGTTTGTCATTGCGAGCGCAGCGAATGGATCGGGAATGCCAACACGAACCCCGGCATCCGGGTACGCGGGATCGCCACGGCCCTGCCGACTTCGCGATGACGGCACGCCGCTATTGGCCCCGAAGGACGGGCGCAGACTTGGGCGCTGCTTCGCGCCGCGATCATGGTGATGCAATGAGGAACCGACCCGTTTCGTTCGCACTCGACGGCCCGTCCCGTGTGCCGTGGTGCATGGTGTTGCGTGGCCCGATGCAGGTGCTCCTGCTCGGCCTGGCGTTGCTCGTCGCGCTGCCTGCGCGTGGAGAGCCTGCGGCACTGGCACCGAGCGCACCGCAGGCCGCCGCGCCCGAACTGGTCTGGCCGTCGCCACCGTTGCGGCCACGCATCCGTTATATCGGTTCGATCACCAGCCCGGAGGATATCGGCCACGAGAAGGGCTTCCTGCGCAAGGTGTGGGACTTCATCCGCGGCGAAGTGGATGACGAACGGATCGTTCGCCCCATGGCGATCGCGGTCGATGGCAAGGATCGCCTGCTGGTGGCGGATACCAAGCGCGGACGCGTGCACATCTTCGACCGCAGCCAGCGCCGCTATGCCTTCCTGCGCGGCAGCAAGTGGGACACCCTGCGGCTGCCGATCGGCCTCGCGGTGGACGGTGACGACCGGATCTATGTCGCCGACGGCGAATTGAACAAGATTTTCGTCTTCCGGCCGGACGGCAAGTTCGATCGCCTCCTCGATACCGCCGGCTGGCTCAGGCGGCCGTCCGCACTCGCGATCGACCGTGTGCGCAAGCGCCTGTACGTAGCCGACACCCCCTCGCACGAAATCAAGGTGATCGACCTGGCGAGTGGCAAGCTTGCCAATGTGATCGGCCGGCGCGGCGTCGCACCCGGGGAATTCAATTTCCCCACGTTCCTGGCGGTCGACCGTGCTGGCCGCCTGGCCGTCACCGACAGCATGAACATGCGCATCCAGATTTTCGACGCCGACGGCAAACAGGTCTCGGCCTTCGGCAAGCACGGTGATGGTTCCGGGGATTTTTCCGCACCCAAGGGGGTGGCGCTGGACAGCGCGGGGCATGTGTACGTGAGCGACGCAGGCTTCGACAATGTCCAGGTCTTCGACGAGAGGGGACAACTGCTGTTGTTCTGGGGCATCTCCGGCCACGAGGCAGGCAAGTTCTGGCTGCCCGCGGGGCTGTGGATCGACGCGCAGGACCGGCTCTACGTAGCCGACTCCTACAACAGCCGGGTGCAGATCTTCCAATACCTCGGAGGGCGCGATGCACGATAGGCCCAGCTTTGCCGCGGGGCACGCGCCCGGCGCCGCATCTAACTTCATGACCGGAGCCATTGCACCATGACGACGCGCAGCTATGCAGGGTTCGCCGCCATCCTGCTGATTGCCGGCCTGCTCGGCTGGACCGCCTCGGGCATGGCCAACATCGCGAACACCAAGCACAATCTCTCCGCGAGCGGTCCCGGCACCTACAAGGCGACGTCCGAGACCCAGATCTGTGTCTTCTGTCACACGCCGCACAACACCAATCCCGCTGTGCCGCTTTGGAATCATGAGCTTTCGGCGGCCGTCTACACGCCCTACGGCAGCAACACCCTTGCTGCCGCCGCACCGGGACAGCCCACCGGCTATTCCAAGCTTTGTCTGTCCTGCCATGACGGCACGGTCGCGCTGGGGGGCGTGCAGAACCTGCCGTTCGGCCACCAGGCGTCGGGGACGATCTCCGGCCTCGAGGCCTTTCTCACCGGCACGGCGAACCTGGGCACCGACCTGCGCAACGACCATCCGGTTTCCTTCACCTACGATGCCACGCTGGCAGCGACCAACCCGGAACTGGTCTCGCCCGCCGCGCTCACCGGCAAGATCAAGCCGGACAGCGCCGGTGAGATGCAATGCACGAGCTGCCACGATCCTCATACCGCGGCCAATCCGAAATTTCTCCACGTCGGCTTTACCGACGCAGGTGGCTATGGTTCGCCACTGTGCCGCACCTGTCACGACAAACAGTACTGGTCGACGGTGGCGGCGCAGGGACATCGCGAATCCACGGCGCAGTGGAACGGCCTCGGGCTCAACCCCTGGCATGTGCCCGGGCACGATCTCCCGAACGATCCCAATTCCACCCCCAAGGCCAACGGCTGCGAGAACTGCCACCAGCCGCACAACGCCGCCACCAGCGGCAGCCGCATCCTGAAGCAGGATGGCGAGTCGGGCGTGTGCCTGGTGTGCCACAACGGCAATGTCGCGACGGGTTCCAAGAACATCGACTACGCGCTTGAACGCGCCTACGCGCACCCGGTGAAGAATCCGGCCTACAACGGGCGCCACGATCCCAAGCGCATGCCCGATGGCAAGGTACGAGAGGACGCGGTGCACCTCGGCGACAACCGTCATGCCGAGTGCGAGGACTGCCACAATCCGCACGCCGTATCGCCGGGTGTTTCGCCCAACGTGGGCAGCGGGACGCCCACCAGCAATCTCGCCTCCAACGCGCTCAAGGGCACCTGGGGCGTGCAGCCTTCGTGGCCCGCGGCCTGGTCGAACGTCACCAGCTACACGGTGGTCGATGACGTGCAGTACCAGCACCAGCTCTGCCTCAAGTGCCACTCCTACTACGCCTTCGGCCTCAATCCGCCGCTCGACCCCTATGGCCTCATTGGTGGCGACAACCGGCTGACCGACCAGGCCAAGGAATTCAATCCCAACAACGCCTCATACCATCCGGTGGTGGCGCCGGGCAAGAACGACTTCATCGCGTCCGACGGCGCGAATTACAGCGCAGCGTTGGTCGGCGGGATGACGCCATCGAGCGTGATGAACTGCGCCGACTGCCATTCGGACAGCCAGAACACGACCGGCCTCAAGGGGCCGCATGGCGCCGACTACTGGCCGATCCTGTGGGGGCCGTATGACTTCACCACCGGGATGAATGGCACGGACCACCACCTGTGCTTCAAGTGCCATGACCGCGGCGTCTATGGGGGGGGTACCAATACCAGCGCGTACAGCACGGGTTTCTCCGGGCGCGTCGGCGGCGCGGCCAAGAATCTGCATAACCGCCATATCGATTTCCGCAACATGCCCTGCTACGCGTGCCACGCTGCCGTGCCACACGGCTGGAAGCGGCGCGCGCTGCTCATCTACGGTACCGGCACGCCGGACGAGGCGCCATACAACGCGCACTACCGTTTCCCGATCAATGGCAGCACCATCTATGGCCTCAATTCCGGCATCAACCTCGACGCCATCCAGAGCGGCAACTGGCGCCGAGTGGATTGCCATAGCGCCAGCGACCCCGGCACGACTGGCGTGACGGGCGTGGGAAGTTGCAGTTGACATTCTGGACGCTGCTGGGCTCGCACCGGCTCGCAGTGGTGCTGATGCTGGCCGTGGCGGTGACGGCGACGCTGGGCGGCACGCTGCCGCAATCAATGCGCTTCAGCCCGGACGAATTGCGCGACTGGCAGGCGGGCTGGGGCTGGCTCAGAGGCGCGCTCGCCACCCTGCGTTTCTCCGACGTCTACGGCAGCTTCTGGTTCTGGGGCCTGTGCGCCATGCTCCTGCTCAACCTCGCGGTCGGCATGCTGCAGTTCGTGCTGCGCCGCCCCGCGTGGTCGCGGCCGCACGTCTGGGGCGTGCTGGTGGGGCACGGCGGGTTGCTGATGCTGGTGGCGGGGGGCATGGCGAGCGCGCTGACGAGCTTTGGCGCCCACCTGGAACTGGCGCAAGGCGAGGTCTGGTACGGCACGCCGGACAAGTTGAGCCGGGACCGTGGCCGCGCCGAACCGCTTGACGTGGCGCTGCGCCTGGACCGTATTGCGGCAGCGGTTGCGGTGGGCAGCCATTTGCGTGAACTGCGCCTTGGGCTGACCTGGCAGGTGGGCGGCGGGCTGCCGCAACAGGGCGAGACTGTCGCCAACCGGCCGCTCGACGTGGCGGGCCATCGCGTGCATCCGGACAACACCTTCGGTCACGCCGCCGTGTTTGAACGCCAGCTGCCCGACGGGGAGCGGCGCCTGCTGCTGGTGAATTTCCCCCTGTCGCGTGCCGACTGGGGGAAACCGCGCTGGACCGCGGAACGCAGGCAAAGTCTGGAGACGCGCGGCAAGATTCGCCATTACCGCTTTTATCTCGAAGGCGACCCGGTGCGCCTGAACATGGCGGTGACCCACGGCCCGAAGACCCTTTTCGATGGCTGGCTGACGCCGGGTGACAGCGTCGTCGTCGACGGCGAGCAGATGCGCCTGCGGGAGGTGCGCCCGTGGGCCGGGCTGTACCTGGCGCGAGACCGCGGCGTGGCCTGGGCGTTCGCGGGGATGGCGCTGGCCATCGGCGGCTTCTTCGTCGCCCTGGCCTGGCCGCGCTCCAGCAGCACGGCAGGTGCGCGATGAACCTGCCGCCGCCGGAGGTGGTGTCGGTGCTGCAGGCCGGTGTGGGCGTGGCCTACCTGATGGCGACCGCCGGGTTGGGCCTGGCGCGGCCGTACGCAGTGCGTGTGCTTGTCGTACTGGTGGCGTTTGCCCTGGCCATCCATGTGGGGCTGGTCGGATGGCGCTGGCAGACCCAGCAGCAGGCGCCCCTGGTAACGCGCTACGAGGACTTTACCTTCGATGCGCTGGTCGTCGCGGCCCTCTATCTGGCGGTGGCCTGGCGGTGGCCAACGCTGCGGCGGGCCGCAGCGCCGATGCTCGTGGTGGCCGCCGCACTGACGCTTGGCGCGCTGGCCTACAGTCAGGCGTTCTATCCCTGGAGTCCTGCGCTGCGCATCATCTGGCTGCAGATCCATGCACCGCTCAACAGCCTGTCCATCGCGCTCGCGTCCCTTTGCGCAGCCCTCGCGCTGGCGGGCGGGGTGGTCCACGCGCCGCTGTGCGCGCGGCTGCTGTGGTGGGTGACACTGGTGTGGAGCGCGATGGTCGCGACCGGCGCCTACTGGGCCTATCTCGCCTGGGGACGGTTCTGGGGGTGGGATCCGATCGAGAGCTGGGCGCTCGCCACCGCGCTCGCCTACGCCGCGGTGTGCCACCTGATGCTGAATCCGGCCTGGGGCGCGCAGCGCGTCAGCCGGCTCGCGCTGGTTCCGTACGCCATGCTGCTCTTCACCACCTATGGCCTGTTGCTGGTGAAAAGCAGCATCCACGGACAGTATCTGTTCAAGTAAGCGCGCGGCCGCTGTGTCGTATTGAAACCCGACCTGCGCGCGGCAGGGCCGCTGTTCGTGCGGGGCGGGCTTCGGCCCGGCGGGGTGGTGGTCGCTCCATCCTGCCGGGCCGAGATCGCAGCCGAGGGCCGACCTAGTTCAGGCTCCTAGCCGTCCTGTCCCAGCGGATGCCGCCCTCGTCGAAGTTCCACGACCAGAACACCTTGGTGACGGTGCCGCCGATCTGGTCCTTGCGGATGTAGCCGAGGATGCGGCTGTCGATGCTTTCATTGCGGCTGTCGCCCATCACGAAATACGCGTTGGCCGGCACACGCTCCGGCCCAAAATTCCTGTCCTGCCCGCTGCCGTAGAACAGCGTGCCTTCGAAATGGGCGTAGGGTTCGTCGAGCTTCTCGCCGTTGATCCAAACCACGTCGTCGCGGATCTCGAGCATGTCGCCCGGCACCGCGATGATGCGCCGGATCAGCTGGTCGTCGATCAGGCGCGTCAGCTTGGCGCGGGCCTCGCCGTTCCCGAAACGGATCATCGCGATCTCGCCGCGCGCCGGAAACGCCAGCTTGTTGATGAGCAGGATGTCACGCTGCAGGATGGTGTGCGTCATGCTCGGCGAGCCCATGAAATAGGCGCGCACGATGTGGCGGCCCACCAGAGCGTCCATCACCGGGTTGACCGTGACCAGCAGCGCGATGAACACGCCCGCGTAGATCCACGGCCGGTTGAACCATTGCAGGCGGTAGTCGGGTGGCTGCCGCCGGGCGCAGCGCCACGCGTCGAGTGCGATCAGCGCCACCCCGACAAAGGGAATGCAAAGGAAGACGATGCTGAGCTTGCTTCCGACCGACATGAACGCGATCGCCGCGAGCCAGGAGGCGACGATCAGCGTGATGTAGAGCAGGATGCCGCGCGTCAGATGGCCGGCATAGTGCTGTCCGAGCCCGGGGCAGATGGAAAGCAGCAGGGCGACAAGGGGGTTGCGCGGTCGGATGTCGGTCGGGGCGTCACGGAAGGGATCGTCGGGCATGGCGTGGGTCAGCGACCGAAGTTGAGCGTCGGCGTGCCAAAGGCGTTGCGCAGGTGGGACAGGACGTCGTCCATGTCGCGGTCGTTCAGCATCTGCGGCGGGCACTGCCCCGCCGTATAGACCTTGCCTGGCGTGCGCAGACCGCCGGAGCGGATGTTGTGGATGAGTTCCTGGTCGGGTTTGGTAAGGCGGTGCCATTCGCCGACGAAGTCGGCGGCCATGCCCTCGCGGCCGCGGCCGTCTTCGCCGTGGCACATCGCGCAGCGCTGGTTGAACAGCATCCTGCCGCGGTCCGCGTTACCCATGCCGCTGAAGGCGTGGGCGACGGAAGCGCTGCAGGCAAGCAGCAGGGCGAAGAGCAGGGGCGTTTTCATGGGGTATTCCTTTCCGGTGCTGCGAACGGTGTCTTCACGCTGGTCTGGGTGACGATGACGGGCGCCGCGCCGAAGGCGCCGCCGGCAAATCGGCAGCCCGGTATGCCGTCGCCGTCCTGGTCGCTCAGGCGCTTGACCGCGGCGGTGATGCGCTGTGCCTGTTCGTCCCGCTTCAGTGGGGCGATGCTGCGCACCAGTTCCGGCAGTTCGTCGCGGATGAAGTCCTCGGGTTGCCGCGGTTCGCCGGTGGCCGGGCCTTCGGCCTGCTGCAGGCCCCCGTGCGTGAGCACCCCTTCGATCAGGTGGTCGCCGTGGCGTCGCGCCTCTCCGGCCGGCAGCAGGGGCGCCAGGCGACGCCAGGTGGCGAGCGAGAGACCGAACAGATGGCCGTCATAGGCCGAAACGGCCAGGCCCGAGGCGGAACGGAACTTGCCGGCTGCATCCGACCAGAGGTGGGTGCGTGTGGCCGCGTAGAGGTCGTGCGCCTGCCTGGCGTAGCCGTCCCGGCCGCTCGCCTCGCTTGCCGCCAGGAGGCCGGCCACGAGGGAAAGCTGGTCTTCGAGCCGGAGCAGCGTGCCCTCGAACACCTGATCGCGCTTGACCAGGAAGGTGCGCGGGGCGACGCTGCGCTGCGCCATTCGCACCATGAGGTAGTCGGCCTGTGCCGTGAGTTGCTTCAGCACGTCCGCCCGTAGCGGATCATCGCGCGGCAGCGCGGCGGCCAGATCGGCCAGGGTTTCCAGGGCGTAGCCCGCCTCGTCGGCACCGATCCGGTCGGCGGGGCCGCGAGCGGGGTCGTGACGGCTGACCAGACTGCCGGAACGCGAATCGCGGTGGAGCTTGAGCAAGGTGTTGAACAGCCGCTCCAGCGTGCCCCGAACCTCCTTGCGCCACGTGGCGGCGGGTTTGCCGGCGAAGTTTTCGTTCGCGAGGGGCGGCAGCGAGAGCGTGGCATGAAGCCGCGCCAGGCCCTGAAGCAGCGACAATTGCCCATGGAGCGGGCTGGCGGCGTCCACCACTATCCAGCCGCCCGGGTCCAGCTTGAGGCGGGCAGGCATGTAGCGAGCGTTCTTGTCACCGCCCAGTTCCTGCAGCGCAAGCAGGGTCTGGAATTCCTGCAGGGCGGATGCGAGAAGCACATTGCCCGTCGTGCCGGCCGCATCAGCTTCCAGTTGCGCGAGGAGCGCCTTGGCGCCCAGCGACTGGCCGATGGACTCGGGCGAGGTGGTCCGCTCGAAGCTCGCCGGATCCCACTTGAGCGTCGCCGGCTGCGCAAAATCCGGCTGGGCGGCATAGCGCGGCAGGCCCTTGTCGAAGAGCAGGCCGACCGCCTGTTCGTGCGCTCTGCCTAGCGGCAGGCCCATGCCCGAGTGACGGACCACGGCATCCAGCCCGGCCCGCACCAGCGCGTTGAGGTCATCGCGCCGGGCCTGCGGCGCAGCCTGTGCCCACAGCATCAACTCGCGGTAGGCGTACATGCCGTGAAAGGTCGAGAAGTAAAAGTCGATCAGGTATTTCTCGTCCTGGTTGACGTTCAGGTTGAGTACCTGGCGCTGGATGGCAAGGCTTAGGTCCTGCTGCTTCTTCGCCGGGTCGCCGACAGCCTGCGCTGCGAGCGGGTCGGCCTGGAACGCCAGCAGGACCAGCAAGGGGAGGGTTCGGTGTCGGGTCATCAGGCGTCCCTTCATGCAGTGGGCCGTATCGGGGCGGCAGGGCGCATGCCGACGGCTTTCAACGCGGCATTGTCATGCGCGTGCCCGGCTCTGCCCCAGAGTCATTTTGTCGCAGCACTTTCGCCCGAAACCAGGCGCACGTGGACCTGTTCGCTCTTGAAGGAATTGAAGTCCGGCAGGTTCTGGAAAACCCATCCCTCCGCAAGCACCTGGCCTTTCGACAGGACCGCGATCTGCACCGCGGGGTTCAGCGGATCGCTTGACGAACTGGTGACCATCTGGAAGTTGCTGGTATAGGCCGGCAGGTAATGCAGCAGTTGCAGTTGGAGATCGCTGCCGAGCGTGGCCTTGGCGCCGATGGCCAGCTTGATTTCCTTTTCGCTGCCGCCAACACGCACGGCAAGCGTCGCCGCGGTCCATCGTGCCTTCACGCTATCCGGTACGACCACGCTGAGCTTCTTGCTGCCGCTGCCCTGCGGGTGTTCGGCGGCCAGCCGCTGGTCGAGATCGGGCCGGCTGTCCGTACCGTCGGTCGGGTGCGGCGGCATGGCGGCCGGCAGGGGCGGGTGGCTCGGCGGAAGTTCCTCGTCACCCTTGACCGGCACATTGGAGCGCATGCCGCCGTTCGCTGCCGCGGGGGGCTGCGGTATCGCGGCCGGCGCCTGTTCGGTCGCGGGAGGATTGCCACGCTCGCAGCCGCCGAGAGCCAGCAGGCTGACGAGGACGAGGCCGGCGCCAATGCGCTGAATGCGGGAAAGTGCCGGAATGGCACAGTGCTTCTGTTCGTTCATGTTGTGATGTTTGTACGGGTTCAGAAATCGCGGAAAGCGGCCGATATCCATGACGTGTCTGCGGAATAAAGCATGCACGATCGTTTGTGAATGTTGCCATAAATAAAAATTATGGCCGATTCTATCAGAACACCGGCGGCAGTTGCGATAGATTTTCTGTACCGTGCTGGTGGGAACGGCCTACTTCGTTGCGGGTAGAGCATGAATGAAATGGCTGCCGGCGCGTCCGGAAGAAGAAGCCCTTACCGTGTGGTGTGGGGGGTGCAGCGCTTCCCGCTGTCGATCGGCTGGAAAACGCTGATCGCGTTCTTCATCGTTGCCTGCATCCCACTCGTTGGCGTCACCCTGCTGATCGAGCGCGTGCTCGGCGATGTCGCGGAGCAGCACGTCCGCAACACGCTCACCATCAGCCTGCATGGTGCCCAGGGCGCCCACGCCGGCCGCCTGGACACTCTCAACGCCCTGCTGAGCCAGTCCGCCACTCTGCAGACGGCGAGGGAGGCACTGCTCGAACAGCGGAAGGCACCGCTGCGGGAGTTGCTGCAGGGACACGCTTTCAATCTCCCTTACGTCGACGCATGGCTGGCAACTGACACCAAGGGCAACGTAATCGCGCGGCGCAATGACAACGCAGGCGATCAGATCATCCTGAACACCATCCTGCCGCAGGTCGTGAGCCGCGGGCACACCGTCGTTTCGAACGAGATCCTCTCGCGCGACATCTTCCTGCTCGAAAGCCCGGAGCGCTATCTGCGCCTGGAGCGCGTGGTGATGGCCAGCGTGGTGGCGGTTCCGGTGACGCAGGATGGCGAGGTCATCGGCATCCTGATCGGTATGGTGCTGCTGGACGGCTACGACTGGCTGCCCAACCTGATCCATGACAATGCGGGCGAGGATGTGCGTCTGTTCGGTGCGCTGACGCAGGATTCCCGCGTGGTGGCGGTATCGCGGCGTCCCGGGAATTTCTGGGTCGAGGGACATTCGGTACCGGTCGAGGTGAACGATACCCTCATCAAGGGCAAGCCTTACACCGGGCGGGCACTCATCAACAATGAGCTGTGTTACCTCCACGTCGAGCCCATATTCAATGCGCAGAAACAGGTCATCGGTTCGTTGCTGGCGAGCAGCAAGATCGGTGCGGCCGAGGCATTCGTCGACAGGAACATGCTGCTGGTCTATGGCTTCATCGCGGTGGGTGGCCTGCTCTCGCTGTTGATTGCATTCTTTGCGCATCGCGACACGGTGCATCCCATCCGTGCCCTGGTGCGGGCGATGGACGATTTCGCGACGGGCAGGCTGGACGTGCGCACGGAAATCGTCACCAAGGACGAGTTCGAGGACCTCGGAAAGGGGTTCAACCGCATGGCCGACGCCATCTGCGCACAGCAAACGCGGGTAGAAAAGTACAATTCCCTGGCCAAGCTTCTGATCACCACGCTGAACCCGAAGGCGTTGCTGAAAAACGCCCTCGACAAGGTGCTGGAACTTACCGATTCCAAGGTCGGTGTGATCTACCTCATGGAGGAGTCTGGCGAAAATCTGATGCCCTACGTCGCCCATGGCGTCGATCCCGCTTCGCTGAAATCCCTGAAACCAGGTGAGGGCATCGCGGGATGTGCCGCAGCGGAGCGCCGGTCCGTGGTGCTCGATCATCTGCCGGAAACGAGCTTCATCCAGGTTGACATCGGTTTTGCCGTTGCTGCGCCCACCGCGGTGGCCGCGTTCCCGCTGATGTGCAAGGAAAAGGTACTCGGTGTCATGCTGCTTGGCTCCTTCGGGGGCTATCAGGTGGAGGAACAGCCGCTGATCGAATACCTCGCCAACCAGATCGCGATCACGCTCGACAACGCCCTGACCAACGAGAAAGTGGAACGCCTTTCCATTGCCGACGGCCTCACCGGCCTGTACAACCGGCGCTTCCTCGGCGAACGCCTCAAGGAGGAATTCTCCAAGGCCGAGCGTTACCGGATGCCGCTGTCGTTCCTGATCCTCGACGTTGATCACTTCAAGCGCGTGAACGACACGTTCGGGCACCAGGTGGGCGACAATGCCCTGGTTGCCGTCGCGCGGGTGTTGCAGGCGTCGGTGCGCGAGTCCGACCTGGTGGCCCGCTACGGCGGCGAGGAATTCGCCGTGCTGCTGCCGCACACCGGCCTCGACAGCGCGCTGGCCGTCGCGGAAAAGATACGCCAGGCGGTGAGCGAGACGCCGGTGGATGGCATGGGCGAACACCGCCTGACCATCAGTATCGGCGCGGCGGGCATCCCCGAGGGGCACGCACCCAGCGTGGAGGCGCTCGTGCGTGCGGCCGACCAGGCGCTCTATCGTGCCAAGCAGGACGGACGCAACAGGGTGATGAGCGCAGCGTGACAGTGACTGCATCCTGCATGCCATTTCATGGCATGATCGCGCAAATGCTCGCCTGAGCGTTCCTCCGCTGCCGCGTCTGCCCGCATGCCGCCGTCCAGGCCCGGCCTGCGGCGTCGGGGCTTCGCGGCCGTCACACAATCAGACGCACCATCGGGGCGCGTTGAACTTCGGTTTCTGGAATCATGAGCAATTTCTGGACGATTTCCCTGTTCTGGGGGCTGGTCTTCCTGTTCATCGCGATCGCGCTCGTCTTCGTACTGTCGCCGCTGCTGCGGCGTGAGGCGAACCCGCGGGCGGTCGACAGGCAGGCGGCCAATCTCGCAATCTACCGCGACCAGCTCGCCGAATTGAAGGCGGATCTCGACAGTGGCGTCCTCGAGGACGCCCAATACGATGTGGCGCAGCGCGAACTCCTTGCGCGCCTGAGCGAGGAAGTGCCGCAGGATGGCGATGCCGCAACGGCGGCACGGGCGGATCGTCGCCCCGCATTCGCGGTCGGGCTGATGATCCCCGTGCTGGCGATTGCCTTATACATGACCCTCGGCAACCCGGAGGCGCTGCTCGAGCGTGGCGCCAGGCCGCCTGCGGCCGCGGTGCCGGGCGAGCACGATCCGGCTGCCATGATCGCCAGCCTGGAAGCCAAGTTGCAGGCCAATCCCGAGGATGCGGCCGGCTGGTTCATGCTGGCGCGCTCCTACGCCACGTTGGGACGCTTTGCGGAGTCGGCGAGCGCACTCGCGCAGGTGGTGGAACGGGTTCCACCAGATCCCCGTCTGCTGACGGATTATGCCGATGTGCTCGCAATGGCGCAGGGACGGAACCTGCAGGGCAAGCCGCTGGAACTCGTCAGGCAGGCGCTCGAGCTCGATCCGAACAATGAGAAGGCACTCAACCTGGCCGCCTCCGCCGCCTACCAGCGCCAGGACTTTGCCGAGGCGGCCAGGTATTGGCGGCGTTTGCTGCAGCAGCTTCCGCCAGGGTCGGAAGCCGCTGCGGGGATCGCCGCGATGGTGAAGCAGGCCGAAAGCGCGGCGGGTCCGGCGTCGGGCCAGGGCGCCCAGGCGCCCGCAGACATTGCGACGATTTCCGGCACGGTGACGCTGCGCCCGGAACTCCTCGCCAGGGTGAGCCCCACGGACACGGTATTCATTTTCGCGCAGGCGGCGAACGGCGGCCGCAGGCCGCTTGCCATCGAACGAATCGAGGCGTCTCGTCTGCCTTACCGCTTCACGCTCAGCGATGCCGCGTCCATGGCCGGTGACAGGCTGTCGAACCATGCGGACCTTGTAATCAGCGCGCGCGTGTCGAAGAGCGGCCAGGCTGCTGCGCAAAGCGGCGACCTGCAGGGGCGGATAGGTCCGGTGAAGCTCGGCCAGCAGGACGTCGCGATCGTCATCGATAGCGTCCTGCCCTGATCCCGGCCAGGCGGAGTGGACCGGACATTCGCCTTAGTGGCGGTGCAGGTTGCGGGAGAGCGGCCGGATCAGTTCGGGTGTGACGTCGGCGAAGGACAGGACGCTGCCGCCACGTTCGCGGACGAAGGTTTCCGCCGCTTCGCGCCGGGCGAAGGCGGGGAGGTCGGCATCGCGCATCGGGCCGACGATACTGGATCCGCTCACGTAAAATGCCCGCTCCGCGGCGACCCATTCTCCCGTTTCGAAATCCGTCACGAACTGCGCCGCGGCTTCCTTCATCGTGTAGGGGCTGCTGTGACGCCCGACGCCGTTCATGAAACCGAACAGGTCGACGGGCGAATCGAAGAAGTGCGTGGCACCATCCTTGAACACGACCTGCGCGGCCCAGCGGGGGTAGCGGGCCGGATACATGCCGCATACCGGGCAGCGTGCCTCGGCGGGGACCGCCCGCGGCACGAGCGGGTCCAGGCCCGAGGCGGGGTCAGGCGGGGTGGCGGGGGCGACGATACACAGTTCGTTGGAAATCTCGTCGAGGCTGCCGGCGGACGGTGAGTGATCGGCCTGATGGCGTGTGTACGCGACGGCGCCGGCCGCGATCGCGGCAAGGCCCAGCAGCGTGCCCAGCCAGATCGAACGTCGCATCACGCGGTGGCCGTTGCGCCGAGCGTGGGATTGTCGATCAGGGCGCGGATCAGACGGCGCACGTTGTCCTCGGGCGTGGCATCGGTCCGCGTGAGCGGGTCGGCCCGCAGGGTTCCATCTGCGTCGTGCAGGTGATTGGGGAAAGTCGCGAGATCGGGGTGCAGCGGCGCGGTGTCGATGCCGGCTTCGCGGTCCGCATGGGTCCAGCGCAGGGAATAGGCATCCGGCGCGGCGTAGCGGATGTCGAGCGTGACGCCGTTGGCGAGGCGGACGATGAGCACGTCCTGCTTCTGCTCCGGCGCATCGGCCAGATTGTCCGCGAAGTGGTCCTGGATGAGTTCACCCAGTTCGAGATGCAGGCTCATGTGTTGCGCTCCTTGAGGCGCTGGGCGATCAGCGCGCGCGCCGCCTCACGCGTGTCGTCGAGGATGCGTGCCGCAAGATAGTGCTCGTAGGTGGGGTGTTCGGCGGCGTCGCCGCTGCGGATCTTTTCGAGCAGTTCGGCTTCGTCGGCGACACCGTGCGAACGCAGCACGGCGCGGCGATTTTCCCTGAGTTCATAGGTCAACAGCGTCAGGCTTTCGACTTCTTCCGCCAGTTCGGGTTCGAGGAGTTCAAACAGGTTCGACATGATGATTACATGGTGCTGTCGTGGAGGGCCCCGCCATCGAGGATGGCCATCTCGGGCGTGATATCGGTGAATGCGTAGACCTTGCCGCCATGCTGCGCGGCGAACTTGTCCGCGTCGGCCCGGGTGGCGAAACTGGCAAAGGTGGGCCCCATGGAGCCGCGTTGCGAGCTGCCCTGCACGTAGAAGGCCTGGCGTGCGTCGATCCAGTGTCCGCGGGGCTCGTTCCAGTCGGCCTTGCCCATGTCCTGTACGAACAGCCCGCGTACCGTGCGCACCTGCTCGGGGTTGAGATAAACATTGAACATTTCTATAGTGTCGCAGAAATATTCGGGTTCGTCCTGGCCGGCAAAATGGATCTGTGCCTTCGGTCCCGGATAGTCGGCGAGCAGCATGCCATCAAGGCTGCACGAGGTGGCGTGGTCGATCTCATGCGGCGTGACGGCGGCCGATTTTTCGGAAGGACCGCAGGCGGCGAGCAGCGTGGCGGCAAGCACAGCCAGGACCAAGGGGCGTAACGGCAAGTTCATTTGCGGAATCTCCAGGAAGCGATAGCCAGCGGCGCGGCGATCCAGGCCAACATGACCAGGCCGAGCAGCCAGGGTTCCGCGAGCGCGCGCGGGAATACCGTGGCGAGGCCATATAGGGTGCGCACATCTTCCAGCGAGAAGATGTTGAGGATGCGGAACACGTCAGCCGGGTTCGCCAGCAGGAGGTAGGGAAATATCTCGCCACCGTAGTGGCCACCGGTGACGACCAGTGCGCCGAGGAGCAGCAGGTCGAACACGAGCACGAAGAAGAACCACAGGGCGATGGCCATGCCCGAGGCACGGGTACGGTCGCCGGCAAAGACCGAGACCATGACCGCCAGGCTCAGGAAAGCCATGCCGAGCAGCACCGAGGAGAGCATGAAGCCGAAATAGTGGAAGAGTGCCTTCAGTTCGAGTTGCGTGGAGAGCACGACGGCCACCAGTCCGAAGCCGGCCACGGTGGAGAACGCCAGCGCGGCGGCCAGCCCCAGATACTTGCCGAGCAGCAGCTCGAAGCGGGTGATCGGCATGGACAGCAAAAGGTCGAGCGAGCCGCGCTCGCGCTCGCCGACGATGGCGTCGAAGCCCAGCACCAGTGCGATGAGGGGGATGAGGTAGATGACCAGGCTGACCAGGCTGGCGATGGTGAACTCGATCGAGCGGAAGCCCACTGCGCCTTGCTGGGCACCGCCAAAATACGCGATGGCGAGCGCGAACACGGTAAACACGGCGGCAACCGCGAGCACCCAGCGATTGCGGATGCGGTCCCAGAATTCCTTGCCGGCGATGGTGCCGACCTGCGCAAATTCCATCAGTGTTCCTTCAGTCGGAAAAACCGAAAAATACGTCTTCGAGCGACGGCTCCCGCACATGCAGATCGAGGATGCGCCCGTCGAGCCTGGCAAGTGCCTCGATGACCGCCATCTTGGCCTCGCGTCCGCAGCGCACCGAGACGTGCTCGTCATGGGCCTCGATCGCTGCGACCGGCAGTTGGCCGAGGGCGCTGCGCACGGTGTCGAGGTCGGACGGCGCAATGCGGATGTCGATCCATAGCGGCAGGTCCATCTGCTCGCGCAGCGCCTGCACCGTGCCGACGGCCTGGATCTTCCCCGAGGCCATGATGGCGAGGCGGTCGACACGTTCCTGGATTTCGCTGAGGATGTGCGAGGTCAGCACCACGGTGACGCCCTCCGCGCGCAGGCCGCGCAGGATGGCGTAGAACTCCCGGATGGCCTCGGGGTCGAGGCCGTTGGTCGGTTCGTCGAGAAAGAGGATTCGTGGGTGGCCGAGCAGGGCCTGGGCGAAGCCGAGGCGCTGCCGCATACCCTTGGAGTATTCGCGCACACGGCGACGCCCGGCGCTGGCGAGTCCGACACGATCGAGGATCGCCGGACAAGTCGTGGGCGCCACACCTTTCAGTTGTGCGAAGAACTGCAGGGTCTCGAGGCCGGTCAGGTTCTCGTACAGCACCACGTTCTCGGGAAGATAGCCGATCTGGCGGCGCATCGTGCGGAAGCCACCGCCAGACACTGGCGTCCCACCGATGTGCAGGGTTCCCGCGGTGGGCGCGATCAGACCGAGCAGCATCTTGAAGAGGGTGGATTTACCCGCGCCATTGTGTCCGATGAGGCCGAATAGTTCGCCGCGGCGGATATCGAGGTCGACGCCGTCGACTGCACGCACGCCGCCGTAGTGCTTGACGACCTGGCGTGCGACGACGACGGCTTCGGCGGAAGCTTCAGCGGCTTCCGGGGAAATGCTTGCCAAGCCAGTCTCTCCAGTTTTCATGATGGGGGCGCATGTGCGGATTGGGGTCGACCACGCTCGGCGCACGCAAGAGCGGAAACTGTTGCCCGACCAGCCGCAGTGTCTGCACGGCCGGGCTGGCAAGCAGCAGCTTCATCATCGGATGGCGCCAGGACAGTCGGTCGACCATGTCGTTGGCATGATAGGGCACGTCTCCGCGGCCGTCACCATCGCGGTCCCAGCCGAGGTAATTGCCCCAGTGGTTGCCCGCCTTGCTGCCCCACTCGACGTCGCGCGCGGCGACGTAGCGAATCTGTTCGCGGTTGGAAATGAAATCGTTGCGTTCGACCGTGTTGTTGATCGAACCCGCCCACATATGTACGCCCACCAGGTTGTCGATCACCAGGTTGCCACGGAGGGTATTGTATTCGGCGTCGTAAATGAAGAATCCGCGGGCATTGCCGGCCACCACGTTGTTCTCCACCACAGCGTCCTGGATCGTGCGCAGCATGATTCCGTGGTCGGAGTTTCCCCAAGCGCGGTTGTTGCGGACTGTCTGGTCGCGCACTTCCATCAGGGCGAGGCCACCGCGGTTGAGATAGGTATCGTTGTCTTCCCACAGGTTGTAGTAGGAATTCATGTAATGCGTGCCATAGCGGCTGTGGTGCAACTGGTTGCCCCGGAAGATGGCGTGGTGCGAGACGTCGACATAGATCGCATCGCGCACGAAGCCGATGCGATTGCCGATGATGCGCGCGCCCGTCGTGTTGTAGAGCTGGATGCCGTTGCCGCGCTGGGAGGATCGGTAGTCGCGCTTGCCGGTGATGAGATTGCTTTCCACCCGTACATCGTTGGCCTTCTCGATCCACAGACCGAAGAGGTTGTAGGTGAGGTCGCAGTTCTTCACCACGGCGCGGTGCGCACCGGGATGTACGTAGATGCCCGCATTCTGGTGCAGCAGGCTGTCGCCCGAGTCCGTGATGATCATGCCCTCGATCGTCACGTCTTCGGCCGTGATGCGGACGGTGTCATCCCGGAGCCCGCCACTCAATGTTGGACGGTTGATGCCCCTGAGCGTGAGCGGCTTGTCGATCAGCAGGCGTTCCTCATAACGACCGCGTTCGACGCGCACGGTGTCGCCCGGCGCTGCGCGGGCGATGGCGGCGGCGATGGACGCGCCGGGCCGTACCGTCCATTCGGCAGCCTGGCTGGCGGTGGCGGCCAGCAGGCCGGCCAGCGCGCCGAGAAGGACGCGCCAGCGGCTCAGTACAGCCATTGCAGCGCGGGCTGGTTCTGCAGGATTTCGAGGAGGCCGATGCCCTTCATCAGGAGGAAGAGCGTCGCCGCGATCAGCAGGTTCTTGAAGCCCACATAGGCCGCCATGTCGGCCCAGGAGGCAGGGCGCAGATTGCGTCCCCACCAAGGGCCATCCTTGACGTAGGGCTTGCAGCGCATGCGCACCACGAGTTCGTAGGCGCTCCAGGCCACCCACCAGCCGAGTACGATGCCGGGACCGAGTTTGCCGACGGCGCCCAACACCCATACCCAGGTCACCAGCAACGCCAGCGCGATGCTGGTCGCTTTCAGCAGCAGTGGTTGCGCTGCGATCCGGCGGCTCCATGGGAACAGGTGGTCGAAGAATTCGCTCGCGATCCAGGCAGGTGCGCTCTGCCGCACCGCCGGTGCGGGGGCGGCCGTGGCTGGCACGATGGGAATGTAATAGCCGTCATCGCCGACCGCGGTAAGCGGCTCGCCCGCCTTGGTGCGGCGCTTGCGTTCCTTCGCCAGCGGTGGGCAGGCGTGGTCGTCGTAGTACAAGACCTGGCAGTCCAGACACAGCAGGCATTCGCGCTGGTCGATGCGGCCATCCGCATAGATGGCCTGCGAGCCACACCCCACGGCGCAGGCGGCGCATGGGCCGCATTCCTTCTTGCGCTTCAGCCCCCACCAGCGGAATGTCGAGGGGACCGCCAGCGCGGCGCCGAGCGGGCACAGATATTTGCAGAACGGGCGCTCGAAGAATGCCGCGGCCACCGTCAGCAGCACCCAGAAGGTGATGAAAGGCCAGGTGCGGTTCCAGACGCCCACCAGGAAGGTCGTCTTGAACGGTTCGACCTCGGACAGCTTCTCCGCCAGCCCCATCGAATAGAACGACACCGCGAGCAGCACGGCAAAGATGCCGTACTTGACCCACTTCAGGCGGTCGTGCACGCGCTGCGGCAGCAGGTGGCGCTGGTAGCGTTTCAGTCCCAGCTTGCCGGCAACCTTGTAGATCAGTTCCGAGAGCGATCCGTAGGGGCACATCCAGCCGCAGAACATGCCGCGCCCCCAGAAGAAGACGCTGACGATGATGAAGATCCAGAACAGGAAGATGAACGGATCGGACAGGAACAGCTCCCAGCGCCACTCGAACAGGATGGCGTGGAACCACGTCAGCACCTGGGTGATCGAGGGTACGGCCAGCAGGTAGAAGCCGACGAAACCGATCGAGGTGAGCCACAGGAAATATTTCGGATAGTCTTTCCAGCGCTTGTCCTTGTGGGTCGAGCGCCGCACCAGTTTGTCGCGCAGTGCGTAGACGGTACCGGCGAGGGCGAGCCACAGGATGAACAGCCCGATTTCCACCGGACGGGATTTCCAGACCTTTACCCACGTGGGTTCCGGCTTCTCCACCTTGGGCCGGCCCCCGTCCAGGTAGCGTGCGGGAACCCAGTATTCCTGGTCGAAGTTGGTGAAAGTGCGCTCACCCGTCTGCCGGTCCATCTTGTTGGCGAGGAACACCAGACTCCACGGATAGGCGGCGCTGAAGCTCTGCGAGCGGAGGATGAAAATGGCCGATTCCGTGTAGGCGGGTGCGCTGCCGGCTTCGATGCCATACAAGGGCAGGAAGTCGAGGTCGCGGAAGGTGAAGGTGTCCATGTCCTGGGCCACCTGCACGCGGTCGTAAATGCCGCCGCGCACGAAGCCGGACCCTTTGAATGACTCCATGCCGCTTGCGATCAGGAAGATGGCGTGATCGCCCGGGCCGAGACGGCGCATCAGGTTGTCGTAGCCGGTTTCGCCCAGCACGCTGCGGCCGACGGCCGGGTTGTTGAGGTAGCCGAAATGGATGTCAATGTAGGGCTTGCCGGTTGCGGGCAGGCCCACCTGGGCGGGCGTCACCTTGAGTTGCCCGATGCTGCCCTCGGCAGCGAGGGTCGGCCAGTCCAGGCGTGCGTCCTGATCGATGAAGACGGCCTGGGGCCGTATGGTCGGCTTGATGATGCCGACCTGCTTGGCGACTTCGAGGCCGCTGCGCAGGATGACCTGGTTCTGGGCGATGACGGTTACCGTCGCACCCGTGATCGCGTCCAGACCGATGTAGCCCTGGGAAACACGCCCCTTGCCGACGTCGATCTTGTCGCCGACGAACTTGCCCAGATACTGCATGATGAACTTGGTCAGTTCTTCCTCGGGGATGCCGAGCAGCAGGATGGGTTCGGAATGGCGGAGGATGCGCACGCCCGTGACGATCCCTTTCGTGTCCATGCCGATCAGCGTTACGACCGGTTTGCCCGAGTAGGCGGGGATGTCGACGATATCGGTGGAGAGAAAGACGTAGCCGACAAGCTCCCGTCCCTTCGGGGCGTTTGCCTCCGTCCGGTAGGCCTCGACATACGCGGGGCGGCCCATGCGGTGGGAAAACTGATCGGCACCGGGCAGCACGTCCTTGCATGGCACGTACGCGCACAGGTCGGGATCGGTGGAGAGTTGCGCCGGGAGGGGGGCCTCGTAGGTGCCCGCTGCGACGAGCGTGCTGGCGAGGAGGAAGGTAATGGCCGCGAGGAGGCGGGACCAGAAAGTGTGCGAGGAATTCATGACAGCACAGCAGCCTCGGAACATCGAATGGAAAACGAAGCGGGCGAGGTCGTTCGACGTCGCCCGCTTCGTGGTAAAGCGTTCCGCAACGATACCCCGTTCCCGGCGGAAAGGGAACGGGGGGGCGGATCGATCAGGCTTCGACGATCATCCGGCTGCGCATCTCGAGGTGCAGTGCGTGGCAGAAGTGCGTGCAGTAACACCAGAAGACGCCCGGCTTGTCGGCCTTGAACGTGACGGAAGCGGTTTCCTGCGGGTTGACGATGAAGTTCACGTTGTACTTCGGAATTGCGAAGCCGTGTGTCAGGTCTTCCACCTTGTCGTGGTTGGTGAGGATGATGGTGACTTCGTCGCCCAGCTTCAGCCTGAACTCGCGCGGCGAGAAGGCGGGTGCCTGAGAGGTAATCTTGACGGTGACCTTCTTGCCCTCGCGGAACACGCCGGTATCCTTGGGATCCTTGATCGCCAGCGGGAACTCGTCCATCTCGTACACCTGCTTGGTGCGAATGAGATCACGCTTCATGATGATGAAGTCGTGCGGCTCCGGACGCACCGGGTGGTCGGCGACCAGTACCATCTTGTCGCCCGAGATGTCGATCAGCTGCTCGGTTTCGGCATGCAGCGGACCAACGGGCAGGAAGCGGTCCTTCGAGAACTTGCAGCCAACCACCAGCCACTTGCCGTCGGCGGCAGCCGTTTCGGACTGCGACGCGTTCGTGTGGCCCGGTTGGTAGTGGACGTCGAGACGATCCACGACATACTTGGAGTTGGCGTCGCCGGCGTGGAACTTGATTGCGGCATCGATGTTCCACTTCACCATCTGGCTGTCGAGGAACAGCGTGGTATAGGCGTTGCCGCGACCGTCAAAGGCGGTATGCAGCGGGCCGAGGCCGATCTCGACTTCGGCGACGATGGACTTGTCGACGTTGTCGAGCTTGCCATCGAACCAGTCGAGCACCTTGGACAGCTCGATGACAGTGGCGGTGGGGGACAGCTTGCCGGCACAGATGAAATACTTGCCATCCGGGCTGGCGTTCACGCCGTGCGGGTTCTTTGGAACGCTGACGTAGGCGACCAGAGCCGTCGTCGGATCGGTGTTGGCCGCACGGGTACCATCCACCACGGGAACCTTGGAATCACCGAAGGTGCGGGTCTTGCCCGCCTTGACGGCTTCCTCGATGCGGGCGATGTTGAAGAAGATGCAGGAGTCGCGTTCCGCGGACATCATGTCTTCGTAGTGAATGCCGTTTTCGGTGTTGTACTGGTTGCAGGCGGCCAGCTTGCCGTCGTACGAAGTGGCCAGCAGGTCGCAGTTGCCGTCGATCAGCACCTGGTAGCGCACTTCCATGCTCTCGGCATCGACGCAGGTGAACATGGCACGGTACTTCTCGGGCGAATCGATATCCTGGCCCTTGTTGGGCAGGGGGATATGGAATTCGCTGCCGCAGAACACGCGGGTGGTGTAGTTGATCGCCGGATCGACGGGGTCGCGCTTGTCCGGGAAGATGCCATGGAAACCCTGGATGTTGGGCAGTTCGGTGATCTTGTCGCACACGAAATAGTCGAGGCGGATGCGCGCGATCCGGCCGTTGATCTTGTCGTTGATCCAGGCGTAGCGGCCGTCGTAGTTGCCGTCCTTGTAGGAGGCATGGGTGTGGTGTGTGTCGCCGACGGTGTACTTCAGGCTGCCGTCCGCCTTGGTGCCCATGATCTTCTTGGACTCGTTGGTGATACCCCAGCCGACCAGTGCATCGGGAACCATGCAGGGGACGCGGTGCAGTTCACGGCCGGAGGGCAGGCCCAGTACGCGGAAGTCGCCGGTATGGCCACCGCTCCAGAGACCGTAGTAGGTGTCGAGTTCACCAGGTTTGAGATGGACGTTCGAGGCGTGGCTGTCGGCGCTCGCGGCCGGCGCGCCAGCCGGTGCCCCGGCAGTTTCTTCACCCTTCTTGCAAGCCGACAGGCCGACCGACAGGCCGGCGCCGGAAAGGCCCACCAGCGCGGCAGTGTTGAGGAACTTGCGGCGGCCCAGGTCAGGCTGGGCTTCGAGGGGCTTGATGTCGTCCTGGTTCATGGTAAATTGACTCCCTTTCTCATAAAAATCGCTAAGTTGTCCGTACCCGGAATGGCTATCGTCCGGGGTCAAACGGGAAGCCAGACTGCCTTCCTCTCCCCCGCGACAATTTGTCGCACATGCGCACTATAGCAAAAACCATTTGGCCGAATATTGATTTGCGTCAAGAATTCACCAGAATTGTTCGCGCCGACGGGCCGTCGGGTTGCATTGGCGCCACAGGCCGACCTTCATCCTGCCGCGGCATATCCTGCGGGTACGTAGCCGGGGCGGTCCTGGCATGGGACAAGCAATGAAAGAACGCAGCGGATTCCTGCAGCACTCCCTGTTGCTCAAGATGGGGGGCGCACTGGTGCTGATCGTCGGCATCGCCATCCTGGGCATGGCCAGTTCCGGCATCATCGCGGAATCGGCTCAGGGCAATGGCGAGGCCATCAACCTGGCGGGCAGCCTGCGCATGCAGTCCCACCAGATGGCCGGACTGGCGTTGCGGGCGCAACTGGACAAAGGCGCGCGCGCGCGCGATGAACTGCGCGAGGCCATCGAACACTTCGAGGACACGCTGACGGACCCGCGAATCACCGGCATGTTGCCCAAACGGGCGCAGACCGAATTGCTTGCACGCTACCGTACGGTGGATGCCGCGTGGCAGAACGGGATCAAGCCGCGCTTTGCTGAGCTGGCAAACGGTGGACCACCCGACGAGGCGCTGCTGGTCAAGGAGATCCCGGCTTTCGTCGAGGAGATCAACCAGCTGGTCAAGCAGATCGAGGGCGACACCGAAGCGCGCATTCTCGTGCTGCGCATGATTCTTGGCGTGGCGCTGCTGATGACGGTCCTGGTCGGCACGATGATGCTCTATCTCGCACGCAACGATCTGCTTCTCCCCATGCGTGACCTGCTTGCATTTGCCGCCAGCGTGGGCCGCGGCAATCTCTCGGTACGCACCGAACATACGGGTGGTGACGAACTGGGGCGTTTGGGCCAGGCGTTCAACCTGATGGCGGAAGATCTTTCGAAGATGTACCAGAACCTCGAGGCGCGCGTCGAGGAGAAGACGGCCGAACTCACTATCGCCAATCGTTCGCTGGAACTGCTCTATCATTCCATTGCGCGTCTGTACAACGGCCCGGTGGCGCCTGATACCTATCGGATTCTCTTGCGTGACATGGAGAACGTGCTGGGCCTCGGGCGGGGCGTCGCCTGTCTGGTGGAAACCGGGGGAGAACGCGCCCACGTGCTCGCCTCGACACTCGATCCGGGGCGGGGCGATGTCGGGGTATGCGGGTTGACCGAGTGCGCGAAATGCCTCGCCAGCCGTTCGCGCACGGTTCATGCACTGCGGGACGGCACCCAGATGCTGGCCTTGCCGCTCGCCGATGGCGAACAGCAGTACGGTGTGCTGCAACTGGAAATGCCGCAGGGAACGGCGCTCACATCGTGGCAGACCCAGCTGCTCGAAGCGCTGTCGCGCCATATCGGCATTGCGATCGGCACGGCGCGCCGCACCGAGCAGAGTCGCCGGCTGTCGCTGCTCGAGGAGCGCGCCGCGCTGGCGCGTGAGCTGCACGATTCGCTGGCGCAGTCGCTTGCGTACATGAAGATCCAGGTCAGCCGCCTGAGGCCATTGATCGAGCGCTCCGGTGCCGGCGTCGAGGCGGGCGAGGTGCTGACGGAACTGCGCGAGGGCCTCAACAGTGCCTACCGCCAGTTGCGTGAACTGCTCACCACGTTTCGTCTGCGTATCGAGGGCGAGGGACTGGCCGACGCGCTGCAGAACACGGTGGCCGAATTTTCCGCGCGCGGTGGCATCCCGATCGAGCTGGATCTCGACATGGCGGGCTGCCGGCTGAGTCCCAACGAGGAAATCCATACTTTGCAGATCGTGCGCGAGGCGCTGTCCAATGTCCTCAACCACGCACAGTCCCGCCGTGCGGAGGTCAGGATGGTGTGTAACGGCGACGGCAGCGTATCGGCCAGCGTCAGTGACGACGGCGTGGGCCTGCGCGGCAGCGCGGGCGCGCACCATTACGGGCTGACGATCATGGAGGAGCGCGCGAAGCAGCTGGGCGGGCAGGTGCGCGTGGAGAACCTGCCCACGCGCGGTGCGCGTGTGACCCTCGATTTCGTTCCGGTAAGCCAGGCCGAGCGTACTTCTCCCCCTCAACCCATTGCGATGAATTGACCGCCATGCCGACGAATGATCCCCAGACGCTCCTCATCGTTGACGACCATCCGCTCTTTCGCAAGGGGGTCATCCAGTTGATCCAGGCCGCGCCGGAGTTCCGCTTTGTCGGTGAGGCGCCCAGCGGCACCGAGGGTATCGCGCGAGCGCTGGCGTTGCAGCCGGACATGATCCTGCTCGATCTCAACATGAAGGACATGAGCGGGGTGGAGGTGCTGCGTGCGCTGAAGGGTGCCGGACTGGAATCACGCATCGTCATGCTGACCGTGTCGGACCAGGCCGAGGACCTGATGGCTGCCCTCCAGGCAGGTGCCGACGGTTACCTGTTGAAAGACATGGAACCGGAGGACCTGATGGCGCAGATCGTCGAGGCCGCGCGCGGCAAGATCACCATCAGCGAGCGACTCACCAACTTGCTGGTCAACTCGCTTCGCGAAAAGAACCGGCCAGTCAACCCGGTCGAGGCGGGACTGACCGAACAGGAAAATCGCATCCTCGAACAGCTGATCGACGGCAAGAGCAACAAGCTGATCGCAAAGGACCTGGGTATTGCCGAAGGGACCGTCAAGGTGCACGTCAAGCATTTGCTGAAGAAGCTGAATCTACGCTCGCGCGTGGAAGCTGCGGTGTGGGCGGATCGCGTCAAACGCCAGCAGAGCAAAGGCTGACCTGCACGGCTTGATTTCCGGGTGGGGCCGTCTTGAATGAGCAATGAAGCGTGCTCGATAAGGAGGGCCAATCATGGCTGTGGGTGAACTGTGCAACCGCGAGGTCGTGATCGCGGAAAGGAATCTGGGTGTGACCGAGGCGACCAGGCTGATGCGCAGGCATCATGTGGGCGATCTGGTCGTCGTCGATGGCGATCGGAAGCCCGTCGGCATCGTCACCGATCGTGACATCGTGGTCGAAGTCGTGGCGGCGGGGGTCAACCCCGAGGCGCTCAGTCTGGTGGACATCATGGGGCCGAGCCTGGCGACCGTGCGTGATGGCGAGGGTGTGTTCGAGGCGCTGCGCTACATGCGTGACAAGGGGGTACGCCGCATGCCCGTCGTCGATGCGGCAGGTGCGCTGGTCGGCATCCTTACCCTGGATGATCTGCTCGGCCTCCTTGCCGAGGAACTGGGCGAGTTGGCGAAACTCGTGTCGCACGAGCGTGAGCGCGAGGCGAGCGCGCGCAAATAGCCGGCGCGGAGGACTGTCGGGCTGTGCCCTGGCTCGTTCGCCGAGGATGGCTGGAGAGGCGATGCACGCCCCAGCGTGAGGCGTGGAGTGCGTAATGGGAAACCGGATGAACCCCGATTACGCTGCCAGTGCTTGCCGCAGCGCGAGCGCCAGATCCTCGGCGACGAATTTCGCGACATAGCCGTCCGCGCCGATTTTCCTGACGTGGGCTTCGTTCGCTGCGCCGGTGAGCGAGGAGTGAATCACGACGGGGATGGAACTGAAACGCGGATCCTGCTTGATGTTGCGGGTGAGGGTGAAACCGTCCATCTCGGGCATTTCAAGATCGGTGAGCACCAGCGCGACGCGGTCCTGTACGGTTTTCCCTTCGGTCTGTGCCTTGATGGCGATCGCCTGAAGTTCCTCCCAGGCCTCCTTGCCTGTCTTGCACATGATGTAGGGAAGGCCCATCGCGGCCAGGCCTTCCTCGATCATGGTGCGTGCGATGAGCGAATCGTCCGCGGCCAGAATGATGGTGCCCGGCTTCATGTTCACCTTGGGGCCGATCGTCTCGGGGTTGATCGCGAGTTCGTTCGAAGGCATGACCTCGCGCAGGATCGTCTCCACGTCCAGTACCTGCGCCAGGCGGTCGCTGTTTTCGCCGTCCAGGCGTGCGATGCTGGTGACCATGCCGCTGGAAGCGTTGCCTTCGGCAGAAAGTACCTGACGCCAATCCAGGCGCACGATGTCCTCGACCGATTCGACGGCGAAGGCCTGCGTGGTGCGCGCATATTCGGTGATGAGCAGGATGTTGAGCCCGCTCTGTGGGGTGCAGCCCGCGACCCCGGCGAGGTTGATCACCGGCAGGATCTGTCCGCGCAGATCGACCACGCCCATCATGTGGGGCGGAGAGCCCGCCACTGCGGTGATGGCCGGCATGGGAATGATTTCGCGCACCTTGAACACGTTGATGCCGAACAGTTCGCTGCGGCCGAGCTGGGGGTCGTGGCCGAGACGGAACAGCAGCAGCTCGAGCTTGTTCGAACTGGTGAGCCGTGTGCGTTCGTCGATTTCCTGCTGGATGGTCTGCATGGGGAGTCTCCTTGATGCTTGGGGGGGCGGTCCTACAGCTTGTCGCGCCGGGCGCGTTCGATTTCCATGACGAAGCGCTGCAGCGGGGCCGCCATTTCGTTGGGCAAGTTGATGAACTGGCAGCCCAGGCGGGTCTGGAATGCGCCGTTGTGCAGGCGGATCTGGGCGCTGTTGCGGATTTCCAGGGTGGCTATCACCGGTGGCAGCTCGGGTAGCAGGATACGGCAGCCGGGCAGCCGCCGGCCGGACTCGGCGTTGATGCGTCCCCCGACGTCGGCCAGCGCGACGCCACCGCAGCTGAGATCGACCAGATGCGTCGTGATCGGGTCCGCATCCTCGCTGGCGTCCGCAGGCACGATACACTTGACCGGGTGCGCGATCGGCATCGGCACGCGGAAGTGCTCGCGGCGCTGCAGGCGGATCAGCGATTTGGGGAGGGCGATGCGCAGCGCGGGCAGCTTCTCGTATTCGGCGAAGGCGACCGGGCCGGTGAAAAAGGAGATGGTTACGCCTTCGAGCTGGGTGACAAAATCGGCACCGGGCCCCGACAACAATTCGCGATTGAGCGCGTCACCCCGGGCACTGTCGAGCATGAGCGTGTTGCTGGCTTCATCGACCGCGAGCACCGAGGTGACCACGATCTGTCGGCTGTTCGGGAGGTCGAGATTCACCAGCAGTTTGCGCTGCTGCACGGCGCGCAGCAGAAACAGGATTTCCTTGCGCGACTGGATGCCGTAGCGGGCGAGCAATTCGTTATGGCTGGTGGCGGCGTGGGCAGGCGGTGAAGCGGTCGGCATGGTGTTCAGGATCGGGTTTCTGGACGCGGAGACTCGCCGCCCTGCTCCAGGCGATAGAGCCAGGCCAGCAGTTCGGCTACCGCGATGTAGAGCTGCGGTGGAATGTGGCTGTCCAGGTCGATCTGCATCAGGAGCGCGAGCAACTCGCGCGACTCGTGGACGTATACGCCGGAGGCGCGCGCCTGTTCGATGATGCGGTCGGCCAGCAGGCCGCGGCCTTTGGCCACCACGCGCGGGGCGAGGTCGCCCTCACGGTAGGCGAGGGCGGCGGCGGCGCGTTGTGGATCAGGCATCGGCAGGTTCATGCGACACCTTGAATGCCTGGATGGTACAGCCCGCTGCCGCGAGGCGTTCGAGCACCTCGCCCTGGTGGCGTTGCAGCAGCGGTTCGGCCTGTGGCGCCTCCGGCACGACGCGGATGCTGAAGCCCTGCTGCGCGTCCAGGTGCAGATGCAGCACGAGGGTACCCAGCTGTGGCAGTGTGACACGAATGCTGGATTCCCAGCGCGGCGCGCCGGAATCCGTATCGGCGGGCCGCTCCTGGCCGGGTGCCTCATCTTCGACGCGGCGTAGTTGCCATTCCAGTGGCTGTCCCGGCCACAGCTCGCCCTTCCACACGAATTGCGGCGATTCGAGGACCTGCAGCTGCTGCGTGAGCAGGGTGTGGAGTGGATTGGCCGGCTTGGCAGCGGCGGGTTCGGTCATGCCCGGGACCGTGGCGGCCGCGCGTGTGGCCTCGTTCACCGGCTGGCGCGCAGCTTCGTTGGCGGCGAGACGGTTTTGCGGTTCCTGCAGCAGGCCGTCGAGATTGTCCTGCCCCGCGACCCAGTTGGCGAGGTGCGATTCATAGAACAGGCCGCTGCGCACCAGTGCGGTGCGCAGCGCAAGGGCCAGTTCGGGTGTCTGCGGCGTTGGTCGGTCGAGCAGGGGCGTGGGCGGGGTCAGCGTCGGCGGGCTGCGCTCCGGCACGCGCTGCATGATTTCGCTCAACATGCGCGCCGTCGGGCTGAGCTGAGGCGCGCTTGCGCCCTCGCTTTCGGGTGTGTCGAGCAGGAACACCGGTTGCGGCATGTGACCGGCAAAGGTCAGCTTGAGCGTGTCGCCCGTGACGATGCCAGGCGGCAGCCGCATCGCCACGGGCTGTCCCGCGATCGATACCAGCGAGACACCCTTGTCCTGGGACAGAACTTGTCCGGCGAGACGCTGCCCCTGTGCCAGTTGCTGAAAGGCGAAACTCGCACGTGGCCCTGCCTGGTCGCGTTGCAGTCCATCCAGCACCGGCTGGATGGCAAAAACGCGAGGCAGGGGCTGCGGATACACGGTAAAAGGTCAGGCTCGGTGGGCGGCGTAGGCCTGCGTGCCACGATGGCCGGTGCGGATCATGTGCAGGCGTTGCTGCAGCTCGTTGAGGCGCGGTTCGGCCAGCGCACGGATTTCCGCATCGTTCTGCAGGATCGCGCGGATGCTGGCGATACGGGCGCGCTGCTCCGATTCGCTGAGCGTTACCGGCGCGGCCTGCATCAGGGTGGTGACGTGGCCGCGGCAGCGTTGCTCCAGTTCCGCCAGATGGTCCCATTCGCCTTGGCGCGCGGCGTCGAGCATGACGCCGGTGAGCTCGGTGAGCGTTTCGTAGGTGCTGAGCATTTCGTGACTGGTCATGATGGCTCCGGTCAGGCGGCGATGGTTTGAAGGGTCGACTGGCGCGGTGCGGCGCCGATCTGCTGCCAGGCTTCGCGCAATTCGCGCAGCAGGCCCAGCACTTCCTCGAGCGGTGCGGTCTCGTTGCGCAGGTGGGCCAGCATGAGGCGCTTGCCCATGTAGTCGTATAGGGCGTCGAGCTTCTGCGCGATGTCGCCGCCCTGGCCGTGATCGAGTGCTGCGCGCAGCCCGTCGTGAATGATGCTGCTGGCCTTGGTGATGGCCGCAGACTTTTTCATGAGATCGCCGTCGTGGATGTGCTTGATCGCCATGCGTATCGACAGCTCGGCGCCTTCGTACAGAAGCACGATGAGCCGGTGCGGGCTGGCCGACAGGATGTTGGTCTCAAGGCCGATGCTGGTGTAGGCCTGGGCAGTGTTGCGGGCGTTCGTGTACACCTGTTTTCTCCCGGTTATTTGGTGGAGCCGCTGCTCAGTTGCTGGGTCAGGTACGTGCTGGTCGCGTTCATGCTGCTCAACAACAGGTTCAGGTTCGTGTATTCCTTGGTGTATTTCCGTTGCAGCGCCTCCAGCTGGAGTTCCAGACGGTCGATCTGCGAATTGTAGTTCTTGACATAATCGTTCAGGCTCTTGGTGCGGATGGCGATCATGCCCGCAGGCTCGAGCGCCGACTTGGCCCAGCTTTCAAGGCGGGTGGCGAAACCAGACGGCGAAGCGAGGAGGTTGCTGACGTCGCTGAAGTCGGTGGAAACGGCACCGACCAGCTTGCTGGCATTGAACAGCAACGAGCCATCCTTCTGCATGGAGATGCCGACCTGGCCCAGCGTCGTGAGGGTGCCACCGGTTGCGGGCGTGGTGAAGATGCCGCGCAACTGGCTTTGCATGGCGCGGATGGTGCCGTCGCCCGCGAGCGCACCGGCCGCCGTGGTGTCTGTGGCGTAGGCGGAGCGTGACTTCAGTTGGCTCGCAAGGGCGTTGTAGGCGTCGACGAATGCGGACGCGGCACTGTTCATCGACGCCGTGTCGCGCTCGACGGCCAGGGTTGTCGATGTGCTGGTGGTGTTCTTGAGGTTCAGGGTGACGCCCTGGATCGCCTCGCTCACCGTGTTGGTGGCGCTGGTGATGGCGATGCCGTTGACGGTGAGCGCCGCGTTCTGCGCAGCCTGGGTCTGGGTGAGGTTCTGCGCCCCTTCGGGGTCGTAACCCAGCAGCGCGCCGATCGAACCGTCGCCGCCGCTGGCGGTGATGCGCATGCTCTGCGTCGCGCCGGTGCTGGTGGAGGTCAGCACGAGGCGGTGGGGCGCGGCGCTGCCGTCGTTCACCAGGGTGGCGGTGACGCCCAGGCCCGCCGCGTTGATCGCGTCACGGATGCCTTCCAGCGTGTTGTTGCTGCTGTCGATGGTGATGCTGCCGCTGCCACCGCCGGCGGCGAACGTGGCGCCGCTGTAGAGGCCGTCGGTAAGCGTGCCGCCGCTGATGGTGCCGAGCTCGAACGTCAGCGTGGTGGCGCTGCCATCGCCGATCGTGGCGGTGGTGCTGGCCTGGCCTGCGGCAACCAGATTCTGCCCCTGCGCGAGCTTGCTCACGTTAAGGGCATAGGTGCCGGGCACGGCAGTGCTGGTCGCGGTCGCGGACAGTACGCCGGCGTCGGACGCCGTGGCGGTCACTTTCTCGACGCTGGTCTTCAGAGTGGCTGCGGCACTCTGGAAAGTCGATACCAGGCTGCTCAAGGTTCCCCAGGAAGAAATCTTGGCCTGGTAACTTGAAACCTTGGCTTCGAATTGCTCGATGGGACGCCGCTCGACCGCCATCAGCTGCGAAACGAGCGAGGGGACATCGAAGGCAGTCTGGGTCGAAGAGGTGATGGCCATGGCGGGCTCCCGGCTCAGGCTTCCTGCTTCAGCAGCAGGCCCTGCTGCATGGCTTCGATCTCGCGCGCGATGGCGAGCGTCGCCTCGGAGGGGTACTGGCGAATCAGTTCGCCGGTACTGGTGTCGACGAGCCGGACCACGGTCTGGTCGGTGTCGCCATCCACGCTGAATTCGAGACTGCGATTCGACTGCTGCATGGCCTGGTTGATTGCGCTCACGGCCTGCTTCACCGCTTCGGACGAGGCGGGCTGGGCCGGCTGCGCAGGTGGAACATCGACGACCGGCGCCCTGGCCGGTGTCGCATTGGAAACGCGCGCATCAGGCTGCGCGGCCTGCTGCGGGGTGAGATGCGTAGTCTGGACGATCATGGCGATCTCCTTCGTGCGAAATCCCCGACCGGCGGAGCCGGTCGGGGGTTGGTCTCATTCAGCGTTCAACCTTAGCGCAGCAGCGTCAGCACGTTCTGCGCGTTCTGGTTGGCCTGCGCCAGTACTGCGCTGCCGGCTTGCTGCAGGATGTTGTTGCGCGCCTGGTTGGCGGTTTCCGCCGCGTAGTCGGTATCCATGATCCGGCTGTAGGAGGCGGACAGGTTCACCGAGGTGGTCTGCATGGTGGCGACCGCCGAGCTGTAAACTGCCATGTCGGCACCGTAGTTGGCGCGCTCCGCGGCCAGACTGTCGATGTCCGTCAGTACGCCGGCCGCGGTGGTTGCCGTGGGGGCGGTGATCGCGGTGCTGAGGGCGGCAACGGTACCGCCTTCACCGTCGACCGTGATGTTCGCGCCGATCAGGTCGGAAGTGGCGCTCAAGGCGGCAATACGTGCATTCTCGGCGATGAGGGCGGTCGATTCGGTGGTGGCGACATCGCCGGTCTGCACGAAGATCTCATACAGGCGCATCAGGTTCTCGTTGATCTGCGAGGCGTAGCCGTCCAGCACCTGGGCCTGGGACACGGCGTCATTGGCGTTGCGGATGGCGACGTTGGTGCCACGGACCTGTGCCTGGTAGTTCGACGCGATGGCGAGGCCAGTGGCGTCGTCCTTCGCGCTGTTGATGCGCAGGCCGGAAGACAGGCGTTCCTGAGCGGTCTGCAGGCCGATGGCCGATTTGTTGAGGGCCGCACCGGCAAAGAGGGCGGCGACGTTGGTGTTGATGACTTGTGCCATGATGTTTCTCCTTTAGAGGGTCGAGGATTCCGGCTTGTTCGAGCCGTCAACGTTGGTCTGTGTGAACCGCCGTTGTGTGAGGAATCGTCGG
>JANJWS010000025.1 GCA_024709425.1 Thiobacillus sp.
CGCACGTTGGTGAGCTTCTTGCCCTTGATCGGGTTCACGACCAGGTCGTTGTCGCGGCTGTGGATGCCGATGATCATGCCTTCGTACAGCTTGTCGCCGGGGTTGACGAACATGCGGCCGCGATCCTCCAGGTTCCACAGCGCGTAGGCGACGGCTTCGCCGTTTTCCTGGCTGACCAGCACGCCGTTGTGGCGGCCGGGCAGGTCGGCCTTGACCGGGCCGTAGTCGTCGAATACGTGGCTCATGAGGCCGGTGCCGCGGGTCATGGTCATGAAGTCGGACTGGAAGCCGATGAGGCCGCGCGCGGGAATGTGGTATTCGAGGCGGGTGCGGCCATTGCCGTCGGACTCCATGTTGGTGAGCTCGCCGCGGCGGCGGCCGATCTCTTCCATCACGCCGCCCTGATGTTCGTCTTCCAGGTCGATGGTGAGGTTCTCGTAGGGCTCGCAGCGCTCGCCGTTGATGTCCTTGTAGACGACGCGCGGCTTGGCCACCGCGAGCTCGAAGCCTTCCCGGCGCATGTTTTCCAGCAGGATGGTGAGGTGCAGTTCGCCACGTCCGGAGACGCGGAAGATGTCGGCGTCGCCGGTGTCCTCGACGCGCAGGGCGACGTTGGTCAGCAGTTCCTTGGTCAGGCGGTCGCGGATCTGGCGGCTGGTGACGAACTTGCCCTCGGTGCCGGCGAGCGGCGAGGTATTGACCATGAAGTCCATGGTCAGCGTCGGCTCGTCGACCGACAGCATGGGCAGGCCGACGGGATTCTCCTTGTCGCAGATGGTGACGCCGATGCCGATGTCGTCGAGACCGGAAATGATGATGATGTCGCCGGCTTCGGCTTCGTCCACGGGGATGCGCTCCAGGCCCTTGAAGCCGAGCACCTGGTTGATGCGGCCGGTGGCGACCTGTTCCTCGTGGTTCATCACGGCGACCTGCTGGCCGGGCTTGATGCGACCGTTGAGGATGCGACCGACGCCGAGGCGCCCGGTGTAGGTCGAGTAGTCCAGGGCGGCGATCTGCAGTTGCAGCGGCGCGTCGGCCGAGCCGGGCGGCGTGGGTACGTGGGCGAGCACCGTGTCGAACAGCGGCGTCATGTCGGCCGCGGCGCCGCCCCGCGAGGGGGCCTCCTTGAGGTCGCGGCAGGCCCAACCGTTGAGGCCGGACGCGTAGATGATGGGGAAGTCGAGTTGCTCGTCGGTGGCGCCGAGCTTGTCAAAGAGGTCGAAGGTCTGGTCGACCACCCAGTCGGGACGCGAGCCGGGGCGGTCCACCTTGTTGATGACGACGATGGGGCGCAGGCCGAGCGCGAGCGCCTTTTTGGTGACGAAACGGGTTTGCGGCATCGGGCCTTCGACCGCGTCGACCAGCAGTACCACGCCGTCGACCATGCCGAGCACGCGCTCGACTTCGCCGCCGAAGTCGGCGTGGCCCGGGGTGTCGACGATGTTGATGTGCGTGTCGCCGTATTCGATTGCGGTGTTCTTCGCCAGGATGGTGATGCCGCGTTCCTTTTCCAGGTCGTTGGAGTCCATCACGCGCTCGTCGACCGCCTGGTTGTCGCGGAAGGTGCCGGACTGCTTGAGGAGCTGGTCGACCAGCGTGGTCTTGCCATGGTCGACGTGCGCGATGATGGCGATGTTGCGAAGCTTGCTGGACATGATGGGAGCGATCCGGATTCGGGAAAACCCGGCATTCTAGCACGTTTGTTTGACTAATCCTTGTGCAGGGGGTGGACGGCGAGGCGCGCGTCGATGCGATCGATGACCGCCTGGTAACGCGGTCCGCCGATGGGGCCGAAACGGCGCGCGAATTCGGCTTCCGACATGAATTCGGGCAGGTCGCGGAAATCAGGCAGCAGGTCGGCGTCCTGGCGCACCGTGGCGAGGTGCTGACGGATGCGTTCGGCCGATGCGCCGATGGCGCCCTCGCCCAGCCGCACGCCGGCGCGGTTGGCCGCCAGATCGGTAAAACTGAAACCTGAGCCTTTCCGTGCGTCTTCTTCCTCCTTGATGAGGCCGATGGCACTGGCAAGGCGGCTGCCGCCGTTGACGGTCAGCGCAGCGGAAATCACGAAATGCTCGGCGAAATCGCGCCGCCCATGCAGCGACAGCAGGACACGCGGCGCACGCCGGATCGAACGGCTGTCACCTTCCAGCAGCTTGGGCAGGCTGATGCCGGAGAGATAGGCCCCGAGCGCGGTGAGCGCCGCACGATTTTCCTCGGCGGCGTCGTCGCCATCACGTCGGGCCTGCGCGAGCAGCGGCCCGATGACCTCGACCAGCGGCACCGTGCTGCCATGACGATGCGGTTTCAGCAGGGCTTCCAGCTGTTCGGCATAGCTCAGCATGCGCGCCTGGTCCTCCGGGGGAATCAGGAGCTCGGCACTCTTGCGCTCCAGCTGGGTCAGCAGTTCGGGATTCCAGCGGTAGTCGAGCGTCGCCTGGTTTTCGTCGAAATTCACCCGGGTGAATGCGTCGGCCAAGGCCGCGTACGTCTCGTCGCGCCGGAGCCAGCTGTGTGCGAGGCGCGCCGTCCAGTCTGCCAGCGTGGCAGGCAGCGGGAGGCTGCCCAGTTGCAGGCTGCGGATACGAATTCCACCTGGCGTCTCGGCGATTTCCGCCGTCAGATTGAGATAGCGGCCGAAGGGATTGTCCGGCACGACGAGCGTTGCGGTGAGGGTGGTTGCGCCCGGCACAAGTTCCGCCGTGATACCCGTGACACGGCGCAGTTCGACCGCGTAGTTCAGCAGGCGGTTGAGTTCGGTCTCGTCGAGGCGGATGCTGTGCACCATGTCGGGCGTCTGCCCGCGCGGATCGTGCTTGTGGAACAGCGACTTGATCCAGGCCAGATCGGCGCGGCGGAACTGTCCTCCGGGCGGCTCGATCGCCGGCGACGCATCCAGCATCAGCCACGGGAGCATGGTCAGCGTGGCGAGCACGATGAACGACAAGCTCCATCCCAGGCGGCGCTTCATCTCAGGCAGACTGGTTGCGCATGAAATCGGCGGTCTTGAAGAGTGCGGCTGCAAGTTCGCGTTGCAGCGTTTCCTCGATGCCCACATCCTGCATCGCGCGCAGCATGCAGCCCATCCACTGGTCGCGTTCACCCTCGCCGATGGCGAACGGCATGTGTCGGCGACGCAGGAAAGGGTGGCCGAAGCGGTCGGTATACTCTGGCGGCCCACCGGTCCAGCCACACAGAAACCAATAAAGCTTGTTGCGTGACTCGGTAAGATCGGCCGGATGCATCTTGCGGATGCCGTAGTAATCCGGATCCTCGTCCATCAGGTCGTAGAAGCGGTCGACCAGCTTGCGGACGGCGTCGCTGCCGCCGAGGCGTTGGTAGTGTGTGGGGGCGTTCACGGGTTGGGGACGATAGAGTGGATCGTGCGGTCATGAAGCTTCCAGGTTCAATTCTAGAGGCCATGCATCGAATCGTCACGGGGGGGGACACGGCAACCGGTGTGTCGATCCGGGGCGACCGCCGAATGAGCGGGTCAGAGATGTTCCTCGATCGGCAGCGCCTGCAGCACCCGGAGCAACCCCCGCTGGATCGCGGTGGTCTCGGGTTCGACGTCGGAGAGGCGTGGCTGGCCCTGGTGCACATCCTGCCATTGCAGGCGCAAGACGTGCGAATCATCGGCGGATTCGACGAGGCGGGGCCGGTAGCTGCGTTCGGGGCGCATGGCGTCCTCCGCGATGGCCGTGACCTGGCGCGCGAGCTCGGGCGAGTGGATGACGAGGCCCATCTCGGTGTTGAGCATGGCGGAGCGTGGATCGAAATTGAAGCTGCCGATGAAGACGTGTGTGTCATCGAAGACGAAGGTCTTCGCGTGCAGGCTGGCGCGGGAGGTACTGCTGCCGAGGTCGCGCAGGCGGCCGCCGACAGGTTCGGCCACGGGTTTGAGTTCGTACAGGTTGATGCCGCTTTCCAGGAGCGGGATACGGTAATTGGCGTAACCGGCGTGCACTACCGGAACGTCGCTGGCGGCGTAGGCGTTGGTGAGGACATCGATCCGCACGCCCTGGTGGCGCCAGTAACGGAAATAAGCCATGCCCATGGGGCCGGGAACGAAATAGGGCGAGACGATGACTGCGCGTTCCCTGGGGTCGATCCACAATCCCGCGAGCTGGCCGATGAGTAGCTTCGCGGTGGGCTTGGCCGGGTTGCGGGCCTTTTCCGGGGGGTCGACGATGAGGTCGGCCGGGGCGATGTGCCAGGTGCGGCGGCCGGCCAGCAGATCGGGCACGGGGTCGGCGGCCACGAGCGCACGGCCGTAGTCGCTCGCGCGCTGCGCGGCCGCGAACCGGTTCAGACGCTGGCTGGTGCGCTGCAGGCGGCCGTCCTCGAGGTCGACGGGTAGCGCCGACGCGGCGACGGCGCTGTCGCTGTTCCAGTATTCGTCGAAGGCATGCGACAGTTCGGAGACGATGGCGCCGCCGGCGAGCACGTCGAGATCGACGAAGTCCAGCGCCGGGTGGACTTCGAAATATTCATCGCCGATGTTGCGTCCACCGGTGATGGCGAGCTGGTTGTCGGCGATGAAGACCTTGTTGTGCATGCGCCGGTTGAGCCGAACGCCGTCGCGCAGCGCCTGCCAGGCCTTGATGAGGAGGTTGCTGCTGCGGGTGTGGAAGGGATTGAAGAGCCGGACCTGGATATTGGGGTGGGCGTTCAGGGTGGCGAGGCGAACATCCTTGTCGGCAGTGTCGATGTCGTCGATGAGGACGCGCACGCGCACCCCGCGCTCGGCGGCGGCCAGCAGGGCCGCTGCGATGCGCTTGCCGCTGTCGTCATGGTGGAACAGGTAATACTGCACGTCGATGGTACGGGTGGCGCGTTCGGCCAGTGCCAGTCGCGCCGCGAGTGCGGCGTGTCCGCCGTGGAGAAGATGAAAACCGGATTCGCCGGGCGGGATATGTGCGGCGAGTGCGGTCTTCAGCGGGCTCACGGTGTGTTGCGGGATGGCATGCGATGGTGGGCGAGCCGCATCCAGGCGAAGTGTGGGGGCGCACCCGGAAAGCGCCACGAGAACAGCGAGCACGAGTGCCGCGGGAACGTCAGGCCGTCCGGGCATCCAGGCGCTGCCAGGCGAAGAGAGGGCCGGGGTCGGTCTTGCGCCCCGGTGCGATGTCGCTGTGGCCGACCACGGCGCGGATCGGGTACGTCGCTCTCAACGCGTTCACCAGCGGGACCAGCGTTGCGTACTGTGCTTCGGAAAAGGGCGTGTCGTCGCTGCCTTCCAGTTCGATGCCGATCGAAAAATCGTTGCAGCGCTCGCGGCCGTCCCAGTTGGACGCGCCCGCGTGCCACGCGCGAAGATGGCAAGGTACGAACTGGATCAGCGACCCATCGCGGCGGATGAAGAAGTGTGCGGAGACCTGCAGGCCACGTATGCCGGCGTAGTAGGGATGCGCCTCCCAGTCGAGACAGTTGGTGAAGAGCTCGATCACGGCGTCGCCCTCGAACACGCCCGGAGGCAGGGAGATACTGTGGATGACGATCAGCTCGATCGGCATGCCTTCCGGGCGTGCGTCGCAGTTGGGCGAGGGCAGCCGGCGCGTGCCGGGCAGCCAGCCGGTCGCATCGGGGGCGGAAAGGGCAGGATGGAGCATGCGGCAAGCTTACTCGACGCGGGCAAGCTCTGGAAACATCGGCCGACTGCGCTTAGACTGCGAGACTCAGCGGAACCTCCCCTTGCCATGACTCCGACGGACGCACAACGATTGCTGGACAACGCCGAGTGCATCGCGCCGGCCGAAACGGTACAGGCCGCGGTGACGCAGCTCGCCGATGAAATCACGGACAGGCTCGCCGGGGAGTTTCCGCTGGTCTTGCCGGTAATGGGCGGCGCCATCGTTTTTGCCGGCCAGCTGCTGCCGCAATTGGCGTTTCCGCTTGAATTCGACTACCTGCACGTCACGCGCTATCGGGGTGCGACCCGTGGCGGCGAGATGGAGTGGCGGGTCCTGCCTGGAAAGCGTGTGACCGGGCGCAGCGTGCTGGTGCTCGATGACATCCTCGACGAGGGAGAGACGCTGGCAGCGATCCGCGACAAGCTGATTGAAATGGGGGCGTCTCGGGTATGGACGGCGGTGCTGACCGACAAGGCCAATGGCCTGGCCAAGCCCATCCGGGCAGATTTCGTCGGCCTGTCCGTGCCGGACCGCTACGTGTTCGGCTGCGGCATGGATGCCTACGGGATGTGGCGCAACCTGCCGGCAATCTACGCGCTCAAGGCGGAAGCACATCTGGAATATGAGGACTGATTCATGCTGGGCATCATCGGTGGCACCGGGCTCACCCAACTGGCCAACCTGGAAATCACCCATCGCAGGGTCGCGCGCACGCCGTGGGGTGAACCGTCGGGCGCACTCACTTTCGGGCGCCTGTGCGAGCAGGAGGTCATCTTCCTCGCGCGCCATGGCTATGGACACAACATTCCCCCGCACGAAGTGAATTATCGTGCCAACCTGTGGGCGCTGAAGGACCACGGTGTCGACCGCGTGGTGTCGGTCGCGACCGTGGGCGGGATCCATCCCGAACTCATTCCTGGAACATTGGTGATACCCGACCAGATCATCGATTACACGCATGGCCGTGCCAGCACCTGTTTCGTCGAGGCGAACAAGCCGGTGGTTCATCTGGACTTCACGACACCGTATTGCGATGCGATGCGCGCGGCGCTCCTGGGCGCGGCGGCACGTGGCGGCATCCGCCTGCGCGACGGCGGGGTGTACGGCGCCGTGCAGGGGCCGCGTCTGGAGACGGCCGCCGAGATCAACCGCATGGAGCGTGACGGGGCCGACATGGTCGGCATGACCGGCATGCCCGAAGCCTACCTGGCGCGGGAGCTGGAGCTCTGCTATGCGGCGGTCGGCGCGGTGGTCAACCATGCCGCCGGGCGCGGCCTGTCGGCCGATGGGATCCAGATGAACGAGATTCAGGGGGTGATCGGCGAGGTGATGACGCAGGTGCGTCACCTGCTCGAACAACTGGTGACGGACACTGCCACCGGGCAGTGTGCCATCTGAGAATTCGGTGAAGCTCTACCGCGCCCTGCAGGTGCAGGGCTTCGGCAGTCGCAAGGCCTGCCGGCTGCTGGCACGGGCTGGCAAGGTTGCCGTCAACGGCGTCGTTTGTGCGGACCCCGATGCGGAGTTCGACCCGGACGGCCTGGAACTCACGCTCGACGGACACACCTGGCACTATCGTGACAAAGCGTATGTGCTCCTGCACAAGCCCACGGGTTATGAATGCTCGCACCACCCGAGCCACCACCCCAGCGTGTTCACGCTGCTGCCGGTGCCGCTCCTGCACCGTGGGGTGCAGTGCGTCGGCCGACTCGACCAGGATACCAGCGGCCTGTTGCTGTTCTCCGACGACGGGCAGTTCATCCATCGCATGATCTCGCCGAAGAAGGGCGTGCCCAAGGTCTACCGTGCGCGCTGTGCCGAGCCGGTCAGCGCGGCCATGGTCGACGCGTTGCACAGTGGTGTGCAGTTGACCGACGAACCGGCACCGATTGCCGCGCTGGCGTGCGAGGCCATCGACGACCACACCTTGAAATTGACGCTGGCCGAGGGCAAATACCACCAGGTGAAGCGCATGATCGCGGCGGTAGGCAACCGGGTCACCGCGCTGCATCGCGAGGCTGTTGGCGCATACCGGCTGCCCGCCGATCTGCCGCCGGGTGCCTGGTGCTGGCTCGACGCTGCTGACCTGCAACAACTGGAGCAACGATGGCCGTACGTGAGGTCCTGAAAATGGGTGATCCGCGTCTGCTGGAGCCGGCGAGGCCGGTGGCGGATTTCGCCTCCGCCGAGCTTGCCCTGCTCATCACCGACATGCACGACACGATGCGCGCGCTCAACGGTGCGGGCCTTGCAGCACCGCAGATCGGTGCCGGCCTTCAGGTGGTGATCTTCGGGATCGACGCGAATCCGCGCTACCCCGATGCCGAGGCGGTGCCCTTTACCGTGCTTGTCAATCCCGTGCTGACGCCCTTGTCCGATGCACTCGAAGAGGCTTGGGAAGGCTGCCTGTCGGTGCCCGGCATGCGTGGCGTGGTGCCGCGCCACGTAGCCCTGCGCTACCAGGGGTTCGACGCCGCCGGACAGCCCATCGACCGCAGCGTGGGCGGCTTTCATGCCCGTGTCGTGCAGCACGAAGTTGACCACTTGCACGGCATTCTTTACCCAATGCGCATCCGTGACCTGCGTCATTTCGGCTTTACCGACACCCTGTTCCCGGGACAGGCCCTGCAGGACGACTGAAGGTTCCGCGGATTCCCGGCAGGGGATGCCGGGATTCTGCCATGCAGGCACTGGTTTTCTTCCGTTGCGCAACGGTACGAAGCGACGGCCTAAAGTTGTCAGCGTGGCGGCCGCTATCCAGAAACGTGTAAGTGGGCATGTGGCCCCGGACGAAGGATGGCGATGATTCGTGAATCTCATTTGGAGCAGCACTGGCCGGGCCGACCGGTGATTGCCGCAGCCAACGACGAGGCCGCCCGGCTGGATGAACTGGCGGTGCGCTTGATGGCGGTGCAGCGCCAATGGAACCACCCGGACCGTGACCGGCAGCTCGATGCCGTGCTGGGTACCGGTCGCGCGGTGTGGCACGACATCCAGACCGCGCTCGCCCACGGCGCACTCAGCCTGCCGCTGGAAGTGCGCCAGAACCTGCTCATCCTGTCCGTCTACGCCCATAGCAAGATCGAGTCGTGCGCCGCCAAGCCCGACAGCCAGGTCCTGGACAGCCTGCTCGCACTGACCCATACCCTCGCTGGCAGCCTCAAGGAATGGCGGGTGGCAGCATGAGCCACCCGGCGAGGGCCCCGCGCAGCGGGATCGACGGCAAGGCGAATGCTGCCGGCGGCCGACACTCGGGCGGTGGGTGTGTCGCATGCGGCCCGGAGGCCGCGCGCATGAGCCACCCGGCGAGGGCCCCGCGCAGCGGGATCGACGGCCAGGCGAATGCTGCCGGCGGCCGACACTCGGGCGGTGGGTGTGTTGCATGCGGCCCGGAGGCCGCGCGCATCGGCTGGGGAATGCGCGTACGGCTCCGTGGCTTCGATCTGGCCGACGGCAGCGGCGTCGGCCCCGCCGGGCGGACGGGGCGCGTACGCAGCCGCACCAAGGTCGGCCCGGAGGAAAAGATCAAGAAACCTGCCGAGGGCGTACGCAAGAAATCGCCGCCGGCACGCAAGGCGCCGTCACGCGGGCGCTACGTCGACGAGTACGCACGTCCGGTCTGCTGAGTTGATTGCTGGTCGAGCCTGAATTCGCGTAGTGGATCGCCCCGCGGATCGCCCCGCGGATCGCGCGACGGTGGCGATCGTTTGCGAGTCGTCCTCCCGTGCACGAAGGACGCTTTTCGTCTCGCCCTTCGAATGAGATCGGCTTGAACAGGCGTTTGCCTCAAGCCGGGGCCGGTTTGCGCCGATAGTGGCACATCCCAGGACACCGTCCCGTCACCATGCCACCTGAAGCCGCCCCGGCCCCCTCCACGCGCCAGAAAATTCGCCTCGGTGACCTGCTGGTCGAGCAGAAAGTCATCTCCAGCGCGGATCTGGAAGTGGCCCTTGCCACCCAGAAAAAAACCGGCCGGCGGCTTGGCCGTATCATCGTGGAGACGGGGCTGGCGGGCGAAAACGACATTGCCCAGGCGCTGGCGCGGCAGCTCGCGTTGCCCTTCGTCGACCTGCGCCGTTTCAATCCGGAAGCGAATGTCATCCAGTTGCTGCCGGAAACGCAGGCGAGGCGATTCCGCGCGATCCCGCTGGCGCGGCGCGATGGCGAGATCTTCGTCGGCATGGCCGATCCCACCGATCTCACGGCCTACGACGAGGTCTCGCGGCTGATCCAGGAGGGCATCCAGCTCGCCGTCGTCTCCGAGGGCGACCTGCTCGCCGCCATCGACCGGCTGTACCGCCGTACCGACGACATCCACGGCCTTACCGAGGAACTCGCGCGCGATCTCAGCGATAGCGAAACCAACATCATTGGCCTGGAAGCGCTGGGCGAGGGCACCATCGACGCACCGGTGGTGCGCCTGTTGCAGACGCTGTTCGAGGACGCGCTGCAGGTGGGCGCCTCCGACGTGCACATCGAGCCGCAGGAAAAACAGCTTGTGATCCGCTTCCGCATCGATGGCATCCTGCATCCACAGACCGAGGCGGATCTCAAGATCGCACCTGCGCTGGCGCTGCGTCTGAAGATCGTTTCCGGTCTCGACATTTCGGAAAAGCGCCTGCCGCAGGACGGCCGCTTCGCGGTCAAGGTGCGCGGCCGTACCGTCGACGTGCGCCTGTCCACGCTGCCGACGCAGTATGGTGAATCGGTCGTGATGCGTCTGTTAAGCCAGGGTGACGGCATGCCCACGCTTGACACCCTGGGCATGCCACCGGCCATGCTCGAGCGCTTCCGCGCCATCCTGCACCGTCCCAACGGCCTGGTGCTGGTCACCGGCCCCACCGGCAGTGGCAAGACCACTACCCTCTACGCGGCGCTGGGTGCGCTCAACGACCCCGGCACCAAGATCATCACGGTCGAGGACCCGGTGGAGTATCGTCTGCCCGGCATCAACCAGGTACAGGCCAACGAGAAGATCGACCTCAGCTTTGCGCGTGTGCTGCGCGCCATGCTTCGTCAGGACCCGGATGCCATCCTGGTGGGCGAGATGCGTGATCCGGAGACCGCACAGATCGCGCTGCGAGCGGCGATGACCGGCCACCTCGTGCTCTCCACGCTGCACACCAACGACGCCGCGTCGACGCCGGTGCGTCTGCTCGACATGGGCGTGCCAGCCTTCATGGTCGCCACCTCGGTTCAGGGCGTCGTCGCACAACGCCTGCTGCGCAAGGTGTGCGACCACTGCAAGGCACCGCATGACCTTACCCCGCAGGAACGCGTGTGGCTTGGCCGCGCCGGCGACAACGGTGGCGACAGCGGTTTCATCGCCGGCCGCGGCTGCGACCGCTGCCATCACACCGGCTACGCCGGGCGCCGTGCGATCCACGAACTGCTCGAGATCGATGCTGCGCTGGCGAACAGCCTCGCGCGCGAGGAACCCGCCCGTTTCGTCACCGCCGCGCGTGCCTCACTCGCGGGCCGCACCTTGCGTGACCAGGCCATCGCACTTGCACGTGCCGGCGTCACGTCACTTGCCGAAGCCATGCGCGCAAGCGCACAGGACGAAACGAGCTGATGCCGCATTTCGCTTACACTGGCCGCGTGCAGAGCGGCGAGCATGTTCAGGGCGTGTTCGACGCGGAGAGTGCGGCGGCCTGCGCGAGCCATCTGCTGCGAAGCGGGATCACCCCGGTAAGTATCAGCGAACGCGGGCATGCCGAGCGGCGTGGGGCCGGTCATGGAGGATTCGCACTGTTCGCGCCGGCGGTCAGGCCCATCGATGTACAGCTCTTCTCGCGCCAGCTCTATACCCTCATGCGCGCCGGTGTTCCCATTCTGCGTGCGCTGGGGGGGCTGATCGAATCGACTTCGAATGCCGCATTCGCGCGGGTGATCGAGTCCCTGAAGGTCGCGCTCGAAGGCGGCCGCGACCTGTCCGCCGCGATGCGCCAGCATCCCGGTGTGTTTTCGCCTTTCTACGTCGCGATGGTGCGGGTGGGCGAGGCGACCGGGCGGCTCGACGAGATTTTCCTGCGCATGTTCGAACACCTGGAATTCGAGCGTGAAACGCGTGCACGGATCAAGGAGGCGCTGCGCTACCCGACCTTCGTCATCATCGCCATGGCAATCGCCATTGCCGTGATCAACGTCTTCGTCATTCCGGCCTTCGCCAAGGTCTATGCGGGCCTTGGGGCCGAGCTGCCGTTGATGACGAAAGTCCTCATCGGCACCTCGCGTTTCACCCTCGACTACGGCTGGTTCATCCTTGCTGGGCTGGTGGGTGCCGTGGCTGCTTTTCGCCTCTGGCGTGGCAGCGAGGGTGGACGATTGATCTGGGACCGCTTCAAGCTGCGCCTTCCGCTCACCGGGTCCATCATCCTGCGCAGCACGCTTGCCCGGTTCGCGCGTACGCTCGCGCTCTCGCTCAAGAGCGGCATTCCGGCGGCGCAGGCACTGACCGTCGTGGCCGAGGTGACCGACAATGCGTGGGTTGCTTCGCGCATCGAACAGATGCGAAACGGCATCGAGCGCGGCGAATCGGTGCTGCACACGGCCCGGGCCACGCGTGTGTTCAATCCGGTGGTGCTGCAGATGATCGCGGTCGGTGAGGAGACCGGCAGTATCGACGAGCTGATGCAGGAGGTCGCCGAAATGTACGAACGCGAGGTCGATTACGAGATCAAGACCCTGGCGGCCCGGATCGAGCCGGTCATCGTTGCGGCCATGGGCGCGATTGTCCTCGTGCTTGCCCTGGGCGTGTTCCTGCCCATGTGGGATCTCGCACGGGTCGCGATCAAGTAGTCGCGGGTGAACTCGGGATGCACGCACGCTGCCGCGGCTTCACGCTGATCGAGCTCATCGTCGTGATCGTGGTGATCGGCCTCCTTGCAGCGCTCGCACTCGAGCGCTATCAGGGGATCCAGCGTGATGCGCGCATCGCGGTGCTCAAGGCGACGCGGAGTGCCGTGCAGGCGGCAGTGGTGCTGACCTATGGCACCGTGCTGGCGCGTGGTGGCGTGGTGGACAGCGCCGTCTGCGCGGGGGGCGGTGTCGCGACGAATCATGCGGGTGCCGCAGGCACGGTATGCACGCCTAGCGGCCTTGTGGCGATCACGTTTGCCTATCCGGCGTCCGCGACACCGCTTGCCGCCAGCGTACCGGGCATTTTCGGCATGGTCGGGCTCTCCCCGGCCTTCAGTCCGACACTTGCGCAGCTCAATGAAGCCGGTTACGGCGCCGAGGTCGCCGATGGCGTGACGACCCTTTCCGTGATCGGTGGCGCGGGCACCCGTGGCGTGGCAGGCGCGCGGGCCAATCCCGGCTGCAGTTTCACGTATGCCGCACCACTGCAGGCGAACACAGCCCCAACGATCGGGACGCTCATCACGAGTGGCTGTTAACGTGAAACACTGGGAAGCGGTTCCGTGTCCCCCTCGCCCGCTCGCGTGAGAGGGATGGGGAGAGGGAAACGGGTCGCACCGGTTTCATGGTCAGGGGTGGCAACACGCCATGCCCGTTAGAGGGGGCTGGGGCGCGGCATTCCGGGCCGGCAGGATAGACGCCCTGCGCCGTACCTTTTTCGACGAAAAAGTATCAAAGCGCCTAAAGTTCGTGGGTTGCGTGCCGAAATTGGGCCAAGCGGGCACCATTTGCGACGGTGCCCATCTGATTTCCCGACTTGTGGAGAGCACAATGAAAACCAGGCAGCACGGCTTCACCATGATTGAACTGATCGTTGTTATCGTCATCCTCGGCATCCTCGCCGCGGTGGCGTTACCGCGCTTTACCAACCTTCAGAATGACGCGCGCATCGCCAAGCTCAACGCTGCGCGGGGGGCCGTGTTGGCCGCATCGTCGATGGTGCACGGCGCATCGCTGGTGCGTGGTGGTGTGGCCGATGCCGCGGCCTGTCCCGGTGGTGGCGGCACCGCGGACAACGCTGCGGGTGCGGCCGGCACGGTGTGCACCGAGGCTGGCCTGGTCGCCACGGCCTTCACTTACCCTGCATCGGCGACTGCCCTGGGCGCCGCGGTTCCCGGTATCCTCGGCGCCGCCGGCCTCACCTCGGTGATGAGCCCGACCCTGGCCCAGCTGAACGCGGAAGGCTACGGTGCCGTGGTCGAGGCCACGGGCGAGGTGACGGTTTCGGTCATCGGCGGTTCCGGAACCGCTGCGGTGGCGGGTGGTCAGGCCAACGCGACCTGCAGTTTCACCTATGCGGCCCCCACCGCTGCCAATACGGCCCCCGTCGTCAGCGGCGTCACCATCACCGGCTGCTGATCCGCACATGGCGACCGCCTGCACGAGCCTGTGCCGGCCGTCGCCTGAGCGCGGGTTCACCCTCGTCGAACTCATCCTGGTCATGGCCATCGCCGGCATTCTCGCGGCGGTGGCCTTGCCGCGCCTGGTCGGTCCAAACAGCTTCGACAGCCGCGGCTTCGCCGACCAGCTCGCCTCCACCGTGCGCTACGCGCAGAAGCTTGCCATCGCGCAGCGCCGCGACGTGTTCGTGCAACTGACGGCAAGCAAGGCGAGCCTGTGCTATGCGTCGGCATCCCCATGCACCGATCCGGCGCCCGGCCCGGGCGGTGAGAAACCTTATGCCATCGGCGCACCCGGAGGCGTGACGATCAGCCCGACGACGACGCTCGGTTTTGATGCGGGCGGCCGTCCGGCCATCGCTGCCGCACTCGACATCCAGGTCAGCGGCGCCGGCCTCTATACCGTGCGGGTGGAGCAGGAGACGGGGTATGTTCACTAGTGTCCAACGTGGCGTCAGCCTCATCGAGCTGCTCGTGTTCATCGTCGTGGTGGGCATCGCGGTGACCGGTGTGGTGACCGTCTACAGTACCAGCGCGCGGGGCAGTGCCGATCCGGTGGTGCGCAAGCAGGTGCTGGCGATTGCCGAGTCGCTGCTCGAAGAAGTGCTCGCCAAGCCCTACACCTACTGCGATCCGGACGACCCCGCGGTCGAGACCGCGAGCAGCGTGGCCGACTGCGCCATCGCCGAAGGTCTCGGCGAGGAAGCTGGCGAGGCGCGCGGGTCCAATACCCTGCCGTTCGATAACGTCAACGACTTTGATGGCTTTGCCATGAGCGGGATCACCGATCTTGCAGGCGACGTCGTCACCGGGCTCGATGCCTATGCCGCCGTGGTGCAAGTGACCTCGGCCGGCGTCTTCAACGGCATTCCCGACGGTGAAACACTGCGCGTCGTCGTGACCGTCACCGGTCCGGGCAACCACCGTGTCAGTCTTTCCGGTTATCGCACCCGCCATGCGCCGAATCTCTGACCCTGGCGTGAAGTGTGGCGACGCGATGTCGCGTGCTCCTCGCCCGCGCGCGGGAGCGGGCGGGCGAGCGGGAAACGGGCTAAGGCAGCGTCTCGCCATGCCCGTTCGTCGGACCGTGGCCGGCTTCAGCCTGGTCGAACTCGTCATCGTGATGACGATCACCGCCATCGTCGGCACGATGGTGGCGATATTCCTGCGCGCGCCGCTGGAAAGCTATGTGGCACAAGACCGTCGAGCACGCCTTGCCGACGCCGCCGACACCGCACTGCGCCGCATCGGTCGTGACCTCCGTCTGGCGTTGCCCAACAGCGTGCGTGTGGCCGAGGTGGGCGGCGTCACCTATCTGGAATTTCTCGCCACCCGCACCGGTGGGCGCTACCGTGCGGAGGGCGGCGGCGATATCCTCGATTTCAGCACCGCCGATGACGGGTTCGACATCCTCGGCCCGGCGCTCGACATGCGCGTGGGTGACCGCATTGCCGTCTACAATCTTGGCATACCCGGTGCGGACGCGTGGGCCGGCGAGACGCTGGCCAGCTACAGCGGTGCGGCCGGTAGCGTCAGCACGATCACGATCACGCCCAAGCTGTTTCCGTTCGCCTCGCCGGGCAACCGTTTTCAGGTCGTCGAGGGTCCGGTGAGCTACGTGTG
>JANJWS010000078.1 GCA_024709425.1 Thiobacillus sp.
CGCGGTTTTTTTGTCGCGCAAATGGGAATACACTAAGAATGCTCCCTGCGGTGTTCGAGGCCGGCTGCAATTTCTCTGAACCAATGCATACGTGCAAGGCTGCGGTCTACTCCGGCGTGGGTGTGCGCGTGACACGTTTCATGTGCCCAAAGCGCCTCTGATTGCGGCCATCTTGAACCCTGGTTCAAGAGTCGCGGCCGGTCACGGCACAGGCGGGGAGCCTCTTTCTTGTTCCGGCCTGAACCCCGCCATGCCCCGCGCCTCCCTGCCGCTCCGACGCGGCCTCGCCGCCTGATGGACAAATACGCCCTGCGGCGCCGGCTCAAGGCGGCACGCAACGCGATTCCCCTCCCCGCCCGCCACCGCGCCGCGCGCGCGGCACTGCGCCATGCGTTGCGCCACGGCCTGTTGCTGCGCGCGCAACGCATCGGCTTCTATCTGCCACAGGGCGGCGAGTTCGACGTGCGTCGGCTGCTCGAGCAGGCGCAGGACATGGGCTGCGCCTGCTACCTGCCGGTGCTGCCCAAGCGCGGGCGGGTGATGCGCTTCGGGCGTCTCGTGGCAGGCGCGCGCCTGCGCAAGAACCGCTACGGCATACCCGAACCCGTCGACGCGAAGGCGCTGCGCGCGCGCCAGCTCGACCTCTTGCTGATGCCGCTGGTGGGGTTCGACGAGCGGGGTTACCGCCTGGGAATGGGGGGGGGGTTTTACGACGCGACGCTCGCATTCATGCGGCATCGTCGCTTGTGGCGCAAGCCGCGCCTGGTGGGGGTCGCCTATGCCTGTCAGCGCATCGAAGCGCTGCCGCACGACCCGTGGGACATGCCGCTCGACGCGGTGCTGACCGAAACCGGCCTGCACCGCTTCGGCGGAATGCACGTCCGCCACACGCCGGAGTAGGCTCCGGCGCGCGTGGTGCCTTACTTGGCGGCGGGCGCGGGTGCCGGTTGGGCCGCCGGTGCGGCCATCGGCGCCATCATCGGGGCCATCATCGTCATCGGATTGAAGCCCTGCTGCATCATCGCGTTGTAGGCGTTGGGGTCCATGAAGCCGCCCAGCATGCCGTAGGTCTGCGGATTCATCGCGGCGCCCATCATGTTGGTGTAGGTGGCCGGGTTCATCGGCAGCATCATGGCGTTCATTGCCTGCGGCGACATCGGCGCCATCATCCAGTTGGCGTAGAGGCCGGGATTCATCATCTGCATGCCGAGGTTCATCATGCGCGGATCCATGGGCGCCATCATCCACTTCATATAGAGGTTGGGGTTCATGAACGGCGCCATCGCGGCGGTGTAGAAGTTCGGGTCCATCATCGCGCCCATCCACTTCATCGACACGGCCGGATCCATGAACTGCATGTAGTTCTGGTAGGCGGCGGGCGACATCATGCCGGTCATCATGCGCATGCTGGTGTTGGGATTCATCATCGCCTGGCTCATCGCCATTGCGGTGGCGGGGTCGACCATGGCGTTCATCCAGGGCACGAACACCTTGGGATCCTTGAACGCGGAGGCATTCTGCGTCGGGTCGAGCATCTTGCCAGCCCAGGCTTCGGGGGTCGCGGGCGCGCTGGCGGGGGCGGGGTCGTTCGCGAAAGCAAGCGATGATGCGGCAATGGCGATCAGCGCGGCGGTCAGGGTGGCGATTTTCATGATGGCTCCTAGGGGGAAAAGGGGGCGACGGGCATTCGGTCTCACGCTGCGCAGCCGTGATCAAGCACAGCGGATAAGAATATTAGCGATTTCTGTTGGATTCACCAGAGGCCGAAACTACTAGGCAAACCAGGCCGCCACCTGCGGCGGCAAATACCCTACCCGCGGGGGCGATGCCCCAGCCGCTCCGTATCGAGCCCACCCTCGCGCAGTCTGGCCTCGTATTCGCTCAGCATAGACCGCACCTTGCCGCTTAACAAATACAGCCCGAGAAAGTTGGGGAACGCCATCGCCAGCACCAGGAGGTCGGTGAAATCGAGCATGTTTGCGGCACTCGCCACCGAAGCGACCACGATGAACGCGAGGAACAGCACGCGATAGACGATCGAGGTGCGCTCGCCGAACAGGTAGGCCCAGCAGCGCTCGCCGTAGTAGGACCACGAAATCATGGTGCTGTACGCGAACAGCACCACCGAAACGGTGAGGATGACCGGGAACCAGTCGGAAACCGTGGCGAACGCGACCGAGGTCAGCGCGGCACCCTTGCTCGCCTCGCGCAGCGCCAGTGTGGCCGGATCGTTGTAGACGCCGGTGATGACGATGACGAGCGCAGTCATGGTGCAGATGACGATGGTGTCGATGAACGGTTCGTACAGCGCGACCATGCCCTGGCGGATGGGATATTTCACGGACGCGGTCGAGTGCACGATTGCGGCCGAACCCAGGCCAGCTTCGCTGGAGAACACCGCGCGCTTGAAGCCCTGCACCAGCACGCCGACCATGCCGCCGGCCACTGCGATCGGGGCGAACGCCTCGGTCACGATCTTGCCCAACGCGTGCGGCAGCAGTTCGATGTTGCCGAGGATGATCCACAGGCAGGCCGAGAGATAGATGAGAATCATGCTCGGCACCACGGCTTCGGCGACGTGGGCGATGCGGCGCAGGCCGCCGATGATGACCACGCCCACCGCCACCGCCACGATGAGCCCGTAGGCGATCGGCGTGTCATTGAAGAACGGCAGCTGCTCCTGCACGGCGCCCAGCGACTGGCTCACCTGGAACGCGCTGCCGGCGCCGAACGAGCCCAGCACGGTGAACACCGCGAACATGCCGGCAAGCACCTTGCCGGTGGTCGGCAGGTTGAATTCGGCAAAGCCTTTCGACAGATATTCCATCGGTCCGCCCATGATGCGGCCATCTGGACGCACCTCTCGATAGCGCTGCGCCAGCGTCGCCTCGGTAAACTTGGTGGTCATGCCGAGGAAGCCGGCAACGATCATCCAGAACGTGGCACCCGGCCCGCCGATGGAAATCGCGATCGCGACGCCGGCGATGTTGCCCAGGCCGACGGTGGCCGACAGCGCGGTGGTCAGCGCCTGGAATGAGCTGACTTCGCCCTGGTCGTCGGCCGTGCGGTACTTTCCACGCAGGACGGCGAACGCGTGCCCCATCATGCGCAGGTTGACGAAGCTAAGGCGCAGGGTGAGGTAGAGTGCGCCGACGATGAGCCAGGCAACAATGAAAGGCATCGCCGGCTCGCCTGGGAATACATCGTAGAAAATGACGCTGGCGAGGTAGCTGTTGAGGGTGCCGAACAGTGCGTCGATTGCGCCGGGCTCGGCAGCCCACGCAACATGTGGAAACAGTGCTGCGGCGACCACAAGGTACAGGCGTGTCACGGTCTCGTCTCTCCATGGTGCTTCTTGTAGGCCGCAACAATAGCAAACTTGGGGCCGAAAGAGACGGTGCAATGCGGATTGGGGCGGTCAGGATAGCCACATTCAACCCGCACACATGCCCCGGCAGCGGGCTCGCCGGCCCGTGTTGACGAGACGAGACGGGCCGCTCACCCTGCTGGCCACCTCGTGTCCGCTCCTGCGCGTCTGCCAGCGCTTTCCTTCGGCATCCTCGAGATTCGGGGTCCCCTGCGACACCCTGGCCGTTCGGCGGACGCTTTCCCTCGCCGGGCGAACAGCGCACCTCATCGCGGCAGGTGCGCCCAAAAAACACGGGCCGGCGCAAGGCCGGCCCCTATCGCGGACGAGGCGGAGATTACTTCTGCGCCATCACCCAGTCGATAATCTTGTCGAGGTCTTCCTTCTTGACCTGCGGGTTGGGCGGCATCGGCACGTCGCCCCACACACCCTTGCCGCCGGCCTTGACCTTGGCCACCAGCTTGTCGTGGGCGCCCTTGTCGCTGGCGTACTTCTTGGCCACGTCCTTGAAGGCCGGGCCGACGATCTTCTTGTCAACGGCATGGCAGGACAGGCAGGCATTCTTCTGCGCCAGATCCTTGCTGGCAAGCGCTGCACCAGACACGCTCAGCAGGGCCGCACAGGTCGCGAGGGAAATCAGGGTCTTCATCTTCAAAAATCTCCAATTGGGGTTACGAGCGCAAGCCCGGCTTGTTCGCGTTTGCAATCTTAAGGAAAAAACGCGTCCTTACAAGACGGAAACCTGGGTTTTTGCTACCAAACCGGTAAAACTTTGTGGTCGCGGCAGCAAATTGGTTCAACACTGCAGTGACCCACACAGGCCGCAAATAATAGTTGACCAAATCCGTCAACAATTGTAGGCTTGCCTTTCAATGGCTCGGAGGAGAAATCCCATGTCTCAGGAAGTGTTTGCCGCCGCCCGTGCGGGTGATGCAACCCAGATCAAGCGCCTGCTCGCAGCCGGCGCCGACCCCAACGCAGCCGACGACGGCGGCGAAACTGCACTGATGCACGCCGCGCAGGCCGGCCATCTCTCCGCAGTGGAAGTACTCATCGCCGCCGGTGCCGACGTCAATGCGGCCTCGCCGTTGGGCTGGACGGCGCTGGCGAAGGCGGCCTACAACGGCGAAACCGAGCGCGGCTACGTCGAGGTGGTCGAGGTGCTGGCCGATGCGGGCGCCGCGGTCGACGCGCGTATCTTCTTCGGCATCACCCCGCTGATGCTGGCCGCCGGCGGCGGCGACGCCGCGGTGGTGGAATGGCTCATCAACAATGGCGCCGATGTGCTCGCCACCAACGAAGGCGGCCGCACCGCGCGCCTGATGGCGCACGACAAGTTCTACGTGGACGTCATCAATCTCCTGACCGAAGCCGAGCGCCAGCTTGGTGTGACCGAGGAGGGCGGCTGCCCGACGACCAAGAGCGTGGTGAAGCCGCAGGTGGTCAACCTGATGAAGCCGCCGACGCATTAACCCAGATTGTCCATTAGCCGATGCGCCTAAGATCCAGCGGGTCGGCCGAAACTGCGACATGCGCGGGCGCCTGCCGCAGGCAGGCCTGCTCGCGCCAGGCACCCCTCTCCCTCGAGGGGGCTGGGGGAGAGGGTGACAACGGTCCCGTGCTCGTCGCCAGCGCATGCATGAGACAGACCCTCCGTTGGCCGGGAGTTGCCCGGCGGCAAGTCACTTTTCTTGCTTGCCTGCCCAAGAAAAGTGGCCCAAAGAAAGGCACCCCGACAGCCCCGAATTCCCGGAAACTGGCCCGGCCGGACGGGCGGCGAAGAACTCGCCCCGCCTGGCTGGTTTCAATGGATTTTTTGTGGACGGGGCTCAGACACCTTCGCCGCTGATCCGTCCGGTCGGGCCGGTTTCCGGCGGAGCTGTAAGGGCCGGAAAGTCAAAACCAGGCCGCAGGGATGCGGCCCGACAGCGTGCCGTGTTGGCTAGGTTCGTTTCCTTCCTTGACCAGCCAATGGATTATTCGGGATTGATCAATCCGGGCTTGGCGTTTGCGCCCTCTTCCCCCTCTCCCGCGAGCGGGCGAGGGCAGCAGTGCGCTTAGCGCTCCAGCCAGCCGATCAGCCCCTGCCACTGTTCGATGTCGCGTTCGGCGACGTGGTGCGGCAGGTCGAACAGGCTCTTGCCTTCGAACGCAGCATTGACATAGTGCTGGGTATTGCGCAGATGGGCGAGTACCGGCAGGTCCTGCTGCGCCATGAACTGCTCCAGGGTGACACCGGCGCGGGTACGCGCATCCACCCGCATGCCGACCACGCCGACGAAGGCGTGTCCCTTGCGCACCGCCTTTTCGGCATGCAGCGCATCAAGAAAGTCCTGGCTCGCGCGGATGTCGAACAGCGAGGGCGCGATCGGCACGGCGACCTTGTGGGCCAGCTTCAGCGCCCGTTCCAGGTTCTTGCCGTGCAGGCCGGCGGGCGAGTCAATCACCAGCCAGTCGCTCTCCTGATTTTCCCCCTCGCGCAGCAACTCAATGTCCGGCAGCGCCATGTCGCGCATCGCCAGCCAGTGCGTCGCCGATTTCTGCCGGTCAAGGTCGAGTATGGCCACGCGCGCGCCCACCGACGCCAGATAACCGGCGAGGTTGATCGACAGCGTGGTCTTGCCGCTGCCGCCCTTGGGGTTGGCCACCAGGATTACGCGCATG
>JANJWS010000004.1 GCA_024709425.1 Thiobacillus sp.
CGACACCGAACTGGGTGTCCTGCTCGACAGGCTCGAACAGGTCAAGGCGAGCATCCGTGCCAAGGTCGAGCACCCCTTCCACATCATCAAGAACCTGTTCCGGCACCGCAAGACGCGTTACCGGGGTCTCGCGAAGAACACTGCGCAGCTGTATGCGCTGTTCGGCCTGGCGAATCTGTTCATTGTCAAGCGACGCTTGCTGGGGCCTGACGGCACAGTTGCGTCCTGAGGGCGCGAAAACGGGGGAAAACCCCCGGGAAATGGCCAAAAAATGGCAAAAACCTGCGGCGTGAGCTGTGAATTATTGAAAATCTGGCGAGGCGAACGTTCGGGCTTATGCTCGGCAGCGGAAAAGCGAATAAATCAGCGTCTCCTTAGGTATTTCCATGCCCGCGCCTGCCGACCGTCGAAAATTTGCCTGGGCCATCGCCGCAGTAGTCGCCTTCGGTGTTGCTGGCATCATCGGCATGGCGCACATGATCTGGGTCGCCTTGGAAAAAGTGGCATCTGGCCAGGGGCTCGAAACCTATCGCACCGTCTGGCTTGTCGAGTTCAACTACGTCGGCTTTCTAGTCATGGTTGGTGCCGTGATCGTGGGCCTTCTTCTGGCGGGTGGGCACTGGCTGCACGAATGGTTGCAGGTGAGGTCACTGGAGAAAAAATATGGTTCGAGTAAAAGCAATACCTAACCCTGCGGTCAAGGCGCTCCCTTCGGTCGCTGGGACGCGCCGCAAGCGGCGCGCCCCTTACTTTAAACGTTAGCCATTTCCTATGATTGAGCGTTGCGCAATTTGTGATTGTCTTTTACATCGGACGAAAAACACCTACGCCCGCCCCAGCGTGGAGGGCCGTAGCCATGCGACAAGCCATCATTACGTCGCGGAACGCTTCTTCGGTCGTTCAACAAATCGTCGCGGTACAAAAACCGAGGGCTTGTTTTCTTCCTGTCCGTGGGGCCACGAAGGTGAGTCGGTTGTGTTCTGCTATGAGTGTCACGAAGAGCTGATTCACAACCCTGTTCTTCTGCCTGAAGACATCGCCCGGTTCGCAGAACTTGTAAAGCAGCGAGGGCTTTCTGAGGAAGTGAAAACCGAAAGTCGTGAGCAAATTTCCGGTCGTGTCGCGCTGTTCCACGAAGTTATCGCTCGGGGCCTCGCTTCACTTCTCCAAGAGAGTGTCAGTTCTATGGCTAACCCATCCATCAACACGGACGCTGCGCGATGAAGTCGCGCAGCGCCAGCTATGTCAGACGTTAAATTTTTCGGAGGAACCAGTGGAGAAATCCTGGAAAGAAGCCATAAAAAAGGTGCTTGCGGAATCCGCCACCCCATTGCACTACACGGAAATCTCCGAACAAATCCTGTCTCGTGGCTATTATGAGACTGATGGCGCGACGCCTGCTGCAACGGTAAATGCACAATTGGCATCCTCCATCAAGCATGATGGAGAAAAGTCACCTTTTATCCGCGTTGGGAAAGGCATATTTGCGCTCAAGAATTCACCGGCCGCATTGGTTGAGGTTACAGCCACAACCGTGAATAAGAAAAAACTCGAAACGCTTGTTGAATCAGACGTGGAATCATCTGACTCAATCATTCATTCCTTTGGAATGTATTGGCAACGAGACCTTGTTGTATGGCGTAACGACCCAAAGATGTATGGTAAGCAACAAGCCCTTTCCAAGCCTGTTGATTTCGGCAAACAGAAAGGCATTTATATTCTTTATGACCACCACACCGTGGTATATGTCGGGCGCTCCATTGATCGCCCGCTTGGTAAGCGCCTCTTTGAGCATACTGTTGATCGTCTGGGCAGTCGCTGGAATCGGTTTTCATGGTTTGGCCTGCTTGACGTAACGCAAGAAGGTAGCCTTCGGGAAACTGCTCTGAATACATCGCTTGCCAGTCTTGTCGCAACCCTCGAGGCGCTACTCATTGAGGCGCTTGAGCCTCCGCAGAATAGGAAACGTGGCGACGACTTTTCTGCAATCGAATACATTCAGGACATCGACCCAGAGCTGAAAGAGCGAGAAATTCAAAACACACTCCGGTCTATCGAGCAAAAAATGCGAGGCGGGTCGTGAACGAACAATCGGGAACAGATCACGAACAATCGGGAACAGATCATGTTTTTTCTGGCTAACTGCCTCACTTAACCCTGAAAGTGCCGCCCACGCGTACCGAACCCGTCACGACCCTCAAACGCCAGGCGGCCGAACTTCTCGCGGACATCGAGCGGGACAAGCAGACCATTCTCATTACCCGGCACGGGCGGCCGAGCGCCTATCTGGTGGATGTCGAAACCTTCGAGTTGCTGCAGCAACGCATGGCAGCAAGCGTAGCCTGGATGCAGCACAGCAAAATCCAGGATAAGGCCGTTCGGGTCAATTTTCCCGGATTGCATTTCATTCCATCCGGGCTACGTGTGCTCATCCACTCGGAGTTATCGGGCACGCTTGCTTCGTGCCCCTCACCTTGAACGGCTGTGCTGAACAGCGGGGGTCAGGCCTTGCACCACAACATTCTTGATCCACACTAAAGTGCTACTATAGTGTCACTCATGCGCACCGAACTCGTCACCACCCTCAAACGCCAGGCGACCGAACTCCTCGCGGACATCGAGCGGGACAAGCAGCCCATTCTCATCACGCAGCACGGGCTGCCGAGCGCCTACCTGGTGGATGTCGAAACCTTCGAACTGCTGCAGCAGCGCATGGCGGTGCTGGAAGGCATTGCGCGCGGCGAAATGGCGGTGGCCGAGGGCAGGGTGGTGGCGCATGCCGAGGCCAAGGCCCGCATGGGCCGATGGCTGAAGTAATCTGGACCGAGCCGGCGCTCGCTGATCTGGACGCCATTGCCGATTACATCGCGCTCGACAAACCCGATGCGGCATCAGCCTTGGTCAAGCGGGTGTTCGAGCATGTCGAGCATTTGCAGTCATACCCCGAAAGCGGCAGCCGTCCGCCTGAGCTGAAACGCTCGCGCTACCGGCAGATTATCGAACCGCCATGCCGGGTGTTCTACCGTTACGACGGCGAACGTGTCTACATCCTTTATGTGATGCGGTCGGAGCAGTTGCTGCGGCGGGCAAAAATCGGCGCGCGTGAGAAAGAGACGTAACGATAGTGAGCGGTGTGGACAGCGCCCATATTATGGGCGCTGCCCAGCAAGACATCGCTCAGATGAACAAACAAACATCCGACTTCTGCGCCTGCGGCAGAAAACTCGCCGCGCCGATCCACCCAGCAATCTCCGGAATGAACTCGTCCTGTGAATAGCCGAACAGGTCGACCGTCATCTGGCAGGCGTAGAGTTTCGCGTCGGCTTCGAGGCAGGCGCTGCGCAGTTCGTCGATGCTGGCGACGCCCTTGCTCTTCACCGTCTGCTCCATCAGCCCGGTGGCCACTTTCTCGAATCCCGGCAGGCCGGCCATGACGACGTTCGGCACTTTCCAGTTGATGTCCTTCAGCCATTGCGGGCCGAACGGCATTTTCATCGGCATGCTGGGGTTGCCGAGCGGGCTGATCTCCAGGTGGAGGTCCTTCTTCAGCAGCTCCAGTCCGTAGAAGGTGAAGAACACCGACACGTCCCAGCCCAGCGCGCCGGCGGTGGAGGCGAGGATGAAGGGCGGGTAGGCCCAGTCCATCGTGCCCTTGGTGGCGATGATCGACAGCGACGGCACGTGCGCGGCTTCGCGCTCGGCCATCTTCGCTTCGAAGCGCTGATCGAACCACTGGTCGAGCCGCGCCGGATCGAGGTGTTCGGCAAGCATTTTTTCGGGTGCGCCCATGATCATCTCCTTATGACTTGCGGATGAGGAATTCGAATTCGCCCTGGTTCGCGCTCGACGCGATCAGTTCGTTGCCGGTCTGCTTGCAGAAGGCCTGCATGTCCTTCAGCGAGCCGGGATCGGTGGCGGTGACGGCGAGGGTTTCGCCTTTGGTAAGTTCAGCCAGGGCCTTCTTGGTGCGCAGGATCGGCAGGGGACAGTTCATGCCGCGGGTGTCCAGGGTCTGGGTTGCGTTCGTGCTCATGGTGAAACCTCCTCTGTAGATGACCGTCCGGTCAAGAAAATCGGCAAAAAAATTGCCGGGTGAAAAGGCAGGGCACTGCGGGGAGAAAGCGCAAGTTGGGTGCGTCCGGTCCGCTCGCTAGACCGGTCGGTTAACTGGAGGGCGAAAAAAAACCGGCTGGCCTGCATGGCGTTCAGGCGGCCGTTTCGACGCGCAGCGTCTTGATGGCGGGGCCGAGGCGGTAGATCACCTCGGGGTCGTTCTGCGACTTGGCGAGCAGGATCACGCCTTCGAGGTAGGCCAGCATGGCCTCCGCGGTGCGATCGGCATCGAGCGGCGCGATGGTGCGGGCCGCGACGGCCTCCTCCAGGGTTTCCTTGAAGCGGGACTTGGCACGGGAGAAAATGGCCAGTAGCTTGGCGCGCAGGATGTCGTCCTGGGTGCTGACTTCCAGCGTCAGGTTGCCGAAGATGCAGCCGAGCATGCGTCCGTGCACTTGCTTGATCGACTTCTGCCAGAAGTAGGCGGCGTCGACCAGATAGTCGATGCGCTCCATGGGAGGCAGGGCGGGGTCGAAGGCTTCGGCGACGAAGCCATTGGCCCAGTCGTCGGCGAATTCGTCGATGACCGCGAGCACGAGGTCGCGCTTGGACGGGAAGAAATGGTAGAAGCTGCCCTTCTGCACGCCGGCGCTTTCGCAGATCTCCTGAATGCCAACGTTGGCGTAGCTGCGCGAATGGAAGCGCGGCTTGGCGGCGGCGATGATGCGGGAGCGGGTGTCGGTGGCAACGTTCATGAAACGAATGCTAGTTGACCGTTCGGTAAAATGCAAGCCCGGTGCAAAACCTGCTGATTCAGCCGGGAAACTGCGGTCAAATTCCCTGGAGCGGGCTGGGTCCTCGGGTAAAATGCCGCCCATGACCGAAGCCGAGCTCCTCGATCCCGTCCCGGAAGCCGCGCCCGCCGCACCCGTCATCAAGGTGCGCGGCGAGCCGCTGACCGAGCTGCCGCAGGATCTCTACATTCCGCCCGATGCGCTGGAAGTCTTCCTCGAAGCCTTCGAGGGCCCGCTCGACCTGCTTTTGTACCTGATCCGCAAGCAGAACCTGGATGTGCTCGACATTCCGATGGCGGCGCTGACGAAGCAGTACATGGCTTACGTCGAAGCGGCGCGGGCGACGCGCCTGGAGCTGGCGGCGGAGTATCTGCTGATGGCGGCGATGCTGATCGACATCAAGTCGCGCATGCTGCTGCCGCGTCGCGAGCAGGCCGAGGAGGCGGGCGAGGGCGAGGATCCGCGTGCCGAGCTGGTGCGCCGGTTGATGGAATACGAGCAGATGAAGCTCGCCGGGCAGCACCTCGACGCGCTGCCGCAGGCGGGGCGCGATTTCCACACGGTGAGCGTGTTCCTGCCAGCGGCGGCGAAGCGGCTGCCGAGCCTGCATCCGGAGGAACTCGCGGCGGCGTGGCTGGCGATCCTGTCGCGCGCGAAGACGCGCACGCACCACCGCATCAGCCGCCAGGACCTGTCGATTCGCGAAATCATGACGCGCATCCTCAAGCAGCTGTCGCCCGGCGAGTTTGTCGAATTCAAGGCGCTGTTTCCCGCTTCGGCGAGCGTGCACGAGCTCGTGGTGACTTTTCTCGCGGTGCTCGAACTCACCAAGGAAACCCTGCTCGACGTGTCGCAGGCCGAGCCGTTCGCCCCCATCTATGTGAAGCTCCATGAATCTGCAGCCGAATGACAACCCGGACGACCTGAAGCTGGTGCTGGAGGCGGCGCTGCTGGCCTCGCCCGAGCCGCTGACGCTCGTCGATCTCAAGCGCATGTTCGAGCCGGCGCCGGCCAGCGACGTGCTGCGCATCGCGCTCGACGGTTTGCGCGAGGCGTGGTTGGGCCGCGGCATCGAGCTGGTGCAGGTGGCCGATGGCTGGCGCTTCCAGACGCGGCCGGAGATGCAGCCGTGGATTTCGCGGCTGAAGGACGAGAAGCCGCCGCGCTATTCGCGCGCGGTGCTGGAGACGCTGGCGATCATCGCCTACCGCCAGCCGGTGACGCGCGGCGACATCGAAGACATCCGCGGCGTGTCGGTGAACCCCAACATCATCAAGACGCTGGAGGAGCGCGGCTGGATCGAGGCGATCGGCCACCGCGACGTGCCGGGCCGCCCGGCGCTGTTCGGCACCACCAGTCATTTTCTCAGCGATCTCGGACTCACCAGCCTTGCCGAGCTGCCGCCGCTGGAAGAACTCGGCACGCTGGTCGTGCCGAGCGAAACCGCGCTGATTCCCGAATTGCGTGAACACGACACGCTGCATGCCTTGGGCGCGATCATCGAAACCGCCGGGCAGCACAGCTTCGGTGCGATCATCGAAGTGGCGACGCCTGCCCCCTTTGGCGCGGTGATCGAGATCGCCGTCGCCGCCACCGAGACTCACTGAATATGGCCCGTCCCACCCCCATCCGGCGTTCGCCGACCGCAGTCCCCAAGGGCCGCGCCGCGGCGCGCCTGGCGCAGGCTGTCGCGCCCGAAGCGGCGAGCGAGCGCCTGCAGAAGGCGCTGGCCTCGGCCGGCCTCGGCTCGCGCCGCGAAATGGAGGAGTGGATCGCCCAGGGGCGTGTGCAGGTCAACGGCGAGACCGCGACGATCGGCAGCAAGGTCGGCCCGCGCGATGTGGTGAAGGTCAGCGGACGGCGGGTGTACCTGCGCTTCGAGGACACACGCCGCACTCGCATCCTCATTTACCACAAGTCGGAAGGTGAGATCGTCAGCCGTGACGATCCCAAGGGCCGTGCGACGGTATTCGACGCGCTGCCGAAGCTGCGCGGCGCAAAGTGGATCTCGATCGGCCGGCTGGACTACAACACCGACGGCCTGATGATCTTCACGACCTCGGGTGAACTGGCGAACCAGTTGATGCACCCGCGCTTCGAGGTCGAGCGCGAATACGCGGTGCGCATCCTGGGTGAACTCTCCGACGAGCAGATCCGGCAATTGCTCGACGGCGTCGAGCTCGACGATGGCCCCGCGCAGCTGCAAAGCTGCTTCCGCGCGGGCGGCGAGGGCGTGAACCGCTGGTACCGCGTGGTCATCAAGGAGGGCCGCAAGCGCGAGGTGCGGCGCATCTTCGAGCACCTCGGGTTTACGGTGTCGCGCCTCACGCGCATCCGATTCGGCCCCATTGTGCTGCCGCCGCAGCTCAAACGTGGGCAGAAGACGGAACTCGACGACGATCTGGTCGCGCGTGTGCTCGAGTGGGCGGGCATGCCCGCCGGCCCGCGCCGCCGCACGCGCGGCGTGCCCGGGAGCAAGCCGCGCTGAGCGGACGCCTTGTGCGCTGGGCGCATTTCCCTTGCTGCCGCCCGGTTTACGCCATTCGTGGATAATGGTCGAATGAACCTATAACTACAAAAACAAGCTGCAAGGGGAGAACGACATGAAGCTTGTCATTGCCGACGACCACACCCTGTTTCGCAATGGGCTGGCCCTGTTGCTGCACGCCCAGGTATCCGGCTGCGAGGTGCTAGAAGCCGACAGCCTGGACGCGGCGCTGGCGCAGGTCGCAGCGGTGCCGGATGTCCAGATGGCGCTGCTGGACCTCAATATGCCTGGCATGGACGGCGTCGAGGGCATCCGCCGTTTCGTTGCGGCGCATCCGGGACTGCCGGCCGTCATCCTGACCGGCGCCGAGGAACCCCGGCAGATCCAGCAGGTGCTGGCGGCGGGGGCGCATGGTTTCATCCCGAAGAGTTCGACGCCTGCGGTGATGCTCTCCGCCATTCAGTTGGTGTTGTCTGGCGGCACCTACATTCCACCGCAGATGCTTTCCGCCGCGCCGCCCGCTGCGGTGCCCGCCGCCCCGACGGGTAGCCGGGAACGCACTCAATCCCTGCTCACCGAGCGGCAACTCCAGGTGCTGCGACTGATGGCCCAAGGCAAGCCGAACAAGCTGATCTGCCGCGAACTCAATATCGAGGCCGGAACGGTGAAGGCGCACATTGCCAGCATCTTTCGCGTGCTCGACGTGGTCAACCGAACAGAGGCCGTGGTGCAGGCGAAGGAACTCGGGCTGCTGTAGCGGCACCGGGTGGTGCCCCGCACAGCGGAGGGCTTACGGACAATCGGAGGTTTGCGACGTCATGCGTGGCGGCGGGCTTGGGGTGGCGTCGGCCGGCAGGGGGGCTTGCCCTGTGGCGATGCGTCGCGCGGCCGCGTCGCGGGCATGCTCCTGCACGGACGCTGGAAACAGCGGTTGCACTTGCCGGGACTGCACCTGCGTCTCCTGGTTGGGTTCGATGTCGTCGGCCGTTGCAACGCCCATCGTGCCGAGCTGCATCCACACCAGCAACAGCACAGCCCTACAATGCCAGGGGTGGCGAACCGTGGGGCACACTGATTTACGTGCGAGCTTGTTCATGGATGATTCCTCCGGACGGAACGCCGCTGAACAGGACATCGAACCCATGCGAGTGCCCACCGGCCTTGATGTCCTCAAAGCCACCGAGCACGTTGTACACGTGCCTGAAGCCAAATTTCTCGAGCAGGGCGGCAGCCTGGCAGGAAAGCTGGCCATTCTGGCAGATTACCAGCACGTGGTCATCGGACGAAAGCCCCTCGCGCACCTGGTCGAGAAAAACCGGATTGGGTTCCCAATCCGGAGTGAACCAGGGCACGTGATGGACGCCGGGGATCGGTTTGGTGTCGCGTTCGAAATGGAATCGAACATCCAGCACCTTGGCAAGTGGATGGTGCGCGAACAGTTCGAACAGGCCGTCTACGCTCAGGTGTCGCATGGGTTTTCATAAGGGGCGGTGATCATGCCTGCAGTGTGGTTCGGCCGGTGCCTGCCGTAATCGGCCGTGCGGCGCGTCAAATGGCCTAATGGCGTGGCGGGATTAAGCCAATTGGCCTATATCCATAACAACGACAAACGCTGAAGCTCAACAATAAAGCGGGGAGGGGAGAATGTTTGCACGAGTGATGGGGGCGCTTGCGTGTGTGCACGCGCTGAATGTGTGCGCGGCTTCCGTGGATGCCGTGTCGGAAGCCGACTATTTTGCCGAGCAGCCGGTCGTGCTGTCGGCGTCAAGACTCTCGCAGCCGGCGAACCGCGCCCCGGCAGCGGTGACGGTGATCACGCGCGAGATGATCGAGGCTTCGGGCTTTCGCCATCTGGTCGACGTGCTGCGGCTGGTGCCGGGTTTCGTGGTCGGCTGGCAGGGGGGCAATATGCCGGCGGCAACCTATCTCGGCCTGTCGAACGAGTTTCCCCACTGGATGCAGATCATGGTCGACGGGCGCAGCGTGTACAACCCCGCCTATGGGCACACGACCTGGCGCGGCATTCCACTGACACTGGACGACGTCGACCGCATCGAGGTGGTGCGCGGGCCCAACGCGGCGAACGACGGGCTCAATTCCATGCTCGGCACCATCCACATCTATACCCGGCATGCGGCGATCACGCTGGGTGGCATGGGTGAGCTGGCGGGCGGCAGCGAGGGCTACAGGGAGACGAACCTGCGTTACGGAGCGGAATCTGGTTTTGGCGCCTGGCGCCTGGGGGTGCGCGCGCTGGAGGACGAACGGCACGGGGTCGCACAGGATCACGCAACGGACCTGCAGCTGAGTTTTCGTGGTGATTTTCAGCCCACGCTGCGGGACGAAATCATGCTGCAGTTCGGTGCATCGCGGAATTTCTGGGAAGGGACCAATGTCGGGCAATTGAAGGTGGATGGGCAGCATGCCCGTTACTTGAGCGGCTACGCCAACGTGCAATGGAAGCATGCGGCCGAAGGGACGCGGGAGTGGCTGCTGCAGTTGCAGCACACTTTCAATCAGAACGAGGAAGACATTGTGGCGACCCTCAATGGCGACTACCGGACGAGCGGAAGCGCGATCCTGTTTTCCTACAGCGACCAGCACAATTCGGCCTGGCGCCGCAGCCTCGCAGGGGAATACCGGCTGAATCGGGTACGCCTGCCGGCCATGCTCGGCAGCGGCGACTATATCGAGGACACCATTGTTCGTGCGTCCGGAGCACTGGAATGGAACCCCGCGCCGGAATGGGTGCTGCACGCTGCGGCCATGGTCGAACATCACTCCGATACCGACAGCGTTTACCTGTCGCCGCGTCTGGCTTTGAACTGGCTGCCGGCGCGTGCGCATGCGCTTCGAGTCGGCTATTCGCAGGGCTTGTCGGCGCTGGGTATCTACGCCAGCAACACCGATATCCAGATCGGCGACGACCAGCTTTTTCTGAGCACGGGCGAGCTCGACGCCGAGAAGATCGACAGTGCCGAATTCGGCTATCTGTTCGGCAGGCAGGACTGGGCGTTCAACCTGGATGTCCGTGTGTTCCACAACAGGATCTATGACATTGTCGATACCGATCTCGTCGGCATCGAGGATCCGCGTTATCCCGCGTCCCCGGATGGCAATGGCTGGCGGACCTACGTTAACCAATCCGAAGTCCGGCAGCGCGGCCTGGAGTACCAGTTGCGCTGGCAGCCGGGTGCCGGGCGCCTGCTGGTGCTTTCACAGTCCTGGCTGCATACGCGTTCGAACGATGGAACGTTTTACGCGCTGTCCGTCCCTGAGCACACCCTGTCTCTGCTGGCGGCGCACCCGGTGGTAGGCGTCGACGTGAGCCTGGGCTACTTCCGCACGGCGAGGATGCAATGGATTGGCGGCAAGATCGACAGCCGTTACGACCGTCTCGACCTGCGGCTGGCGAAGGACTGGAAGACCGGGGCGGGGCGATTCCAGGTGGCGCTCGCGTTGCAGAGCCTGAATGGCGACGAGGAAGAGAGCTTTCCGAATGCCCTCTACAAGAATCAGAGACATGACCGTCGCGGCTATTTGAGCCTGAAGTACGAGTTCCGTTGACGATGCGGTCTACCGGAAAAACGACGATGGGAGAACCTGTCATGCCGACGAGAATGCTGGCCTGCCTGGCCGTCCTGCAAGCTGCCACGGCCTGGGCCGCGCCGGCGGACGACCTGTCCGAGATGGATTATTTTTCCGAGCAGCCGGTGGTGCTTTCCGCCTCGCGGCTGTCGCAGCCGGCGAATCGCGCGCCGGCTGCGGTCACTGTGATCACGCGCGAGATGATTGAGGCCTCGGGCTTTCGCCATCTGGTCGATGCGTTGCGGCTGGTGCCGGGTTTCGTGGTGGGCTGGTCGGGTGGCAACATGCCGGCGGCGACGCACCTGGGCTTGTCGGATGCCTTTCCGCACTGGATGCAGATCATGGTCGACGGGCGCAGTGTCTACAACCCGGCGTTCGGTCAGACGACGTGGCGCGGCATTCCGCTGACGCTGGACGATGTCGACCGCATCGAGGTGGTGCGCGGTCCGAATGCGGCGAACGACGGCATCAACTCGCTCCTCGGCACCATCCACATCTTCACGCGCGACGCGGTGGCGACGCTGGGAAGTTTGGCCGAGATCGCCATCGGCGACGAGCATTTTCGCGAGATCAACCTGCGTTACGGCCGCGAGACTGCGACCGGCAGCTGGCGGCTCGGACTGCTCGGCCGCGAGGATGAGCGTCACGGCATGTCGGTCGATCATGCGTCCGATGTGCAGCTGAGCTTCCGCGGCGACTTCCAGCCCGCCCCCGGTGACGCTCTGATGTTACAGGCCGGCGCATCGCGGGGCTTCGGGCAGGGTGGCAACGCGGGCTACGTGTTCAATCCGGACCAGCGCACCTATTTCTTGAGTGGCTACGCCAACCTGCGCTGGACACACTCGCTGGGCGAGGGACGGGAGTGGTCGCTGCAGGCGCACCACACCTTCAACCAGAACGAGGAATTTGCGCGTCCCCCAGACGCGATGAGCATGTTTCTGGCAAGCCTCGTGCCGTCGGTGCATCTCGATCCGCTGAACGCCAACTTCCGGGTGAACGGCAGTGGCATCCAGTTCAACTACCTGGACAAGTCGGCAGCTGACCTGCGTACCAGCGTGTCCGGCGAGTACTATCTGAATACGATCTACGGGCCGTATTTTCTCGACACGGATGGGAAACTGGACGATCGGATCATGCGTGTTTCGGGTGCCCTGGAATGGAACCTCACACCCGAGTGGGTACTGCATGCCGGTGCCATGCTGGAGCACCACTCCGATCCGGAAGGCACGCATTTTTCACCACGGCTGGCGTTGAACTGGCTGCCCACCCCTGCGCATGCCTTTCGCGCCGGCATTTCGCGCGGGGTGTCGGCGCTGGGTCTGTATGCCAACCATACGGATATCAAGTTCGTTCTCGCGGAGGCGGGCGCGGTATTCGACCAAGCGGTCCTCAGCCAGGCGCTTCTCGACGGCGGCGACCTCGAACCGGAAAAGATCGACTCCGGTGAGCTGGGCTACGTGTTCAGCCAACCCGGATGGGCGCTGAATCTGGATGTACGGGCATTCCACAACCGCATCCGAGACATGATCGATCCGGTGCCCCGCCCATTTCCCGACCTCAGGGACGGTTATGTGGATGTCTATGAGAACAACGGTAGCGTTCGTCAGATTGGCCTCGAATACCAGCTGCGCTGGCAGCCGTTGCGCCGTGGCTGGTTGGTGCTGTCGCAGTCCTGGGTGGACACGGACGACGATCTCGACGGGCGCTACGAGAACGCGGCGCCCCGCCACATCCTGTCGCTGCTGGCCACGCATCCGGTTGCCGGCGTCGACGCCAGTGTGGGGTATTACCGGATGGGGACGATGCGGTGGATCGTGTGGCCCGATGCCATGAGCGGATTTCAGAACAGCAGCCCGCATGTCAGCCGGGTCAATCGCCTCGACCTGCGCCTGGCCAAGGACTGGAAGAGTGCTGCCGGTCGTGTCGAGGCGGCGTTGGTCGTGCAGGCCCTGCTCGGCGACGAAGAAGAGGCGTTCCAGTATTTTGGACCGCAGGTGTTCGGCCATCGCGGCTACTTCAGCCTGAAGTACTCCTTTCGCTGACGCGTGGCGCGGCCATTGATACGTCTCCTGTTGCACAGGCTGCCGACGCGATGGATGCGGTGGATGCCACTCGTCCTGGTAGCCTGGCTGTGCGGGTGGACGAATGCGCAGGCGTCGCTGACGGTGCGGATTCTCCTGGCCGAGACTTCCGGAATCTATCGCGAAGCGGCCGACAGCCTGGCGCGGGCACTGGAGGGACGGGGCGTACGGGTCGTGACATCGAGCCCGCAGCACGGTGAGTCGGTCGATGTAGGCCTGACTGTGGCGATCGGCACGCAGAGCCTGGAAAGAGCGCTCGTGGAAACGGGCCGCCCCGTGCTGGCCCTGCTGGTTCCCCGCCAGAGTTTCGAGCGTCTGGCTACCGGCCAGCGGCAGGTTACCGCGCTGTACCTCGACCAACCCGTCACCAGGCAGTTGCATTTGCTGCACCTTGCATTGCCCGGCCTGAAGGCGGCGGGTGTGCCGCTGGGTCCCGTCAGCCGGGAGGTTCTGCCAGAACTGCAGGCCGCAACGAAAATGGCCGGCGTCCAGGTGGAAGTGGCCGTGGTGGAGCGCTCCACCGATCTGCATGCAGCGCTCACCACGTTGGCGGAGAACAGCCAGGCCTTCATTCTCCTGCCCGACCCGGTGGTGGTGCAACGCAGCACGTTGCAAAGCCTGTTGCTGCAGACCTATCGCCTGCGCAAGCCGGTGTTGGCCTACTCGGCGCCGCTGGTACAAAGTGGCGCCCTGCTGGCCCTATACGCCACGCCAGCGCAGTTTGGCGAGGAAGCGGCAGATTGGATCCGCGAAGGCTGGAACGGCAGCGAGTATCGACTCGGCTTGCCACGCCATCCCGGCCGCTTCACCCTCCGCATCAATCGTACCGTGGCGCGCGCGCTGGATGTGGAACTGCCCAGCGAAGCTTCCCTGATCCGTCAGCTGGAGGCCTTGCGATGAGGATCCGTACCCGGGCCTTCCTGCTGGGCCTGCTGCCCACCGTGCTGGTCGCCATCGTCCTGACGGCCTTCCACGTCCACAATCGCATCGGCGACCTGGAAGACACCATGAAGCAGCAGGGCATGGCCATGGCGCGCCACCTTGCGTTTGCGTCCGAATACGGTGTGTTCAGCGGCAATCGAACGGCACTTGAAGCGCTGCTGAGTCAGGTGCACGACGAGCCCTGGGTGACGAGCGCGATGCTCGTGTGGCCCGATGGCACGCGGCTGGTGCGCGGTGAGTTCAACGGCGCATTTCCTGCACTCGGCGAAGAGGCCACTTGGCAGGACAAAAAGCGATCCTGGTTCGTCAGCCCTGTGAAGCTGGGTGACAGCGGTGCGGACGATCCGTTTATAGGCCCCGGGGACAGCGAGACGGCGGCGCCGCTGGCGTGGGCCGTCATCGGCATCGACCTGGCGCAGAAGCAGGCGCTCATCCGCGAGCTGCTGCTCGCCAGTCTGGCACTCACGCTCATCGGCCTTGCGCTGGCCGTGCTCCTGATCGACCGGCTCGCGCTATCGGGCGTCAGGCCGCTGCTCGACATCGTCGATACCGTCAAGCGCATCAGCTCGGGTGGTTTCGGCACCCACATGGCGGTGACGGCGGCGTCGCCCGAACTGCGCGAGTTGCAGATCATGGTCAACCACATGAGCGAATCGCTGCGCGCCTACCGGGAAGACATGGAGGCCCGGGTGCATGCGGTGACCGCCGAGCTGGCCTACAAGAAGCGGGAGGCGGAGCAGGCGAGCCTCGCCAAGTCACGCTTTCTCGCGGCGGCGAGCCACGATCTGCGCCAGCCCATGCATGCCATCAGTCTGTATGTGGAAAGTCTCAAGCCGGAGCTGAAAGGACGCGCGGGCGAGGAAACGCTGGAAAAGATCGAGCGCTCGATTCTGTCCATGGTGGAGCTGTTCAACGCGATACTCGACGTTACCAAGCTTGATGCGGGGGTGATCCAGCCTGAATTGGCGCCGGTGCGGATTCGTCGCGTGTTGCTGTCGCTGGCCGAAGCCTTCGCCGTAGAAGCGGACCGCAAAGGGCTGTCGCTGCGCGTGCGTGCGCCCGACGTATGGCTCGAGAGCGACCCCATCCTGCTCGAACGCATTCTTCGCAACCTGCTGTCGAACGCGTTGCTGCACACGACACGGGGGGGGGTCCTGCTGTCGGCACGATTCCACCAGGGGCAGTTGCGTCTGCAGGTGTGGGACACGGGCTGCGGTATCCCGGAGGAGCAGCAGCCGCGCATCTTCGAGGAGTTCTACCAGGTCGACACGCATGCCGACGGCCCCTCGCACCATGGCCTCGGGCTGGGGCTGGCCATCGTCCGCCGCCTCGCGCGTCTGCTCGGGCATCCGCTGCAACTCGATTCGAGACTGGGGCAGGGTACCGTGTTCTCCCTGGACGTTCCCCTCCTGATCGGCGCCCCGGCGCACGTGGACAGGGCATCGACAGCCGAGCCGGGCATGCTGGCAGGACGCGTGGTCGTGGTGGATGATGATCCGGCGGTACGCGACGCACTGGGCCGGCTGCTGTCCCAATGGGGGACCGAGGTGCAGGTGTTCGAGGGTTTGCCGGACGTGCGTGGCGGGTTGCATCAGGCCCCGGACCTCATCCTGGCGGACTATCAACTCCCCGATGGCGCAACCGGGCTGGATGTCATCGAGGCGATTCGTGCTCGCTGGGGGCGCGGTATTCCCGCCGTCGTCATCACCGGAGACACGCGTGCGGACACGGTGCAGCGATTTGCGGCGCTGGGCCTGCAGGTGCTGTACAAGCCGGTGCATCCCAGTCATCTGGCTGCGCTGCTGCAAAAATGCCTGCCCGTAGGGCCTAGACCCGGCCATCCTGAATAGGCTCTCTGGGCGATGCGCACACGCGGGTGCGGGTCGAGAATGCAGAACACGCCACGTCACAACCTGCGTCGCGCCATTCCCGAAAACCGAAGGAGAAAGCACCATGACCATTGCCTGCATTCAGCCCGCATACGCCGATGCTCAGCATGCGCTGTCGGCGCTACCTGCTGTATTTCCGCCGTCGCCGCTGACCATTCTTCTGATGAGCGGCAAGGAGGATGGGGGCAAACGGGCAACACTGGCGTTCGTGGCGGCGGTCAGCGCGATCGCGATGGAACGGCCGGTGCAGGTCTTCATGGCCGGTGATGGCGCACGCTGGGGCGATCCCGATGAGGCGGAGGGCGTGGCGGTCGAAGGTTTTCCGCCATTGGACGAACTGATCCGGGACTTCCTCGACCTCGGCGGACAACTGCTGGTCTGCTCGACGTGCGCGCGCTTTTGCATGCCCGCGCAGCCGGAAGGTGCCGAACGTCGCTGGCCGTCCCTGCAGGTGCGTGGCATGGCCGCCATGCTCGAATCGCAAGGTGGCGGGAGCAGCCTGAGTTTCTAG
>JANJWS010000013.1 GCA_024709425.1 Thiobacillus sp.
CACAAAGTGGGCTTAGCCCAAACTACTTTTAAATTCTTGGCGGTGGGCAACGCCAAACTCCTTACGGGTTTGAAGCCCCTTCTGAGCCACCTCCACAGGATCAAGTCGGCGGGGGAATTCGGCGAGCACTGCCTGAGCCCCGAAGGGGTGGCGCAGCGGGGTCGCCTTTCTTTGGTTACCGGACGTCGCGCCTTGGCATGACGTCCCATCAAGTCGGCTTGGCGAGACAAAGAAAGTGACTAGCCGCCGGGCATACGATTCCACACGTACTTTAGTGCGTAGTGGATCGGAGTCCTTTAGGGCTACCCCCGGCCAACGTACTTAAGCCCTTACTGGCAGGCTTCGCATTCCTCGAACCCGGGATCGCCCGGCCGCATGGTGCAGGCGCGGCCTTCGATTTCAGCTTCCGGCAGCCTGGCGATGGCGGCGCTCATGTTGCTGCTCATCGTCCCTGCTCCGCCGCTCGACGACACGGCGTTGAGTTCACCGCCCTTGCCGGTGGATTTCTCCGCCGAGGTGGCGCCCAGCGTGCGCAGGTAATACGTCGTCTTCAGCCCGCGTATCCACGCCAGCTTGTAGGTCTCGTCGAGCTTCTTGCCGCTTGCACCCGCCATGTAGATGTTGAGGCTCTGCGCCTGGTCGATCCACTTCTGGCGGCGGCTGGCGCATTCGATCAGCCACCTGGGATCGATCTCGAACGCGGTGGCATAAAGCGCGCGCAGGTCGGCGGGGATGCGGTCGATGCGGGCGAGGCTGCCGTCGAAGTACTTGATGTCGGCGACCATGACTTCGTCCCACAGGCCGAGCTGCTTCAAATCGGCGACGAGGTACTTGTTGGCGACGGTGAATTCGCCCGACAGGTTCGATTTCACGTACAGGTTCTGGTAGGTCGGCTCGATGCTGGCCGACACGCCGACGATGTTGGCGATGGTCGCGGTCGGCGCGATCGCCAGGCAGTTGGAGTTGCGCATGCCGTACTGGGCGATCCGCTGGCGCAGCGCGTCCCAGTCGAGCGAGGTCGAGCTGTCGACTTCGAGGTAGCCGCCGCGCTCTTCGAGCAGAAGACGATTCGAGTCGTGCGGAAGGATGCCACGGCTCCACAGGCTGCCCTCGTAGCTGGAATAGCGGCCGCGCTCGGCCGCGAGTTCGGTGGAGGCCCAGTAGGCGTAATAGGCGACAGCTTCCATCGAGCGGTCGGCGAATTCGACGGCTTCTTCACTGGCGTAGGCGACGCGCAGTTCCTGCAGCGCGTCCTGGAAGCCCATGATGCCGAGGCCCACCGGGCGGTGCTTGAGGTTGGCGTTGCGCGCCTTGCCGACGGCGTAGTAGTTGACGTCGACGACGTTGTCGAGCATGCGCATCGCGGTGTGGATGGTCGCCTTCAGCTTGTCAAGATCCAGCTTGCCGTCGCGCAGATGATTGACGAGGTTGACCGAGCCGAGGTTGCACACGGCGATCTCGCTGTCGCCGGTGTTGAGCGTGATCTCGGTGCACAGGTTGGACGAGTGCACGACGCCGACGTGCTGCTGCGGGCTGCGGATGTTGCACGGGTCCTTGAAGGTGATCCAGGGATGCCCCGTCTCGAACAGCATCGAGAGCATCTTGCGCCACATCTGCACGGCGGGAATGCGCTTGAAGTGCTTGATCTCGCCGCGGTCGGCGCGGCGCTCGTATTCGACGTAGGCCTCGGCGAAGGCGCGGCCGTGGAGGTCGTGCAGGTCGGGCACGTCGGACGGCGAGAACAGGGTCCAGTCGCCGCCTTCCATGACGCGCTGCATGAACAGGTCGGGAATCCAGTTCGCGGTGTTCATGTCGTGGGTGCGGCGGCGGTCGTCGCCGGTGTTCTTCCTGAGGTCGAGGAACTCCTCGATATCGAGGTGCCAGGTTTCCAGATACGCGCACACCGCGCCCTTGCGCTTGCCGCCCTGATTCACCGCGACGGCGGTGTCGTTGACCACCTTGAGGAAGGGCACCACGCCCTGCGACTTGCCGTTGGTACCCTTGATGCGGGCACCCATCGCGCGCACCGGGGTCCAGTCGTTGCCGAGGCCACCGGCGAACTTCTGCAGCATGGCGTTTTCCTTGATCGCCTGGTAGATGCCGTCGAGGTCGTCGGTGACGGTGGTGAGATAGCACGACGACAGCTGGCTGTGGCGCGTGCCGGCGTTGAACAGCGTGGGCGTCGAGCTCATGAAGTCGAACGAGGACAGCACCTGGTAGAACTCGATCGCGCGCGATTCGCGGTCGATCTCGTTGATCGCCAGACCCATCGCCACGCGCATGAAGAAAGCCTGCGGCAGCTCGATGCGGCGCTCCTCGATGTGCAGGAAGTAGCGGTCGTACAGGGTCTGCAGGCCGAGGTAGCCGAACTGGTAGTCGCGGCCGGCGTCGAGCACGCGCCCCAGGCGTGCCAGGTCGAACTGGCCGAGGCGCTCGTCCAGAAGCTCGGCGTCGATGCCCTCCTTGATGAATTGCGGGAAGTACTCGGCATAGCGCTCGGCCATCTGCGCCTGCGTGGTCGCCTCGTCGAGCACCTCGTGGCGGATCGAATTGAGCAGCAGGCGCGCGGTGACGTACGAATACGCCGGGTCCTGCTCGATCATCGCGCGCGCGGCGAGCACCAACGCCTTCTCCACCTCGGCCATCGGCACGCCATCGTAGAGGTCGCGCAGCACGGTCTGCATGATCGGCTCGGCCT
>JANJWS010000082.1 GCA_024709425.1 Thiobacillus sp.
AGCGGTGGCGCGCCTTGAAGGCGTCGAGCATCGGCGTGATGCAGCCCTGGTCGCCGTTGAGCGCGGCTTCCGCCGCGACCTGCGAGATCGAGGTCGGGTTGGAGGTCGACTGCGACTGCACGTTGGTCATGGCGCGCAGGATCGCTTCCGGGCCAGCAGCGTAGCCGATGCGCCAGCCGGTCATGGAATAGGCCTTGGATACGCCGTTCAGCACCAGGGTGCGGTCGTACAGGTCGGGGCAGGCGTTGAGGATGTTGACGAAGGGCGCGCCATCCAGGCGGATGTGCTCGTACATGTCGTCGCTGGCGATCAGCACCTGCGGGTGCTTGCGCAACACGGCACCCAGCGCGGCCAGTTCATCCTTCGTGTACACCGCGCCGGTAGGGTTCGACGGGCTGTTGATGACGAACAGGCGCGTTTTCGGGGTGATCGCCGCTTCCAGCTGGGCCGGGGTGATCTTGAAACCCTGCTCGATGCCCGCCTCGACGATCACCGGCTTGCCGTCGGCGAGGATGACGATGTCGGGGTAGGAGACCCAGTACGGCGCGGGGATGATGACCTCGTCGCCGGCGTTGACCACGGCCTGCACCAGGTTGAAGAAGCTCTGCTTGCCGCCGCACGACACCAGGATCTGCTTGGGCGTGTAGTCGAAGCCGTTGTCGCGCTTGAACTTGGCGATGATCGCGGCCTTGAGGCCAGGCGTGCCGTCGACCGCGGTGTACTTGGTGAAACCGGAGTTGATCGCCGCGATCGCCGCGTCCTTGATGTGCTGCGGGGTATCGAAGTCGGGCTCGCCGGCGCCGAGGCCGACGATGTCGCGGCCGGACGCCTTCAGCGCGGCGGCGCGGGCGGTGACGGCCAGGGTGGGCGAAGGCTTGATGGCCTGAACGCGGCGGGAGAGTTCCACAGTGGTTCCTTCATGCACCCGTCGTGACGGGATGCTACTATCGACAGGTTTTAGCCGCGAAATTCTACCTGTGTTCGTCACCTTCCCCAATAGCCCCTTCCGGCTGTTCCAGCCGTTCCCGCCGGCCGGCGACCAGCCGACCGCGATCGAGCGCCTGGTCGAGGGGATCGACGACGGCCTGTCGTTCCAGACCCTGCTGGGTGTGACCGGCTCGGGCAAGACCTTCACCATGGCCAACGTCATCGCGCGGACCGGGCGGCCGGCGCTGATCATGGCGCCGAACAAGACCCTGGCGGCGCAGCTGTATTCCGAAATGCGCGAGTTCTTTCCGGAAAACGCGGTCGAGTATTTTGTCTCCTACTACGACTACTACCAGCCCGAGGCCTACGTCCCCGCGCGCGACCTGTTCATCGAGAAGGATTCCAGCATCAACGAGCACATCGAGCAGATGCGTTTGAGTGCGACCAAATCGCTGCTGGAGCGGCGCGATACCGTGATCGTCTGCACGGTGTCGGCGATCTACGGTATCGGTGATCCGTCCGACTACCACAGCATGATCCTGCTGCTGCGCCAGAATGAAAAAATGAGCCAGCGTGACGTCATCACGCGGCTGACGCAGATGCAGTACGAGCGCAACGATTTCGAGTTCTCGCGCGGCCATTTCCGCGTGCGCGGCGACGTCATCGACATCTTCCCGGCGGAACACGCCGAAACCGCGCTGCGCGTCGAACTGTTCGACGACGTGGTGGAGGCGCTGCACCTGTTCGACCCACTCACCGGGCAGATCCTGTCCAGGGTTTCACGCTTCACCGTGTTCCCGTCGAGCCATTACGTCACGCCGCGCGAAACCACGCTGCGCGCGGTCGAGGCGATCAAGGTCGAGCTGCGCGAACGGCTCGAGTGGTACTACGCGAACAACAAGCTGGTCGAGGCGCAGCGGCTGGAGCAGCGTACGCGCTTCGACATCGAGATGATGGTCGAATTGGGCTTCTGCAAGGGCATCGAGAACTACTCGCGCCACCTGTCCGGACGCAAGCCGGGCGAGCCGCCGCCGACGCTGATCGACTACCTGGCGAAAGACGCGTTGATGATCATCGACGAGTCGCACGTCACCGTCACGCAGGTCGGCGGCATGTACAAGGGCGACCGCTCGCGCAAGGAAAACCTGGTCGATTACGGCTTCCGCCTGCCGTCGGCACTCGACAACCGCCCGCTCAAGTTCGAGGAATTCGAGGCGTTGATGCCGCAGACCGTGTTCGTCTCGGCGACGCCGGCCAAGTACGAGGCCGAGCACGCGGGGCAGGTGGTCGAGCAGGTGGTGCGCCCGACCGGCCTGGTCGACCCGGTGGTCGAAGTGCGGCCGGTCGGCACGCAGGTCGACGATCTCATGAGCGAGGCGAAAAAACGCGTGGATGTCGGCGAACGCGTGCTGGTCACCACCCTCACCAAGCGCATGGCCGAAGACCTCACCGACTATCTCGCCGAGCACGGCATCCGTGTGCGCTACCTCCATTCCGACATCGACACCGTCGAGCGCGTCGAGATCATTCGCGACCTGCGGCTGGGCGAATTCGACGTGCTGGTCGGCATCAACCTCCTGCGCGAGGGACTCGACATTCCCGAAGTGTCGCTGGTGGCGATCCTGGATGCGGACAAGGAAGGCTTCCTGCGTTCCGAGCGCTCGCTGATCCAGACCATCGGCCGTGCCGCGCGCCACCTCAACGGCACCGCGATCCTCTACGCCGACAGGATCACCGACTCGATGCAGCGCGCCATCGGCGAAACCGAGCGCCGCCGTGCCAGGCAGATCGCCTTCAACGCCGAGCACGGCATCACGCCGCGCGGTGTGGTCAAGCGCATCAAGGACATCATCGACGGCGTGTACGACGCCGACGCCAGCCGTCAGGAACTCAAGGCGGCGCAAACCGCCGCCGCCTACAAGGTGATGGACGAAAAGGCGCTGACGAAAAAGATCAAACAGCTGGAAAAGGACATGCTGGACGCGGCGAAGAACCTCGAATTCGAAAAGGCCGCGGAACTTCGCGACCAGCTGAAGGAACTCAAGCAGGTGTTATTTGGAGTGGAAGAGCATGACTAGGGTTTTGATGGTGTGCATGGGCAATATCTGTAGATCGCCGATGGCCGAGGGCGTGCTGCGCAAGGCGCTTGCGGACGCGGGTCTCGAGCGGCACGTCGAGGTCGACTCGGCGGGGACGCACGCCTATCACATTGGTTCGCCGCCCGATCCGCGCGCCCAGCAGGCCGTGCGCCGGCGCGGCGTGGAGATTTCCGGGCTGCGTGGCCGCCAGGTGGAAGACGTCGATTTCGAACGCTTTGACTACATCCTCGCCATGGACGCCGACAACTACCAGCGCCTCATCGCGCGCGCACCGGCGCAGCATCACGGCAAGGTGCGCCGCCTGCTGTCGTTCAGCCGCAGGTTTCCCAACCTCGACGTGGTCGACCCGTATTACGGCGGCCCCCAGGGCTTCGAGGAAAATCTCGACATGATCGAGGACGCGGTGCAGGGGCTCATTCGCGAAATCACCGCCGACCCGACACGCCCGCGGGGCTGAGAAGCGCGTCACAGGCCGCGCTCGGCCCGAGCCCTCTCTCACTTGTGGGAGGGGGCAGGAGAAAGGGCGCGTTGCAGAAGTGGCCCCCGCGCCACGATCGAGGGCGGCCCACCGACCGCGGGGAGCGCCGCTTGGCAAGCACTGACCAGATCGAAATTCGTCGTTGCGAGCACCCCGGAGGGGCATAAACTCCGCGAAGCAATCCAGCATGGTCGCGAAAGCAGTGAACCCTGGATCGCCACGCCACGGCCCCGCAGGCCTCGCGATGACGGGATAAACCCAGATAATCCATTTGGCCGTAGGTCGGGTGGAGCGAGGCGATACCCGACACCGCGGCCGCGCCGCAGCGAACGTCGCGTGCGCGTCCGAGCGTTCGGCGCAATGCGCTTCGCTTGTTGCGCCCGTTGATTCTGCGATGTCTGAACGGCTAATGAACCATCCGGGATGAATCGATACTTCCCTTACTTGTCCTGCGTCTCCACCTGCACCAGCGGCTCCTGGACGTCGGCCGTCTGCGGGCGCGGGCGGCGGCGGGTGGGATGGGGCGTGGCGGATGGCGCGACGTCTTCCACAACCGGTGCCGGGGCTGAAGTGGTTTCCACCTGCATCAGGCTGACCGGCTCGGCCTCGGCGCGGGCGGCCGCGGGACGCCGCCGGCGGCGCGGGCGCGAGGGAGCGCCCGTGTCGTCCGCGCTGCTGGGAGTCGCCTGCGTTTCCACCTGCATCAGGTCGGCCTTGGCCGTTGCCAGCTCCGCCAGAATCGCTTCAGGTGAGGCGGTGACGGCTCCCGGCAAGGACGCGGCGGGGGCTTCGACCGCTTCGAGTTGCAGCGGCTGCTGTGCCGGCGCGACCGGGGCGGGCGCCGGTGTCGGGGCCGGCTTGCGTGCGACTTCAATGATTGCGCGGTAGCCGGCGATTTCGATCACGGCGTGCGGGGCGATGCCGCCGGATGCTGCGGCGGATTCCGGGCGCGCCTCGCGCGGGCGGCGGTTGCCGCGGCCGCGGCGGTTGCGCGGTTCGCGTTTTTCCTCGCCGACGGCCTCGCGCGGCGCCTCGGCGGTTTCTGCGCCGCGCGGCGCGACGGCGGCCTCGGGGCGCGGTTTCGGCTGACGCGGCTGACGCGGCGGTTTGGGAGTTTCGCTGCCGCGCGCTTCGGCACGTCCTTCGGCCGGGCGCGCTTCGGCTGCACGGCCCTCGCCGGTGCGCGGTTCGCCGCGGCCTTCGCCGCGGCTGCGGCGCTGGCCGGGTTTGCGTTCGCGGCGCTCGGCGGGACGCTCGGCGCGTGCGATGGCGGCAACCGGTTCGACGGCCGCTGCCGCCGGCGCGGCGGAAACTGCTTCTTCTTCGGGCCGCTTGCGGAACCAGCCGAAAATGCGCTCGAACAGCCCGGGCTGCGCGGCAGATTGTGGCGGCACCACGGGTTGCGCGGCTGCGACGGGCATGGGCTGCGGCGGCGGGGCGATCGACTTGACCGCGGCCTCCTGGCGTGCCGGTGCGGCCGCGGTGGCGGTCTGGTAGGTGGCCTCGGTTTCCGGCACCGCCATCATCCTGTAGCTCGGCTCGCTGGCGTCGCGCTGGTTCAGCTCGTCGTGGCGCAGACGGGTGATGGTGTAGTTGGGCGTCTCCATGTGGATGTTGGGGATCAGCACCACATTGACCTTGAGCCGCGATTCGACGGCGTGGATGTCGACGCGCTTTTCGTTCAGCAGGAAGGTGGCGACGTCGACCGGCAGTTGCACGTGCACGGCGCCGGTGTTCTCCTTCATCGCCTCTTCCTGCAGGATGCGCAGGATGTGCAGCGCCGAGGATTCCGTGCCGCGGATATGGCCGGTGCCGTGGCAGCGCGGGCAGGTGTTGTAGCTGGTCTCGCCGAGCGAGGGCTGCAGCCGCTGGCGCGACATCTCCAGCAGGCCGAAGCGGGAGATCTTGCCGGTCTGCACGCGTGCGCGGTCGTGGTGCAGGGCATCGCGCAGGCGGTTTTCCACCTCGCGCTGATGCTTGGGGTTCTCCATGTCGATGAAGTCGATGACGATGAGTCCGCCGAGGTCGCGCAAACGCATCTGGCGGGCGATTTCATCGGCCGCCTCGAGGTTGGTGTTGTAGGCGGTCTGCTCGACGTCGCTGCCCTTGGTGGCGCGCGCCGAGTTGACGTCGACCGAAACCAGGGCCTCGGTGTGGTCGATGACGATGGCACCCCCTGACGGCAGGTTGACCTGGCGCGAGAACGCCGACTCGATCTGGTGCTCGATCTGGAAGCGCGAGAACAGCGGGACGTCGTCGCGGTAATGCTTGACCTTGTTGACGTTGGACGGCATCACGTGCGCCATGAACTGCTGCGCCTGCTCGTAGATGTCCTCGGTATCGATGAGGATTTCGCCGATGTCCGCGGAGAAGTAGTCGCGGATGGCGCGGATCACCAGGCTGCCTTCCTGGTAGATCAGGAACGCGCCGGACATCGAGGTCGCCGCGCCGTCGATCGCCTTCCACAGGCTCAGGAGGTAGTTGAGGTCCCACTGGAATTCCTCGGCGCTGCGGCCGATGCCGGCGGTGCGCGCGATCAGGCTCATGCCTTCGGGGACGTCGAGCTGCGCCAGGGTGTCGCGCAGTTCATTGCGCTCCTCGCCCTCGATGCGGCGCGAGACGCCGCAGCCGCGCGGATTCGTGGGCATCAGCACGACATAGCGGCCGGCCAGCGAGACGTAGGTGGTGAGCGCCGCGCCCTTGTTGCCGCGCTCGTCCTTTTCCACCTGGACCAGCAGTTCCTGGCCTTCCTTGAGGTTTTCCGGGAC
>JANJWS010000104.1 GCA_024709425.1 Thiobacillus sp.
TGGCGGAGAGGGTGGGATTCGAACCCACGGTAGGCTTGCACCTACGCCTGATTTCGAGTCAGGTACATTCGACCACTCTGCCACCTCTCCGGCGGCGCGTATTGTAACCGAAGCCCACGCCGGCGGGGTTGGCTGGACGAAATTTTCCGGCTCGGTCAGACTGTCGCCATGGCTGCCGCACAAAGATCCCTGGTTTGGATTCGGTTCGTCGCGCTCGCCGTGAGTCTTGTGCTGGGTGCATGCAGCCAGCCGGTGCCGCCGCCGGAAACCTCGGGTGAGTTGCGTGTCGGGGTGCGCAACGCTCCGGCAACATACTATCGTGACGAGCAGGACCGGCGCGCCGGCTTCGAGCATGACCTGATCGAAGCCTTTGCGCAGAAACAGAACTGGTCGCTCGACTGGGTGGAACGGGACCGGCGCGAAGCGCTGTTCGAACTGCTCGACAGCCACCGCGCCCACCTCGGCGCCGCCACCCTCCCCCGCCCGGTCGTCAGGGACCGTCACCTGATCGCCGGGCCGATCCTGTACGAGACGCCCGTTCATGTCGTTTACCGTGCCGCCGACAAACGTCCCCGTGGCGCAAGCGATCTGGCAGGCAAGCGGGTCGCGCTGCTGGCAGGATCGGGGCATTTGCCGCTGCTGGCACGCGAGAAACGCAAGCATCCCGACCTGTCCTGGACGGTGCTGGAGCACGCTTGGCCGGAGGAACTGCTGGCGCAGTTGCGGGCCAACCAATACGACGCCGTCCTCGTCAACGGCGCGGATTTCGATTCGCTGCGCAATTTCTATCCCGAACTCACGGTGGCATTCAACCTCGGAGACCCCCAGCAAATCGTCTGGGCGCTGGCGCCGCGCAGTTCACGCGCCTTCCAGAACACGCTTGCCCGTTTCATCGAGCAAGCCCGTCAGGACGGCACGCTCAAACGCATACACGAGCGCTACTTTGGCCATGTGCGGCGACTCGCACCGAGCGATATCCTCGGAATCCTGCAACGGCACCCGCAGCGGCTGCCCGCGCTGCGCCGGCATTTCCACGAAGCGCAGACCCTTACCGGCATCGACTGGCGGCTGCTGGCGGCAATCGGCTATCAGGAGTCGCAGTGGAACGCCAGCGCGACCTCGCCCACCGGCGTGCGCGGACTGATGATGCTGACTTCCGAAACCGCCGACCGGATGGGGATTTCCAACCGCCTCGACGCGCGCCAGAGCATTCTCGGTGGGGCGCGCTACCTGGTGTTGCTGAAGGAATCGCTGCCCGAGCGGATTGCGGAGCCTGACCGCACGTGGCTCGCGCTGGCGGCCTACAACCAGGGCCTGGGCCATCTCGAGGATGCGCGCCGCATCGCGCAGGCACGCGGCGGCGACCCGGACAGCTGGGCGGACGTGAAGGAGGCGCTGCCCTATCTCAGCCGCGGCACCTATGCCGCAGCCATGAAATATGGCTACGCGCGGGGCTACGAAGCACTGTCGTTCGCCGAGAACATCCGTAACTACTATGACATCCTGCAGCGACTGGAGCCGGTCTACGACCCGCTTTTCAACCTCGGACTCGGCGAGGACGCACAGACTCCTGGCTGATCACCCCCCGTGCAGCCGGTCGACGCCGCCCATCCACGGCCGCAATGCGTCCGGTACGGTGACGCTGCCATCGGCATTCTGGTAGTTTTCGAGGATCGCCACCAACGTGCGCCCCACCGCGAGGCCCGAACCGTTCAGCGTATGCACCAGTTCGGGCTTGCCCTGGGCGTTGCGGGTACGCGCCTGCATGCGCCGCGCCTGAAACGCCTCGAAGTTGGAGCACGAGGAAATTTCGCGGTAGGTGTTCTGCGCCGGCAACCACACCTCCAGATCGTAGGTCTTGGCCGATGAGAACCCCATGTCACCGGTACACAGCAGCATCTTGCGGTACGGCAGCCCCAGCTCTTGCAGGATCGTCTCAGCGTGACCGGTGAGCGCCTCCAGCGCGGCATAGGAGTCCTCGGGCTTCACCATCTGCACCAGTTCCACCTTGTCGAACTGGTGCTGGCGGATCATGCCGCGCGTGTCGCGACCGTAGGAACCGGCCTCGGAACGGAAACACGGTGTGTGGGCGACGAACTTCAGCGGCAGCGCCTCGGGCGGCACGATCTCGTCGCGCACCAGGTTGGTCACCGGCACTTCGGCGGTGGGGATGAGATAGAGGCGATCGGCATCCGTGCGCGGCACATGGAACAGGTCTTCCTCGAATTTCGGCAGCTGGCCAGTGCCACGCATCGAATCGGCGTTCACCATGTACGGCACGTAAACTTCCGTATAGCCGTGCTCGCGGGTGTGGGTGTCCAGCATGAACTGGGCGAGCGCGCGATGCAGCCGCGCGAGCGCGCCTTTCATGACCGTGAAGCGGCTGCCGGTGATCTTCACCGCCGCCTCGAAATCGAGCTGGCCGAGCCCTTCGCCGAGGTCGACATGGTCGCGCACCTGGAAGTCGAAAGTACGCGGCGTGCCCCAGCGGCTCACCTCGACGTTGCCGGTCTCGTCCTTGCCTGCCGCCACCGATTCGTGTGGCAGATTGGGGACACCCATGAGGTAATCGTTGAGTTCGGCCTGCAGCTCGCCGAGACGCGTTTCCAGCGTCTTCAGCTCGTCGCCGAGCCCCGCCACCTCGGCCATCACCGCACTGGCATCCTCGCCCTTGCCCTTCAGCATGCCGATCTGTTTCGACAGCGTGTTGCGGCGGCTTTGCGCGTCCTGGGTGCGGGTCTGGATCGTCTTGCGCTCCGTCTCCAGCGCCTCGAAGCGCGCGGTGTCGAACTGGAAGCCACGCGCAGCGAGGCGCCCGGCGACGTGGGCTGCGTCGCGGCGCAGCAACTGGATATCAAGCATGGGTGATTACAGGCGATACGTTAAAAACTGAATTGTCCATGATCGCGTCGGGCAAAGCCATCAAAGACCGGCTCACGCCGCCTCGACCATCCCCACCGCCTCCTCGACATCGACCGCGACGATGCGCGACACGCCCGGTTCCTGCATGGTGACGCCGGCGAGGTGCTGCGCCATTTCCATGGTGACGCGGTTGTGGGTGATAAAGAGGAACTGCGTCTGGTCGGACATGGCCTTGACCAGGTTGCAGTAGCGGTCGGTGTTGGCGTCGTCGAGCGGCGCGTCGACCTCGTCCAACAGGCAGAACGGCGCGGGGTTGAGCTTGAACATGGCGAACACCAGTGACAGCGCGGTGAGCGTCTTCTCCCCGCCGGAGAGGACGTGGATCGAGGCGTTCTTCTTGCCGGGCGGCTGGGCGAACACCTGCACGCCCGAATCGAGCAGCTCCTCGCCGGTGAGGATGAGGCGGGCCTGGCCGCCGCCGAACAGCAGCGGGAACAGCTCGCCCATGTGGCGATTGACGGTGTCGAAGGTTTCCTTGAGCCGCGCGCGCGACTCCTGGTCGATGCGGCGGATCGCGTCCTCCAGCGTGGTGACCGCCTCGATGAGGTCGGCGCACTGCGCAGCGAGGTATTCGGCGCGCTCCTGCGCCTGGGTGAGTTCCTCCAGCGCGGCGAGGTTGACCGCGCCGAGCGCGGCGATCTCGTTCTGCAGGCGGGTGATCTGCGCCTGCAGCTGAGCGGGCTTCGGACTGTCTGCGAGGCCCGACTCGAGGCTCGCCTCGTCCGCCGCCGCCTCGCGCAGCTGCAGCTCGAACTGCGCCTGCATCAGCATCGCTTCCTGGTCCTTCAGCTTCAGCTGCTCGATCGTGCGGCGCAGCGGATCGAGCCCCTGCTCGCACGCGAGGCGCGCCTCGTCGTGGCTTCGCAGCTGGGCGGTGAGGCCTTCGACGGCATCGCGGGCAGCGGCGAGCGCGGCTTCGGCCTCGGTGCGTGCGGCGAGCGCCGCCTGCAGTTCGGCGTCGAGGGCGTCCGCCGGCAGCCGGGCGAGCTCCTCGCGCGCCTGCACGAGGCGCGTCTCGTCGTCGGCGATTTCCTGCTCGATGCGCGCCAGCGCGGCCCCGAGCTCGTTGATCTTGCTGGTGCAGGTGGTGAGGACGAAGCCGGCCTCCTGGTGGCGCCGCTCGGCCGCGCGCTGCAGCTCGCGCGCCTCGAACACGGCACGGTCGGCCTGGTCGCGCTTCTGGCGGGCGGCGTAGAGCGCCTCGCGGGCTTCGTCATCCTGCGCGCGGTACTCCTTGAGGCGCACGTCCAGCGCCTCGAGCGTGGTGCGTTCGCCCGCGAGCAGGCGGCCCACTTCGTCGAGCTCCTGGGCGATCTGCGCAGCCCGGCTCTGCACGCGTTCGACCGCCTGCTGCAGACGCAGCAGTTCCATCTGCGCGGTGTGGTGGCGGCCCTGCATCTGCCCGGTCTGCGCGCGCAGCGCCTGGATCTCGCGCTGGCGCTCGGCGTAGGCGTGCTGCGCCTTGGCCTGCGCGGCCTCGTGCAGGCTCACCTCGTCGTGCAGCCGCGCGGCGTCCGCGGTCAGCCCCTCGAGTGCACGGCCGCGCGCGAGAATGCCCTCCACCGCCGTGTGCGGCCCATGGAAGGTCACGCTGTGGCGGGTGAACACGTGGCCCTGCGGCGTGACCACGCATTCGCCGGCCGCGAGGCTGGCGGCACGGGCGCGCGCCGCGTCGGCATCGTCGGCCCAGTAGACGCCGCCGAGCCAGTCGGCGAGCGCCGCCTGCCCGCCCGCATCGTCGCTGGCGACCTTGCTGGCGAGCAATTCGGGCGCCGCGCTCGTTCCGCCCCCCTGCCCCGCCCACAGCGTCAGGCGCGCCGGGGGGGCGTCGGCGAACCAGCCGGGCGAAGCGTCGGCCGCCACCGCCTGCAGGCGCTCGCGCAGCACCGCCTCGACCGCCGCCTCCCAGCCGGGGGCGACGGCAAGCTTTTCCCACAGGCGCGGCGCGGCATCCAGCCCGTGGCCGCGCAGCCAGGCACCGAGCTTCTCGTCGGCCTTGAGGCTTTCCTGCAGCTTCTTCAGCGCGGCGAGTTCGGCCTCGGTCTGGTGTAGCGCACGGCGTGCGTTCTCGAGCTCGCGCGTATGCTGCGAGCGGGCGGCGTCGAGCTCGGGCAGCGCGGCCTCGGCCTCCTTCAGCCCGGCCTGTGCGGTGGCCAGCACCTCGGCAAGCTCCTCGACCTCGGCCTGCTTGCCGGCGAGGCCGGCCGCATCGGGGCGCGGCAGCTGCGCCTGCTCCTGCTCGAGGCGGCGATGGCGCGCGTCGAGCTGTTCGATCTGGCGCTTGGTGTGGCCGAGGCTGTTCTCGTCGACCTGGCGCGCCTGTTCGAGCTGGGACACCCGGCGCTGCGCCTCGCCCACCCCCTGCTGCGCGTCGCGCAACGCAGCCTCCTTCTCCGGCAGCGTGCTGTCGGTCGCCTGGCGCGCGGTGGCTTCCGCCTCGAGAAGCGCGGCCTCGAGCTCGGGCTGCTGCGCCGTCACCTCGCCCAGCGCCTCCGCAGTGGCCGCACGCCGCGCCTGCTGCGCCTCGACACGGGCGCCCAGGTCCTGCACCTGGCGGTACAGGCGCTCCCGGGTCGCGTTCTGGTGCGCCATCGTTTGCTCGATGCGCGCGACCTCGGACTGCGCCTGGTAGTAGGCGGCCTGCGCGGTATTCAGGGTGTCCTGCCCGGCGAACTGGGCCTGGCGCGCCGCCTCCAGCGTCGCCTCGATGTGGCGCAGCTGCGCGGTTTCGGCTTCCAGCCTGTTCTGCGCCTCGGTGAGGTCGCGGTCGATGCGCGCGCGCTGCTGCGTGGCGTCGTGCTTCCTCGCATACCACAGGCGATGCTGGGAGAAGGTCAGGTCGGCCTGCAGGCTGCGGTACTGCTGGGCGACTTCGGCCTGCGCCGTGAGCTTCTCGATCTGGTTCCTGAGTTCGCGCTGGATGTCCTCGACGCGGTTGAGGTTGTCGCGCGCGTCCCTCAGCCGCGTCTCGGTCTCGCGGCGGCGCTCCTTGTACTTGGATACCCCCGCGGCTTCCTCGAGGTAGCCGCGGAGCTCCTCGGGCTTGGCCTCGTTCAGGCGCTAAATCATGCCCTGCTCTTTGTTCGCGGCGGCGCGCGCGCCGACGCCGGTGCCTAGAAAGAGGTCGGCGACGTCGCGCCGCCGCACTCGCATGTTGTTGATGTAGTAGGTGGATTCGCCGCTGCGGTCGAGCACGCGCTTGACCGAGATCTCGGCGTACTGCGACCACTGCCCGGCGGCCCGACCGAGCTCGTTGTTGAACGCCAGTTCGACCGAGGCGCGCGAGGCCGGCTTCCGCGTCGCCGAGCCGTTGAAGATCACATCCTGCATCGATTCGCCGCGCAGGTGCTTGGCGGACGATTCGCCGAGCACCCAGCGCACCGCGTCGATCACGTTCGACTTGCCGCAGCCGTTCGGCCCGACCACGCCGGTCAGCTGCGCGGGGACGGGAATGACGGTGGGATCGACGAAGCTCTTGAAGCCGGCAAGTTTGATGTGGGTTAGACGCAAGACAGCGGGCCTTCGCTTTTATAATGGTGTCGTCTCAATCGCCGCCTTTTGTTTTTTGTCGGGGCGGCGTCCTGTTTCCGCCACATTCTACACCGAGCCCTGTCCATGCCCTCCAAGCCCTCCAAGACCCTGGAAACCTTCCCCAACCCGAAGCCGGGGCGCGACTTCCACATTCACATGGAAGTCCCTGAATTCACATGCCTCTGCCCCAAGACCGGGCAACCCGACTTCGCCACGCTGATCCTCGACTACATCCCCGACCAGGCCTGCGTCGAGCTGAAGAGCCTCAAGCTCTACATGTGGAGCTTCCGCGACGAGGGCCACTTCCACGAGGACGTCACCAACCGCATCCTCGACGACCTCGTCGCCGCGACCCAGCCGCGCTTCATGCGGCTCACCGCCAAGTTCTACGTACGCGGCGGCATCTTCACCAACGTCGTCGCCGAACACCGCAAGGAAGGCTGGCAACCGCCGCCGCGCGTCGACCTCACGCAGTTCGAACACCAGTCCAACACCCGCGGCTAGGCTCTGGCCTTGTTTTTCCTCGGCATCGACTTCGGCACGTCCGGCGCGCGCAGCTGCGTCATCGACGCCGACGGCACGATCGTCGCCGAGGACCGGCGCGACTTCGGCAATCTCGCGGACTACGAACGTGCCGGCATCTGGCGCGAGGCGCTGTGGGACCTGGTCGCCTCGCTGCCGACGGCGATCCGCGCCCAGCTGTCCGACATCGCGGTCGACGGCACCTCCGGCACCGTGCTCGCGTGCGACGAGGCGCTCGCCCCGCGCCACCCGCCGCTCCTCTACGACGACGACCGCGCGGTCGACGAGGCCGCGCTGATCAAGAAGACTGCCACCCCCGGCCACCCGGCCGCCGCAGTCACCTCGGGGCTCGCCAAGGTGCTGTGGCTGAAGAAGCGCCTCGGGCTGACCGGCGCCCGCCTCTACGTGAACCAGGCCGACTGGCTGGCGGGACTCCTGTCCGGACGCGTCGGCATGACCGACTACCATAACGCCCTCAAGATGGGGCTCGACCTCGACGACCTGAGATGGCCGGCCTGGGTCGAATACCTCGCCGACGTCGACTACCTGCCGATCCCGATCGCACCCGGCGCACGGCTCGCCACCGTGTCGCGCCCGCGCGCGCGCTA
>JANJWS010000058.1 GCA_024709425.1 Thiobacillus sp.
CCGCCGCGCGGGCCGCGCAGGGTCTTGTGGGTGGTGGTGGTGACCACGTCAGCGAACGGCACCGGGTTCGGGTAGACGCCAGCGGCGACCAGACCGGCCACGTGGGCCATGTCGACGAACAGGTAGGCACCGACCTTGTCGGCGATTTCGCGGAAACGCGAGAAGTCGAGTTTCTGCGAGTAGGCGGAGAAGCCAGCGACGATCATCTTCGGCTTGTGCTCAACGGCCAGACGCTCGACTTCGTCGTAGTCGATCAGGCCCTGGTCGTTGATGCCGTACTGCACGGCGTTGTACAGCTTACCGGAGGACGACACGGACGCGCCGTGGGTCAGGTGCCCGCCGTGGGCCAGGCTCATGCCGAGGATGGTGTCGCCCGCGCTGAGCAGCGCCAGGTAGACAGCAGCGTTGGCCTGGGAACCGGCGTGCGGCTGGACGTTGGCGTAGTCGGCGCCGAACAGCTGCTTGGCGCGGTCGATGGCCAGCTGCTCGACCACGTCGACGTGCTCGCAACCGCCGTAGTAGCGCTTGCCAGGGTAGCCTTCGGCGTACTTGTTGGTCAGCACCGAACCCTGGGCTTCCATCACCGCCGGGCTGGTGTAGTTCTCCGAGGCGATCAGTTCGATGTGATCCTGCTGGCGGCGGTCTTCCTGCTGGATGGCGGCCCACAGGTCGGGGTCGGTCTTGGCGAGGGTGTCTTGGCGGTTGAACATGGCAATCGGGCAGGGCTGGAAAAAGGCGGATTTTAGCACGCGGCGGTTCCGCCGGCCGGCCCGTATAATCGGGCGAAACCGGAGCTAAATGCATGCAAAGACGAGACTTCCTGAGCGGCGCCGGCGTCGCCGCCCTGCTGCCGCTGGGCACGGCCCAGGCAGCAGAGCTGCCGGCCGTCCGCTGGCGGCTGGCGTCGAGCTTTCCCAAGAGTCTCGACACCATCTACGGTGCCGCCGAAACCCTGTCGAAGCGCGTCGCCGCGCTGACCGGCGGAAAATTTCAGATCCGCGTCTTCGCGGGCGGCGAACTGGTGCCCGGCCTGCAGGTGCTCGACGCGGTGGGCAACGGCACGGCCGAATGCGGCCACTCGGCCGGCTATTACTACGTCGGCAAGAACCTCGCGCTCGCCTTCGACACCGCCGTGCCCTTCGGCCTGACGGCGCGCCAGCAGAACGCCTGGATGTACGCTGGCGGCGGTATCGAAGCCTTGCGCAAGCTCTACGCCAAGTACAACGTCGTGCAGTTCCCCGGCGGCAACACCGGCACCCAGATGGGCGGCTGGTTCCGCAAGCCGATCAAGTCGCTCGCTGACCTGAAGGGGCTCAAGATGCGCATCCCCGGCATCGGTGGACAGATCATGGCAAAGCTCGGCGCGGTGCCGCAGACCCTGCCCGGCGGTGACATCTACCCCGCGCTCGAACGCGGCGCACTCGACGCCGCCGAATGGGTGGGGCCGTACGACGACGAAAAGCTCGGCTTCCACAAGATCGCCAAGCATTACTATTACCCTGGCTGGTGGGAAGGGGGGCCGCAGCTGAGTTTCTATGTCAATCAAGCCAGCTGGAAAGCCTTGCCCGAGGCCTACCGCCAGGCCTTCGAAGTCGCCACCGCCGAAGCCAACCAGCTGATGCTCGCACAGTACGACGCCAAAAACCCGCCTGCGCTCCTGCGTCTGGCGGGGCACGGTGTCGCGCTGCACCCCTATCCCAAGGACGTCATGCTGGCCGCGCGCCGTGCCACGTTCGAACTCTATGAGCAGGAAGCAAAGATCAATGCCGACTTCGCTGGCATCTATCGTGACTGGAAACGGTTCCGAGATACCCAGTTCCAGTGGTTCAAGGTCAATGAAGCCGCGTATTCGAACTTCAATTATTTCGTCAAATGAACGCACGCACCGGGCACCCCGATCCTTGCGCCCCCGCACTGGCCTGTCGCGGATAATTGCCCCCCTCTGACGATCAACGAGGACACTCATGAATCGACTCGATCAACTCATCACCACCTTCGATCTCGGTCTGCGCACGGTTTTCGCCACACCACACGCCGGCCGTCCCTATCCTGGCGCCGGCACCGAAGCCGAGCTGAGCGAAACGGAAAAGGCGCAGTCTGCCGCGCTGATGCGCGTCAACCACGTCGGCGAAGTCTGCGCGCAGGCCTTATACGCAGGCCAGTCGCTCACCGCAAGAAACGACACCGTGCGCGCCGAACTCGAAGCAGCCGCACGAGAGGAAACCGATCACCTCGCCTGGTGCGCGCAGCGCATCGACGAACTTGACGGGCGCAAGAGCCTGTTGAATCCGCTCTGGTTCGGTGGTGCCTTCGGCATGGGTGTTGCAGCCGGCCTTCTTGGCGATCGGTGGAACCTCGGCTTTCTCGCGGAAACCGAACAGCAGGTCGAGGCCCATCTCGATGACCACCTGAAGCGGTTGCCCGCCGGCGACCTGAGGAGCCGCGCCATTGTCGAGCAGATGAAGGCCGATGAGGCGCGCCATGCCCAGACGGCCATCGAACATGGCGGTATGCCGTTGCCGTTTGCGGTGAAGGTGACGATGCGATTTGCGGCGGACGTGATGCGGCAGGTCGCCAGCAGGGTGTAGCACCGGGCATCGAGTGCGCCGAAGCCAGTGCGGGGGATGCGCCGCCGCACGGGACACGTGGCACCCAGTCGAACCAGCCGACTGGAGCGCAAGCCTGGTGCGGCGGGACGCGACGCGGATGCGCGTCGCCCCACAACGAGCCCAAATGAAAACGCCGAATCAGGAGTTCATCCTGATTCGGCGTTTGTGTCTGGTGGTCGGGCGAGATTCGAACTCGCGACCAACGGATTAAAAGTCCTGAGGCGGTTCGGTTTCTCCCATATATTTATCAACTTACCGTGACGCCCGTTGCCAACTTTGCACGACAATGCACAACCGTGCAGAACCGATTCACGCAAAACTCACGCAAGGGAAATGCGTGTGCCCAAGTCTTGTCACGCCGCGATCAGCTGGCCCTGATTGAACAATGCCTGCACATCAAGATGCTGGTTGTAGCCGCCCTCGATCACCGCGACTTGCATAAAATTGTCCCCGCTGCCGTCGGCGTCCACGGAAAGAACCGTTTCCCCGGACCAGCCAAACCCTCTGCTGGAGATGCGGACAAAGTCGGTGATGGCGTCGGTGGATTGGTCAAAGCCCGACAACAGCTCATGCAGGTCGATCCTGTCGCCTTGCTTGAGGTTGAAATCGTTGATCGTGTCCACGCCGTCACCCATGGTTGAAAATCTGAACGTATCGGCCCCAGCCCCGCCGGTCATCTCATCCTTGCCAGACCCGCCATCGAGAATGTCATCTCCGGAACCGCCATAGAGACGGTCGTTCCCGG
>JANJWS010000028.1 GCA_024709425.1 Thiobacillus sp.
AAACACTTGGTTTTTAATTTTTTTTTTTTTGGGTGTTGTTGGGGTTTTTTTTTTGGGTAGGCTTTTGTTTTGGTGTTTTTGTTTGTGTTATTGGCGTTTTTTTTCAATATGGTGGGGTTTTCGGCCGGCCTAAACCCGGGGGTGTTTCTCGAACACCTGGTGGGGGTGGGCGTGGCGCACGGGGTAAATGTGGTGGGTTTTTTTCATGGGGGTGGGGCCGGCATTAATGTTTTGCTTGGCGTGGTGCTGCAGCACCCGGTGCTGTTCAACGACAGCGTGCGCGCCAATCTCACGCTGGGGCGCGAAGCCGACGACGCCACGCTGTGGCAGGCGCTGGACATTGCGCAGCTGAAGGACGTCGTCGCCGAACTGCCGCATGGGCTGGACACGGTGGTGGGGCGCCAGGGCGTGCGTCTGTCGGGCGGCCAGCGGCAGCGGCTGGCGATCGCGCGGATGATCGTCGCCAACCCCAGCGTCGTCATTCTGGACGAGGCGACATCGGCGCTCGATACCGATACCGAACGCCATCTGCACCAGGCCATGCATCAGTTTCTGGCGGGCCGCACCACGTTGATCATCGCGCACCGGTTGTCCGCGGTGCGCCAGGCCGACCGCATCCTGGTGTTCGAGAACGGCCGCGTGGTGGAGGCGGGCGGTCACGCCGAGCTGATGGAAAAAGGCGGCCTGTACCACAAGCTCTACCAGCATCCGTGAGGCGTCCGGAAAATAAACCCCGGTGCAACAGCAATTTCTGATATAGTGACCACCGTTGTGTTTGCAGCAGCAGGCAAGGCCCGCTTAATTGGCGGGCGCATTTCAGCCTCGGGACTGTCTCCACAGCCCCATCGTCCCTGACCCCTCTTTGTGCCGCGGTAGTGCGTGCGGCGACAAGTCCTGCGGTTGGCGCCGATGTTTTCGACGCGGCCGGACTCTTCCGATCGTAATTTCCAATGACCGGTGCCCAGGGGGCGAGGTCGACGGCGCTGTCATGCGCCCTGAAAAAGGTATTGCCATGAGCTTTTCCGAACTGGGACTCGATCCCCTCATTCTCAAATCCGTGATCGATGCGGGCTACGAGACCGCCACGCCGGTGCAGGTGCAGGCGGTTCCCGCCGCGCTCACCGGGCGCGATCTGCTGGTGTCGTCGCATACCGGCAGCGGCAAAACGGCGGCGTTCCTGCTGCCGTCGATCCAGCGCCTGCTGGCCGAACCCACCGTCAAGAGCATCGGCCCGCGTGTGCTGGTGCTCACTCCGACGCGCGAACTGGCGTTGCAGGTGGAGAAATCCGCGATGAAATACGGCCAGGCGCTGCGCCGCTTCCGCACCGCCTGCCTGGTCGGTGGCGCGCCCTACGGCCTGCAGCTGAAGCGCCTGTCGACCCCGGTCGACGTGGTGGTGGCGACCCCCGGCCGCCTCATCGACCACCTCGAGCGCGGCAAGATCGACTTCTCGCGCCTGGAGGTGCTGGTGCTGGACGAGGCCGACCGCATGCTCGACATGGGCTTCGTCGACGACATCAAGGCGATCGCTGCGCGCTGTCCGGCCGAGCGCCAGACGCTGCTGTTCTCCGCCACGCTCGACGGCGTCGTCGGCAACCTCGCGCGCGAACTGACGCGTGACGCGCAGCGCATCGAGATCGAGGCTGTTCCGCACAAGGAATCCAAGATCGAGCAGCGCCTGCTGTTTGCCGACAACATGGACCACAAGACGCGTCTGCTTGACGCGCTGCTGCGCGATGTCGAGCTGACGCAGGCCATCGTGTTCGCCGCGACCAAGAAAAGCGCCGAGGAGATTTCCGACCTGCTGTCCGACAGCGGCTTTGCTGCCGACTCGCTGCATGGCGACATGCAGCAGGGCCAGCGCAACCGTGCGCTGCAGCGCCTGCGCGACGGCCGCACCCGCGTGCTGGTCGCGACCGACGTCGCCGCGCGCGGCATCGACGTGGCGACCATCAGCCACGTCATCAACTTCGACCTGCCGCGCCAGGCGGAAGACTACGTCCACCGCATCGGCCGCACCGGCCGCGCCGGGCGCACCGGCATCGCCGTGAGCTTTGCCGGGATGCGCGAAGTGGGGTTGGTGCGCAACATCGAGCGCTACACCGGCAACCGCATCGACGTGCATACCTTGCCGGGGCTGGAGCCGACCCAGAAGCCGACGTCCGGCCGCCCGGCGTCGAGCCGTCCGCGCAGCAATGCGGGCGGTCCGCGTGGCGGTTCCGGTGAGAAGCGCGGCTGGAACAACGAACCGCGCAGCTACGGCGATCGCCCGCCGCGCGGCGAGAGCCGCGACAACCGCGACCGCGGCTATCGTGCCGACGCCCGCCCGGCCCGTGGCGACGCCCCGCGCGGCAACCGCTTCGAGCAGGCCGTGCGCGGCCCGTCCGACGTGCCCCGCATGACCGCGGACCGCCCCGAGGGTTTCCAGGGTGGCGCCGAGATCAACGGCAACAGCGTTGAATACTGGGAAAAGCGCGAGCGCGAGGCCAAGGCGAAAGCCGCTGCCGCGCGCAGCTACAGCTCCCGCGGCAATGGAGCCCCGCGCGCCGGCCAGGCCCGCAGCTTTGGTAACGAGAGCCGGCCCGCGGGCGCTCGCGGTGGCGTGCGTGGCCGCTTCAAGGGCTGAGTCGCAGCCCGCCGGGCGGTTCACGTGAAACGCCCGATAGCCTGGTCCCCGGTGGGGAGCGGGTTTGTCGACAACATCGAAAGCCTCCGCCCTGCGGGGGCTTTCTTGTTTTCAGGGGGTGGAGTTGAATCGTACGCTGGCGACCATCGCCTCGAAATCCGCCAGCCCGCGCTGGAAGTAGACGATCGCCGGCGCTTCATACAGCAGCGACAGGCGCCCGCGTGCGTCGGCCAGGGCGACCATCAACCGCTCGATGGGCAGGCCGCGCTCGTTGCGGTAGCGCACGTGCACGCGCACTGCCGGCCTGCCGCCGACGATTGCCGGCACGTTGGCGAGCACTTCGAGGTTGGCGGTGGCTTCGCTGCGCCGCCATTCGGCGATGGCGAGTTCGCCCAGTTCGTGCGGCAGCATGTCGGGCGAGGTCGGGCGCTTGGTCTGCGGCAGCTTGCGGTCGTGTGGCTGGCGGTTGACGAGGATGACGTTGAGCGCCGGCCCGTCGCGGGTGATGAAGACATCGTTGCTGTCGGCGGTGCGCCGGACCCAGCCTGCGGGCAGTTCGAGCGTGTAGTCGTCACGCCTGGCGAGGCTGCGGTCGGTGGGATCGACGCGCTGCCACGGCGCGCAGGCGGCGAGGCTGGCAACGAGAAGGAGGACGGCGAGAACGCGGTACGGGGTCATGGGGTGGCTGGAGCGGGGTGTTCCAGTCGTGCGAGATAGGCTTCGATGTGGCTGCGGTCGGCGGCGGCGGGGGCAAGTTCGAGATAGCGGCGCAGGCGCATCACGGCAAGCGCCGGTTCGTTGCGTTTGTAGTGCATGAGGCCGAGCGCGCGGTAGGCGGGCGCGAACTGCGGCGCGGTCTCGATGGCGGCGCGGTATTCGCGCTCGGCGCGCTCGGTGTCGCCGGTCTCGCCGCGCAGGCGATAGGCCTCACCCAGGTAATACGAGGCTTCCGGCGGGTATTCGCGGCGGCGCGCGGGGTCACCCAGCACCAGGATGATCTGCTTGTAGCGGTAGGCGGCGAGATCGGTGTCGAGCACGGCCAGCCGTAGCGCGGCGGTGGTTTCGACGAAGCGCTCGCGGGCGACTTCGCCGTTGACGGCGTCGCGCGCCAGTTCGCTGTAGCTCTCGATACGCTCCTGCAATTTGGGGTGGCTGGCGAAGAAGAACGGCTCCTTGATGTCGCCCGCCTTGATCTCGGCCTGCAGGTGCTCGAAGGTGCGCGTCGATTCACGCGCGGAATACCCGGCAGCGATGAGGCGCCGGTAGCCGATGGCATCGGCCTCGCGCTCGTGCTCGCGCGAATAGCCGAACATCGAGGACAGCGCGAGCAGGTCGCCGACCAGCGGCACGCCCAGCATGCCGACCACGAGGGCGAACGCGGCGGCGTTGCGGACCCGCTCCGCCTGCTGCAGCGAATGGCGGTGGATGAAGTGCGCGCCCTCGTGCGCCAGCACGGTGGCCAGCTGGGCCTCGTTCTCGAAACGGGCGATCAGGCCGGCGTTGACGTAGAGACTGCCGTTGGGCAGCGCGAAGGCGTTGAGGTGCGGGGCGTTCAGCAGGCGCACCGTCAGGCGGCCGCGGAACTCGGGGTACAGGCGGTCGAGGATGCCCTGCAGGTAGGCGGTGAGCGCGGGGTCGGCGTTGACCTTGCCGGCCCGCAGGAGCGCGCGGTCGAATTCCTCCGCTTCCTGCCACAGGTTCTTCTCGGCGCCGCCGACATCCCGGGTCTCTTCGGCGCCGGCCCAGGGCGTGACCTCGGCGGCGCGCGCGGGGAAGGCGAGCACACCGGCCAACAGCAGGATGGGGACGCGCCTCATCGCGGGCCCGGCCAGGTTTCATAGAGGGCGCGCATCAGTTCCTCGGCATCGGTGGGGTCGCGCGTATCGATGCGGCTGCTGGAATCGAAGCTCATCCAGCGCACGTCGCCGCTGGCGAGATCGACCACGCCGGCGGCGACGAAGGACTGCCCCAGCGGCATGATGATGCCGAGCGCGAGCCCGGCGACGAACGCGGCCTTGCGTCCGCCCGAGGAGATGAAGTCGGAACCGAGCACGATCAGCGCCGCGTCGGCCCCGGTGCGTTCGCGCAGGAAGGCGAGCCCCGGCCCGACCGTGTAGTCGAATTCGTATTTCTTGTGCGCCCAGGCGGATTGCTCGCCGCGCCCGTAGACGAACACCGACTGCGCGACGCGGTCATACAGGCCGATATGGGCTTCGAGCTGTTCGGCTTCCTCGGCGGTGAGCGTCGGCGCGGGTATCAGTTCGAACAGGTGCCCGGACTCGGCCAGCCGGGTGGCCGTCGCGGCGAGATTGTCGCGCGCGAGGGCTTCCCAGTCGGCCATGCGCGTCGGGACGCCGCCGGCCGACAGCTCGAACACGAACACCTGGGGCGGCAGCAGGACGACCCTTTTCGGCCGCGCGTCGAGGTTCTGCTGCAGCGCGGGGGAAATCGCGCTCATCGCGGCCTGGGCCGAGCTTGCCAGGATCGCGGCGAGGCACCACACTGCAACGACGAACCACGGCTTCATGCACGACTCCGGAAAGGATCCTCACCCTATGGCAAAGCGCAGTACCGGTCAACCGCCCGCGCCGCCGGCGTGGCGCTGGGTCGGGGAGCGCGGCCTGCGGCTGGCCACGGGGGAAACCACGCTGGCACGCTTCGAAATGCTGCGTTCGCTGCATTTGCCGGAAATAGAAGACATGATCCCAGCCGATGGCAGCCTGTTGCTGATCCTTCGGCCGGGTGCCGCACCGTCCGCGGCGCTGGGGGTGGCGCTGGAGGCGCCACCGCCCGGTGTCGCCGCCGGGTGCGGCGCCCTGCACGAGATCGCCGTCGCATACGGCGGCGCCGGTGGCCCCGATCTCGCGGCGCTCGCCCGGCGGGCCGGCCTTGCGGTCGACGACTATGTCGAGCGGCACGCCGCCGCCGTTTACCGTGTGGCCTTCGTCGGCTTCCAGCCTGGCTTTCCCTACCTGCGCGGGCTGCCGGAGCGCCTGCATGCGCCGCGGCGGGCGTCGCCGCGGGTGCGCGTGGCGGCGGGCAGCGTTGCCATCGGCGGCGCGTATTGCGGGATCTATCCTGCCGCCGGCCCCGGCGGCTGGCAGCTCATTGGATGCGCCGACGCCGTCCTGTTTGACGCCGCGCGCCCGGCGCCGGCGCTGCTGCAGCCGGGCGATCGCGTCCGCTTCGTGCCGAAATGATCGAAATCCTGCAACCGGGCTTGTGCGATCTGGTGATGGATCGCGGGCGTCCGGGCTGGGGCGCGCTCGGTGTGCCGGCGGGTGGGGCGGCCGATCCTGCGGCGTTCGGCGCGGCCAACCGGCTGGTTGGCAACGGTGCTGACGCAGCGGGGCTGGAAATTGTGTGGCGCGGGCCGACACTGCGTTTTCCCCAAGGAGGGGTGGTGGCGCTCGCCGGCGCCCCGTTCGAGGCGCGCCGCAGCAGCGGGGCGCCGGTGACGTGGAACGAGACTCTGGTGCTGGCGTTGGGTGAGACGCTTACGCTGGGCGCCGCGCAGGGTGGTTGCCGCGCCTGGCTGGCGGTGCGCGGCGGGCTGCTGGAGCCGCTGCGCCTGGGCAGTCGCAGTACGTTCCTGCCCGGGGGTTTCGGGGGCCACGATGGGCGCGCGCTGCGGGCGGGCGACGCCCTGGCGGTGGGATCGGACGCGGGCGAGGTGCATTTGCGGCGTGCTCAGCCGCCGGGTGTGGATCGGCGGGCGCCCCTGCGCGTGGTGGCGGGGCCGCAGGCCGGGCTGTTTGACGACGCTGGACTGGCGGCGTTTTTCGGTGGAAGCTTCCGGGTCGATCCTGCCTCGGACCGGCGCGGCATACGGCTCGCGGGTCCGGCGGTCACGCATGCGCGCGCGGAGCTGCCGTCGCAGGGCGTGCTCCCGGGCGCGGTGCAGGTGCCGCCCGACGGCCAGCCGATCCTGCTGGGCTGGGACGGGCCGGTGACGGGCGGCTACCCGGTCATTGCCACGCTGATTTCAGCCGACTGGCCGCGGCTGGCGCAACTGGCGCCGGGCGACATGGTTCGCTTCGAGACCCTCGGGGTGGAGGCCGCGCGAGCCTTGGCCGCGCAGGAATGGGCGATGGGAGACATCGGATGATCGAACTCAATGCGGACATTGGCGAAGGCCATGACGACACGGCACTGATGCCGTATCTTGCGAGGGTGTCGATCGCCTGCGGGGGGCACGCGGGCGATGCCGCGAGCATGCGGGTCGCACTGCAAGACGCGGCGGCGCACGGTGTGGCGGCCGGCGCGCACCCCAGCTACCCGGATCGCGCCGGCTTCGGGCGGCATGCCGTGCCGGCGCGCCCGGAGCAGATCGCCGCCTGGGTCACGCAGCAGACCGAAGCGCTGGCGGAGGCTGCGGCCCGGCTCGGCCTGCGCCTGGCCCACGTCAAGCCGCACGGTGCGCTCTACAACGTCGCCGCGGTGGACGCCGAAGTGGCGGCCGCGGTTGCGCGGGCCGTCGCGGCGCTCGATCCCGCGCTGGCGCTGGTGGGGCTGGCGGGCTCGCAGCTGATCGCCGCCGGGCAGGCGGCCGGGTTGGCGGTCCTCAGCGAGGGCTTTGCCGACCGCCGCTACGATGCCGCCGGCCGTCTGGTTTCACGTGAAACACCGGGCGCCGTGCTGGCCGACCCCGCTGCCGCTGCCGCGCAGGCCGTCCGTCTCGCGACACGCCAGCCGCTGGACGCACTGCCCGCCGGCACTGTGACCATCGAAGTCGACACGATCTGCCTGCACAGCGACACTCCCGGCGCAATAAATATCGCCCGCGCCATCCACGCCGCCCTCAATCCCGGATAATCCCGCGCTCACCGCTCACCGCTCACCGCTCACCGCTCACCGCTCACCGCTCACCGCTCACCGTCATGCCCCTGCTCACCTTCGACCGCCTCGAACTCGCCTATGGCCACCATCCGCTGCTTGACGGCGCCTCGCTGGTGATCGAGGCGGGCGAGCGCATCGGGCTGATCGGCCGCAACGGCACCGGCAAGTCGAGCCTGCTCAAGATCCTTGCGGGCGCGACCCAGCCCGACGCGGGTGAGGTGTGGCGTTCGCCCGGCCTGCGTCTCGCCTACGTGCCCCAGGAGCCGCAATTCCAGCCCGGCCACAGCGTATTCGAGGCGGTGGCCGAGGGTATCGGCACGGCACAGCGGCTCCTGGCCGACTACCACGCTGCGGCGCATCGGGTGGCGGAGGGTGACGAGGCCGCGTTCGGCGACCTCGAGCGGCTGTCGCATGAACTCGAGGCGGCCGACGCCTGGCGCCTCAACAGCCGGGTCGAGGAAACGCTGCAGCGCCTCAACCTGGATGCGGACCTCGCGGTCGAAACGCTCTCGGGCGGCCTGAAGAAGCGGGTGGCGCTGGCGCGCGCACTGGTTGCCGAGCCGGAACTGCTGCTGCTCGACGAGCCGACCAACCACCTGGATTTTTCCGCCATTGAGTGGCTGGAAGGCCTGCTCAACGACTATCGCGGCGCGCTCTTGTTCATCACCCACGACCGGCGCTTCCTCGACAACGTCGCAAACCGCATCATCGAGCTCGATCGCGGCCAATTGCGCGAATATCAAGGCAACTTCACGGCGTATCAGAGCAAGAAGGCCGAACAACTGGAAGTCGAGGCGGTGCACAATCGCAAGTTCGACAAATTCTGGAAGCAGGAAGAAGCCTGGATCCGCAAGGGGGTGGAGGCGCGCCGCACCCGCAACGAAGGCCGGGTGCGCCGGCTGGAGGCGCTGCGCCGCACGCGCGAAGCGCGCGTCGCCCACCAGGGCCAGGTTGGCTTCCAGCTCGACGCCGGCGAGCGCTCGGGCAAGGTCGTCGCCGAGCTCGACCACGTGCGCTACGGCTACGACGGCCGGGTGCTGATCGAGGATTTCTCCACCACGATCCTGCGCGGCGACAAATTAGGATTGCTCGGCCCCAACGGCGCCGGCAAGACCACGCTGATCCGCCTCATCCTCGGCGACCTGAAGCCGCAGTCGGGGTGGATCAAGCAGGGCACCAAGCTCGAAGTCGCCTACTTCGACCAGTTCCGCAATCAGCTCGACGACAATGCGACGCTCGTCGACACCATTTCGCCCGGCTCCGACTACGTCGAAATCGGCGGCCAGAAGAAGCACGTCATCAGTTATCTGGAAGAGTTCCTGTTCCCCGGCGAACGGGCGCGCGCCAAGGTGTCTGCGCTCTCCGGCGGCGAGCGCAACCGTCTGTTGCTGGCGCGCCTGTTCGCCCGCCCGGCGAATCTGCTGGTGCTCGACGAGCCGACCAACGACCTCGACATCGACACGCTCGAACTGCTGGAGCAGCTGCTGCAGGACTATGCGGGGACGGTGATCATCGTCTCGCATGACCGCGCCTTCCTCGACAACGTCGTGACGCAGTCGATCGTGTTCGAAGGGGAGGGCAGGCTGACCGAGATCGTCGGCGGTTACGCCGACTGGCTGGCGTGGCGGCAGCGGCGCGCGGCCGAGGCGGCGAAGCCCGTGGCCAAGGCGGCGCCCACGAAGGCCGCGCCCGTGGCGAAATCCACGGCCAAGGCGGGCCTCAGCTACAAGGAGGCGCGCGAACTGGAAGGCCTGCCGGCGCGCATCGAGGCGCTGGAGGCCGAGCAGGCCGACCTCGCCGGCAAGCTCTCGGACTCCGCGCTGTACCAGGCCGACCCGCAGGTGGCGACCGCCTTGCACGCCCGCGCGGAGGCCATCGAAGCCGAGCTGCTTGACGCGCTGACGCGCTGGGAGGCGCTGGAGGCTAAGCAGGCGGCCGGCACCTGAGCCCGTTTCACGTGAAACAATCCACGTGGAACAGCTGGGGCGCCCGGGGTAGAATGGCGCCCATCATGCAATTCCCCGACTCCTTCGATGTCATCGTCATCGGTGGCGGCCACGCCGGCACCGAGGCCGCCCTCGCGTCCGCCCGCATGGGCGCACGGACGCTGCTGCTGACGCACAACATCGAGACGCTCGGTGCCATGTCGTGCAACCCGTCGATCGGCGGCATCGGCAAGGGGCATCTGGTCAAGGAGGTCGATGCGCTCGGCGGGGCGATGGCGCTCGCCACCGACGAGGCGGGGATCCAGTTCCGCACGCTGAATTCGTCCAAGGGGCCGGCGGTGCGCGCCACCCGCGCGCAGGCCGACCGCGTGCTGTACAAGGCGGCAATTCGCCGCCGCCTGGAAAACCAGCCGAATCTCACGATTTTCCAGCAGGCGGTCGACGACCTGCTGCTCGACGGCGACCGCGTCGTCGGCGTCAGGACCCAGCTCGGCATCGTGTTTGCCGGCCGCGCGGTGGTGCTCACCGCCGGTACCTTCCTCGCCGGCCTGGTCCACGTCGGGCTGGAGAACTTCCAGGCCGGGCGCATGGGCGATCCGCCCGCGGTGTCGCTCGCCGCGCGCCTGCGCGAACTGAACCTGCCGGCCGGGCGCCTCAAGACCGGCACGCCGCCGCGCATCGACGGCCGCAGCATCGATTTCAGCCGGACCCAGGTGCAGCCCGGCGACGATCCCGTGCCGGTGTTTTCCTTCATGGGCGAGGCTTCGATGCACCCCGAGCAGCGCCCGTGCTGGATCACGCATACCACTGAAAAGACACACGAAATCATCCGCGGCGGCCTCGACCGCTCGCCGATGTACACCGGCGTCATCGAAGGGGTGGGGCCGCGCTACTGCCCGTCGATCGAGGACAAGATCACCCGCTTCGCCGACAAGGCTTCGCACCAGATCTTCCTCGAACCCGAGGGTCTGACGACGCACGAGATCTACCCCAACGGCATCTCGACCTCGTTGCCCTTCGACGTCCAGCTCGCCATCGTGCGTTCGATCCCCGGGATGGAGCACGCACACATCCTGCGCCCCGGCTACGCCATCGAGTACGATTACTACGACCCGCGCAACCTCAAGGCCTCGCTCGAAACCAAGTCGATCGCCGGCCTGTTTTTCGCCGGCCAGATCAACGGGACGACGGGCTATGAAGAGGCGGCAGCTCAGGGCCTGCTCGCCGGTCTCAACGCGGCATTGCAGGTGCAGGGCAAGGATGCCTGGAGCCCGGGGCGGCATGAAGCGTATCTGGGCGTGCTGGTCGATGACCTCATCACCCGCGGCGTCTCCGAGCCCTACCGCATGTTCACCAGCCGCGCCGAATACCGCCTGCAGCTGCGCGAGGACAACGCCGACATGCGGCTCACCGAGACCGGCCGCCAGCTGGGCGTGGTCGAGGACGCGCGCTGGGACGCGTTCAACCGCAAGCGGGACGCCGTCACACGCGAGACCGAGCGCCTGAAATCGACCTGGGTCAACCCGGCGATCCTGCCGGCGGACGCGGCGACACCGTTGATTGGCCAGCCGATCGAGCGCGAATACAGCCTGTTCGACCTGCTGCGTCGGCCCAACCTCGATTACACGCAGATTCTTGCGCTGCCGGGCGGCGGGACGGGCGTCGATGACGCGCGCGTCGCCGAACAGGTCGAGATCGCCGCCAAGTATCAGGGCTACATCGACCGCCAGAACGAGGAAGTCGAGAAGCACCGCGAGCAGGAAAGCCTGCGCCTGCCGGCCGACCTCGACTACACGCAACTCACTGCGCTGTCGATGGAAGTGCGCCAGCGCCTGCAGAAGGCCCGCCCCGAGACGCTCGGCCAGGCCGCGCGAATGCAGGGCATCACCCCGGCGGCGATCTCGGTGCTGCTGATCTATGCCAAGCGCGGCTTCAGTCCCGAACAAGAGAAAAAGCGCGCATGACCGTCGAATCGCAACTTTCGGCGGGCATCGCCGCCCTGGGGCTGACGTTGCCCGACGGCGCTGAGCAGAAGCTGCTCGCCTATCTTGCGCTGCTCGACAAGTGGAACCGCGTGTACAACTTGACTGCGGTGCGTGACGCCGAGCGCATGGTCAGTCACCATCTGCTGGATTCGCTGGCGGCGGTGCCGGTTTTTGATTCGCTTCTCGCTGCGCGCCCTCACCCCAACCCTCCCCCAGAGGGGGAGGGGGCAAGCGTTGGGCTGCGCCCGCCCACGGCGATTGATGTCGGCAGCGGGGGCGGCTTGCCGGGAATTCCGCTGGCGATCGCGCGGCCCGATTTGCAGGTGACGCTGCTCGACAGCATCGCCAAGAAGACCGCGTTTCTGTTGCAGGCCAAGGCCGAACTGGGGCTGGCCAATGTGACCGTGCTCACGAGCCGGGTCGAGGATTTCCCGCCCCCCCTCCCCAACCCTCCCCCGCAAGCGGGAGAGGGGGCGAAGGCCATGCCCACACCGATCAACGGCTTCGACCTCATCACTTCGCGCGCGTTTTCCGACCTCAGGGAATTTGTCAGCCTGACCCGCCACCTGCTGAAGCCGGGCGGGCGCTGGCTGGCGATGAAGGGCTTGTATCCGCACGAGGAAATCGCCCTGCTGCCGGCTAACGTGAAAGTGAGCGCTGACCACGCGCTTGTCGTGCCGGGGCTGGAAGCGAGCCGCCATTTGATTGTTCTGGAGCCTGTTGAATGAGCCGAATCCTGGCAATAGCGAATCAAAAGGGCGGCGTGGGCAAGACCACCACCGCCGTGAACCTCGCGGCGAGTCTCGCCGCGCTGGGCCAGCGCGTGCTGCTGGTCGACCTCGACCCGCAGGGCAACGCGACCATGGGCGCGGGGATCGAGAAGCGCAGCGCGCTGCCGACGGTGTACCAGATCCTGCTCGAACAGGTGACGCTGCCCGACGCCACGATGCGCTCGCAGCCGGGCCATTTCGACGTGATTCCCGCCAACCGCGAACTCGCCGGCGCCGAGATCGACCTCGTCAACCTGGAGCAGCGCGACCTGAGGCTGAAGGCGGCGCTGGAAAAGGTCGCCGATACTTACGACTTTGTCCTGCTCGACTGCCCGCCGACGCTGAATCTGCTCACGGTCAACGCCTTCGCCGCCGCCGAGGCGGTGCTGATCCCGATGCAGTGCGAGTACTACGCGCTCGAGGGACTCACCGATCTCGTTGCCACCATCAAGAAGGTGAAGCAGCGGCTCAACCCCGACATCCGCATCGAGGGTCTCCTGCGCGTGATGTTCGACCCGCGCAGCACGCTGGCGCAGCAGGTGTCCGACCAGATCAAGCAGCACTTCGGCGACA
>JANJWS010000038.1 GCA_024709425.1 Thiobacillus sp.
GTGGCCGTAGTCGCTGGCGAGCTTGGCGAGGTCCTTCTTGGTCGTGGCCTTGCCGCCGGCGGAGAATTTGGCAACGGCGCCGACCGGCGTGGCCTTCGACGTCTGGCCGCCGGTGTTGGAATACACCTCGGTATCGAGCACCAGGATGTTGACGTCGTGCGACAGCGCCAGCACATGGTCGAGGCCGCCGTAGCCGATGTCGTAGGCCCAGCCGTCGCCGCCTATGATCCACACCGAGCGGCGGATCAGCCATTCGGCGATGCTGGCGAGTTCGGCGGCGCGAGGATGTTTCGATCCGGCGAGTCCGTCGCACAGGGCCGCGACGCGCGCGCGCTGTGCGACGATGCCGGTTTCATTGCGCTGGTCCGCCTCGACGAGCGCGGCGGCAAGATCGCCGCCGATATCGCTCGCCAGTTCGCCCACCAGATGACGTGCCTGATCCATGAGCTGGTCGGCGGCGAGCCGCATGCCGAGACCGAATTCGGCGTTGTCCTCGAACAGCGAGTTGCTCCACGCCGGACCGCGCCCGGCGGCATTCACAGTGTAGGGCGTTGACGGCAGGTTGCCACCATAGATCGACGAGCAGCCGGTGGCGTTGGCGATGAGCATGCGGTCGCCGAAGAGCTGGGTGGCGAGTCGGATGTAGGGCGTCTCGCCGCAGCCCGCGCACGCGCCGGAAAACTCGAACAACGGATCGAGCAGCATGGCGCTGGGAATCGTGGTGTGCTTGATCGCGCCGCGGTCGAACTCGGGCAGGCCGAGGAAGAATGCGAAATTCTCCCGTTCGGCATCCCGCAGAGGTTCGATCGGCGCCATGTTCACCGCGCGCCGCGATACGTTCGACTTGTCGTGGATGGGGCAGGCCTCGACGCAGTCGCCGCAGCCAGTGCAGTCCTCCGGCGCGACCTGGTAGCTGATATGCGTGCCCGGCTGATAATCCTTCGCACGCACCGGCACGTGCTTGAAGGTCGGTGGCACCACTGCCGCAGCGGCTGCATCGAACAGGCGCGAGCGGATCGCGGTGTGGGGGCAGACGAGCACGCACTTGCCACACTGCGTGCACAGGTTCTCGTCCCACACGGGGATTTCCAGCGCGATGTTGCGCTTCTCGTACCTGGCGGTACCGAGCGGATAGGTACCGTCGACCGGCATCGCCGAGACCGGGAGGGCGTCGCCGTGGCCATGATAGATCGGCAGGGTAATGTCGCGCACGAAATCGGGGATCTCCTCCTCGTGCGTGCGCGACGGCGTTGCGCCCCGCTCCCCCGGCTCCTCCCTTGCTTTCGGGGGAGGAGTGACCGCGTGCAGGCGCGCCAGCGTCATGTCGATCGCCTTGTAGTTGAGTTCGACCAGGCGCCGGCTCTTGCGGCCGTAGGTCTTGTCCACCGCCTGCTTGATCGCGGCGATGGCAGCGTCCTTCTCCAGGATGCCGGAGATGGCGAAAAAGCAGGTCTGCATGATGGTATTGATGCGCCGCCCCATGCCCGCTTCCGCCGCCACGGCGTAGGCGTCGATGATCCAGAGTTGCAGGTTCTTTTCGCGGATCTGCGCACGCAGCGTGTCCGGCAGTGTGTCCCACACCGCGTCCCGCGGCGCGGCGGTATTGAGGAGAAACACGCCACCCGGCGCGGCGTGTTCCAGCAGTTCGTAGCGATCGACGAACATTGGCTGGTGACACGCGACGAAGCCGGCCATAGCGTGCTCGACAAGATAGGCGGAACGGATCGGCGCCGGGCCGAAACGCAGATGCGACACGGTCACGGCACCCGACTTCTTCGAATCGTAGACGAAGTAGCCCTGCGCCATGAGGTCGGTGCCCTCGCCAAGGATCTTGATCGAGTTCTTGTTCGCCGACACCGTGCCGTCGGAACCGAGCCCCCAGAACACGGCGTGCTGCAACTGCTTCGAGGCATCGGTGCGGAAGTCCGCGTCCCATGGCAGGGAAAGGTGCGTGAGGTCGTCGTGGATGCCGACGGTGAACTGGCGCCTGGGTGCGGCGACCGCGAGTTCGTCGAATACCGCCTTCACCATGCCGGGGGTGAACTCCTTGCTCGCCAGGCCGTAGCGACCGCCGATGACGCGCGGCATCGCGCGCGCGCCGTCGGCGGCGGCCTGCGCCAGCGCGGTGACGACGTCCTTGTAGAGCGGTTCGCCGTCAGCACCCGGCTCCTTGCAGCGGTCGAGCACGGCGACCGCGGTTGCGCTCGCGGGCAGCGCGGCGAGCAGCGCGTCGGCAGAAAACGGGCGGTACAGCCGCACCTTGACGACGCCAACCTTTTCGCCGCGGGCGACGAGATGCGCCACGGTCTCGTGCGCGGTCTCCGCGCCCGAGCCCATCAGCACGATGATCCGCTCGGCATCCGCCGCGCCGACGTAGTCGAACAGGCGGTAGGCGCGGCCGGTGCGCGCGCCGAAGCGGTCCATCGCCTCCTGCACGACCTGCGGGAAGGCATCGTAGAACGGGTTGGCGCGCTCGCGCGACTGGAAGAATACGTCGGGGTTCTGCGAGGTGCCACGCAGTACCGGATGCTCCGGCGACAGGGCGCGCGTGCGATGCTCGGCGATGCGCGCGGCATCCAGCATCGCGCGCACCGTTTCGGCATCGAGCGCATCGATCTTCGCCACCTCGTGCGAGGTGCGAAAGCCGTCGAAGAAATGAATCACCGGGATGCGCCCCTCCAGCGTCGCTGCCTGCGCAATGGCGGCAAAATCCTGCGCCTCCTGCGGCGAGTTGGAGGCGAGCAGCGCGCAGCCGGTGGCGCGGCACGCCATGACATCGGAGTGGTCGCCGAAGATTGACAGCGCATGGGTGGCGAGCGCGCGCGCAGCGACGTGCAGCACCATGGGCGTGAGCTCGCCGGCAATCTTGTAGAGGTTCGGGATCATCAGCAGCAGGCCCTGGCTCGCGGTGAAGCTGGTCGCCAGCGCCCCGGACGTCAGCGCCCCGTGCAGGGTTCCGGCCGCGCCGCCCTCCGACTGCATTTCGATGATGCGCGGCACCGCGCCCCACAGATTGGGCCTGCCCTGCGCCGCCCATTCATCCGCCCATTCACCCATGTTCGACGCCGGGGTGATGGGGTAAATGGCAATCACCTCACTGCCGAGGTAGGCGATGCGGGCGACGGCTTCATTGCCGTCGATGGTCAGTGCTGACGTCATGGCGAGCTTCCGGACAGAGTATCCCGTCATTCTAGCCCGACCGGCGGCGGGTGCCGCCCGACGCGTGTCACCTCAACGCCGGGCGCAGTGATACGCGAGTTCGCCAAACCAGCGGGTCTTGGCGACGTCGCGCCGCATCAAGGGCGACGGCAACATGCGCAGCGCACGCAGCCAGGCGGTGCGCTTCAGCGCACGCTGTACGCCCGCGCGCACGGTGGGGCGTTCGGCGGCCAGCGCGGCCTCGAGCGCATCGCACATCACGGGCAGGCGGTCGGCGAAATGGATCGCAGTGGAGAAACAGTATGGCAGCCAGTCACGCACCTGGGCATCGGCCAGTGACATGGCGGCGAGGGCATCATCCTCGAAGTCGATGGCGCCAAGCCCCGCTTCAGCCGACCACACAAAATTTCGCGCGAATGCCTGGCTCAGATATTGGCCGGCATGGTGCGCGCGCAGGATGTAGTCTGCGCCCTGCTGCCAGTGGACCATCCGGTCTTCCGGGGCGGCACGGCGAAGCACCGAGTCGAGCGTGACCTGCCCCAGGTCGGACAGCAGCAGCCAGTCCTCGCCGAATTCATGCAGAACAGGCGTGCGCAGCCCGGATGCCCCCAGGGCGCGGATACGTGCCGCCTCGATGCGCAGCCCGTGGCCGCCGCCATGCGGCCGCACCGGCTGCATCGCGGACTGGCCCAGCAGCCTTGCCACCCCGCCGAGCAAACGGTAGCGCCAGGCCGGTGGTTGTGGCGTCGCCAACTTGAGCCAGGCATCCTGGCCCTGCCAGATCACCGGGGCGATATGCCGACCCGCGGCGCGCATCCGCACGACCTCCGGTGCAACCGCCGCCCGGCTGTCCAGCTGTGGACGCGGGCTCCCCGCCGCCATGGTCAGCGCACGTGGCCGGGGGCTTCCAGCGGCGTGGGCGACACCTGTCCGGCGTCGGACTGCGGGTGATACCACCCGAGCTTCTCGCGCAGTCTGACGACTTGCCCGACAATGATGAGCGTGGGCGCCTTGAGCTTGGCCGCCTCAGCCTGTTCAGGCAGCGTGGCAAGATCCCCGGTGACGACGCGCTGCGTGGGCAGCGTGCCGTGCTGAACGATCGCTGCCGGCGTGTCGGGGGTGAGCCCGTGCTTGATCAGCGACTCGCACAACAGCGGCAGTCCCTTCAGGCCCATGTAGATCACGATGGTCTGATCGCGCCGCGCGATGCCTTCCCAGTTGAGGTTGAAGGTATTTTCCTTCAGGTGGCCGGTCACGAAGGCGACCGATTGTGCGTAGTCGCGGTGGGTGAGCGGAATACCCGCGTAGGATGCCACGCCGGCAGCGGCGGTGATCCCCGGCACCACCTGGAACGGCACGCCATGCTCGACCAGCGTCTCGATCTCCTCGCCGCCACGGCCGAAAATGAAAGGGTCGCCGCCCTTCAGCCGCAGCGTGCGTTTACCTTCCTTGGCCAGGCGCACCAGCAGCATGTTGATCTCTTCCTGCGGTACCGCATGGGCGTCACGCTCCTTGCCGACATAGATGCGCTCGGCATCGCGGCGGCACATGTCGAGGATGGGTTGAGAGACGAGCCGGTCGTGGACGATCACGTCGGCCTGCTGCATCAGGCGCAGCGCGCGGAAGGTCAGCAGGTCCGGGTTGCCCGGCCCGGCACCGACCAGATAGACCTCGCCGTGACTGATATCGTTCTGCGCGCCGTCGGCGATCATCTCCACGAGCTGGTGCTCGGCCTCGGCCTCGCGCCCGGAAAACACCATCTCCGCCACGGGCGAGAGGAATACCTTTTCCCAGAACGCTCGGCGCTGCGCCGGCTGGATCGCCGCGCGCACCCGCTCCTTGTAGCGCGAGGCGAGCTGGCCAAGCCGGCCATAGGCCGCGGGAATGAGGGTTTCCAGGCGTGCACGCAGGAGGCGCGCGAGCACCGGCGACTCTCCTCCGCTGGAAACCGCCACGACGATCGGCGAGCGGTCGATGATCGACGGCAGGATGAAACTGCACAACTCCGGCTTGTCGGCGACATTGACGGGGATGTGGCGCACGCGCGCGGCCTCGGCGACTGTGGCCGCAGCAGCCGCGTCCTCCTCGACGACGATCACGGCATCCTTGCCATCGAGCAGGGCCGGTTGGAAGCTGTCCGCGACCCGCGTCACGCGTTCGGCATGCGGCAGCCGTGCAAAGCCTTCGTGCAGTGCGGGCGCGACGACATCGAGGCGAGCCCCGGCACGCAACAGCAATTCAGCCTTGCGTGCGGCGGTCTCGGAGCCGCCCACGACGAGCGCCTGGCGACCACGCAGGTCGAGAAAGATCGGCAGATAGTTCATGAATTCACTCGGGGGAGGCGGAATCGGCTTCGGGCTCGGCGGAATACGGCGGGATGAAGATGTAACGCATGTCGCCCGGGCTCATCTCGACGAAGTCGATCGTCACCCCCTGCAGGAACGGCGTACTCGGTGCGGAGATCAGCACCTGGATGCCATTGACGATGAGCTGCTCGTCGGCTTCGCGCTCCTGGTCGAAGCCCATGCCGAAATTGACGTTGCCGTCCTCCTCCTGATAGGCGGCAATGCGCAGCACCATGTTCTGGACGTCGGGATTGTTGGCGGCGGCGCGGATCTGCTCGGCGGCGGCGTCGGTGATCTTGATCATGCTGGTCCTTTGTCGGTTAACGTGAAACACCGCGAAGCGGTTCCGTGTCCTCCTCTCCCGGTCGCGGGAGAGGGTGGGAGAGGGAAACGGGCGGCGCCGGTTTCATGGTCAGGGGTGGCAACACGCCATGCCCGTTAGGCGGACACGCGGGCCTTGTGCGCGCGTACCTGGTTCAGAAACGGTTCGATCCAGCCCAGTGCGCCCGCGCCGCGCCGGTGCACATAGCCTGCCAGCAGATTATGCCGCTGATAGCCATCGTGCATACCGTCGATGCCATGGCCCCGGGAGACCTTGTAGGCGTAGATGGAGTCGGGCGGCAGGTTTTCCAAGCTCGAATAGTGAAATTCGTGCGCCGGAATGCTCCGTTTTTCCCGCCACAGGTCGTCTCCGGTGGGCTCCAGGCGAGCGTAGCCACGCCCCACCGGTCGTTCATGCATCACCGTGTCGCCCGGCACCGCGCCCACCATTTCGCGCGTTTGCCCCTGCCATTGCAGGCTGCGCGACAGATACATGAGACCGCCGCATTCCGCGTAAGCCGGCAGGCCGCCGTCGAGGGCGGTCAGGATGCTTGCGCGCAAACTCGTATTGGCTTCCAGCTCCGCCATGAACACTTCAGGAAACCCACCGCCGACGATGAGGCCATCGATGTGTTCCGGCAGCGCACGCGCCGAAAGCGTATCGAATTCGACGAGTTCGGCGCCCACGGCACGCAAGGTATCGAGATCCTCGCTGTAATAGAAACCGAACGCCGCATCACGCGCGATCGCGATACGCACCGGCGCTTCGATGGACAATGCGGGACGGGCCGCCGCGGGCGGACGGGGCGGCGCACTGTCGGCGATCGCCAGCAGCTGTCCGAGATCGACCTGCGCCGCGACCCGTTCACCGACATGGTGAATGCGCGCGCGGGCAGCCGCCTGCTCGTTCGCCGGCACCAGGCCGAGATGGCGCTCGGTGATCTGCATCGCGGGATCGTATTGCACCGCGCCGACCACCTCGGCGTCGGTGTAATGCTCGATCACCGCGCGCAGCTTGGATTCATGCCGGCTGCCGCCCAGGTTGTTGAGGATGACGCCGGCGATGCGGATATCGCAGTCGAACGCCTGGTAACCGAGGATGAGTGGCGCCACGCCGCGGGTCATCCCGCGCGCGTCGATCACCAGGATCACCGGCGCGCCAAGCAGTTTCGCGAGGGCCGCATTGCTGTTGCTGCCGTCCAGGCTCAAACCGTCGTACAGGCCCTTGTTGCCTTCGACCAGACTGACGCGGGCGTCCAGCGCCGCGCGCGCGAACTGGCCCTCGATTTCGTCGCGCCGCATCATGTGGAAATCGAGGTTGTAGCAGGGGCGCTGCGCAGCCATTTCCAGCCATTGCGGATCGATGTAATCGGGCCCCTTCTTGAAGGGCTGCACGGTGTGGCCGCGCGCCTGCAAGGCGGCGGCAAGGCCGAGGGTAATGGTGGTCTTGCCCGAGGATTTATGGGCGGCGGAAATGAACACGCGGGGCATGGGTGCCCCGCGTGCTTCATTCGGATCGGCCGTGGCAACCGGATTCATGCCGGAACCCACCGTCGGGCATTCACCCGGCGGACCGCCGTGCTCAGTGCTGTTCCAGCTTGGCGACGGTCGCGTCGTCCAGGCTGACCGGCAGCAGGCGCAGCACCTTGACCGCAAACGTGGTCATCAGCAGCGCCACGGCCACGCCGCCCAGCCCGAGAAACAGCTCCGGCGTACTGGGCGTATAGGCATGCACCTCGCCATCGAAGTAGCTACTCGTCGCCTGCATGCCCGGGAACATGTCGAGCGGGTAAGCCTGGGCGCCGATGATGGTGACGTACATCTGCGCCATCCCACCGAGGATAACGAGCACACACGCGACCATGATCCAGGTGCGCTGGCGGCCGAGCGCCGTCAGCAGGATCGCCAGCGGGATCACGCAGCCGATCAGGATCTGGCCGATCCAGAACAAATTGGTGATGGGGCCGCCGTCACGCAGGATGAACGCCTCGACCGCATGGGCCTGCGTGAAATACAGGTTGGTCAGGTGGTGCACCACAACGAAATACAGGACCGCCGCGACGAACACGGCAAGCAGGCTCTTCAGGCGCATCATCACCGCGTCGCCGAGCGGACGACCGGTCCACGCATAGGCGGCGGCGAGCACCAACAGGTAGATCGCCAGACCGTAGGCGAACGACATGATGATGAACATCGGCGCCAGCATGGCGGTACCATACAGCTCGCGCGCGATCAGGAAGCCGAACAGCGAACCGGTACCGGTGGTGAGGGCCAGGCGCCACAGGAAGGCCGCGGTACCGGCGGTCTTGGACCACGTCTTCACGGCCGGATCGAGCATCGTCCAGAGGTAGATGCCGACGAGGCCGAAGAAACCAGAATACAGGAACACGTTCCAGGTGAACATCGACTTGAAGTTGAAGTTCGTCATCGCCACGATCAGGCGATCGGAGCGCCCCAGATCCAGCACCAGCACGAGCAGGCCACCCGCCATCAGTGCCAGCGCAAGGATCGCGGAGAGCGGTGCCAGCGGCTTGTACATGGGCTTGTTGAACACCGAGGCAATCGAGGCGACGTTGAGCGCGCCGGATGCCGCGACGATCAGGAACACGGCGAACACGTGCGGCAGGCCCCACACGATCTGGTTGTCCATGCCGGTCACGACGTGACCGTGGTGGTGCATGAAGTTCCACGCCAGTGCGCCGAACAGGACGAAGAGGCCCAGTGCCCCGAACAGCAGCCAGTATTTCAGGCTGCTGCCTTCAACTTCGCGGAAGGTGATGCTTGCCATGTTGTCTTAGATTCCGTGATAGCGGACACCGAGATCCAGCTTGAGGTCGGCGCGGACTTGCTTGGTCGGCAGCTCGCGCAGGCGCTTCGAGATCTCGCTCTCGGGGTCGTTGAGGTCGCCGAACAGGATTGCATGGTGACCTGCTGCAGCGCATGCCTCGGCGCAGGCAGTGGTGCCATCGCCACGATCGACCTTGTGCACGCAGAAGGTGCATGCCTCGACGCAGCCGATGCCGCGCGGAACATCCGCTTTCTGGGTGTCGTTGAGGTGCTCGTGAACCAGCGAACGCGCCTTGTAGGGACACGCCATCATGCAGTAACGGCAGCCGATGCAGGTATGCCGATTGACCAGCACGATGCCATCGGCACGCTTGAACGACGCGCCGGTCGGGCAAACGTCGACGCACGGCGGTTCGGCGCAATGCTGGCACATCATCGGCAGGTTGGTCTGAAGCTGGGTGAGCGGATCCTCCAGCTGCAGTTTGCGGATCCACTGCGGCGCCTGACGCGGATGCTTGCTTTCTGCGACCGGCGTCCAGCCGTTTTCGGTGCTGCACGCCGAGACGCAGTCGCTGCAGCCGCTGGCGCACCGCGTGGCGTCGACCAGCATGCCCCAGCGCACCGCGCTGCTGGCCGGCTGCTCCTCGGGGCGCGCGTTGGCGACTTCGTACAGCATGACGCCGGGGGCGACCGCCAGGCCGGCGACGGCAGCCGCTGCACCGACGAAGCGACGGCGCTCCGGAGAGTACGGTGCCTGTTCTGACATGGTTTTCAATTCGCTCATCTGGAAATCCCAGCCATCTCTTCCGCGCTCACCGTGGCGTTTACCTGGGCGGCAAGCTTGTGCTGGTAGTGCGCGGTTTCAGCATTCAGCGGATGCAGCGCGGCCGAGCCCTGCGGCTTGGTCGAGTGGCAATCGAAGCAGTCGATCTTCACCGCGGCGTAACTGTGGCAACTCACGCAGAAATCTTCCTTCGCCTTCGCAACGCTGCCGGTCGTCTCGCTGGCGTGACAGTTGATGCACTCCTTCAGACTGTGCTTCTTCGTTCGCACGCCCTCGATAACGGTCTTGTCACGGTGGACATCGAGCAGTTTCATGTGGTTGCGCCGCATGTATTCGGTGTTTTCCACACACTGCTCGCCGCTCACGGCCTTGGTGATCACCGGCTTGGGCGCGCCACCGGCCTTGGGCTGCGCATCCGCGCCGGCCCAGGCCAGCGCGGCGGTGGTCAGCACGACCGCCCCCAAGGCCAGCAGACGTTTCATCTTGCCTGCCACGTTCAGTCACCCATGCCCATGACGATGTAGCCGGTCGGGCACACGTCGGCGCAGATATGGCAGCCGATGCACTTCGCGTAGTCGGTGTCGACGTAGCGACCCACGGTCGGGTTGTCCTTCTTCTTCACCTTGAACACGGCGGTCTGCGGGCAGTAGACCACGCAGTTGTCGCACTCGAAGCACTGGCCGCACGACATGCAGCGCTTGGCCTCGTTGATGACATCCTTCTCCGAGAGGGCGTGCAGACGCTCCTCGAAGTTGCCCAGGGCGCTCTGCTGGTCGAGCACGGTCACTTCACGGATGTGGCGGGACACGTTGGGGAAGTGGCCAAGGAAGAGCTCGTTGTGCGGAATGATGTAGCGCGCCGAGCGGTCCTCGAAGTTGTGCAGGATGTCCTTGCGCTCGGAGGTGCCCCAGATCTGGCCGTGCACTTCGTTGTACTCGTGACCGGCTTCGAGCCACTTGCGGATCTCGTCGAAGTGGTGCACATCGACCTTCGGACGGCGGTCGAGCTCCTTGCCCGCGAGGAAGGCGTCGATACCGTCGACGGCGATCGCGGCGTGACCGATCGCCGTGGTCAGCAGGTGCGGACGAATCACGTCGCCACCGACGAAGACCTTCTCGTTGTTCGGGAAGCGGTAGTTCTTGTCGGCACGGATCAGGCCATTGTTGTTGTTGAACTGCTCCAGCCCGGTGAAGTCGACGCCCTGGCCGATCGCGGAGACGATCAGGTCACCCGGGATGTCGCGTTCGGTACCCGCGACGATCTTGGTTTCCTTGCCTTCGACAACGAATTCGGCAACACGCAGGGCGGTGGCGCGGCCATTCGCATCGACCACGACAGCGAGCGGGGTCACGCCGCCGATGATCTCGATACCCTCCTGCTGCGCGTGTTCGATCTCGTGTTTGTTGGCGTTCATCTTGTCGATGGTGGCGCGCGAAACCAGCACGACCTCGGCGCCTTCACGCGCGGAAATCGAGGCGACATCGGAGGCCATATGCCCGGCGATCACGGCTTCCGGACGGTCGTCGCGGGTGCCAGCCTTCGTCACGTTGCCGAGACGACGCGCCACCGTGGCCACGTCGATCGAAGTATCGCCGCCGCCGATGACCACCACGCGGTTGCCGACGTGCTGCAGGCGGCCTTCGTTGAAGGCGCGCAGGAACGCAACAGCGGTCACGCAGTTGGGCGCTTCGGCGCCGGGCACCGGCAACGGGCGACCGGCTTGGGCACCGAGTGCCAGGAAGATGGCGTCGTAGTTCTTGTCCAGATCGTCGAAGCTGACATCGCTGCCGACACGAGTCTTCAGGCGGGTCTCCACGCCCATGGAGATGATGCGGCCGATTTCGGCATCGAGCATCTCACGTGGAGTACGGAAGCCCGGGATGCCGTAGCGCATCATGCCGCCGAGTTCCTCGTGCTCGTCGAAGATGGTGACGGCGTGGCCGCGCAGGCGCAGCTGGTAGGCCGCGGCCAGGCCAGCGGGGCCGGCGCCGATGATGGCGACCTTCTTGCCGGTTTCAGCAGCCTTGGATTCGAACTTCATGTTGTTGGCGATACCCCAGTCGCCGATGAAGTGCTCGACCGAGTTGATGCCAACGTGGTCTTCGACCATGTTGCGGTTGCAGCCCGATTCGCACGGTGCCGGGCAGACGCGGCCCATCACGCCAGGGAAGGGGTTGGCTGTCGTGACACGGCGGAATGCATACTCCTGCCAGGTCACGCCTGCCGGCGGCTTCTCGATGCCGCGCACGATATTGAGGTAGCCGCGGATGTCTTCACCGGCCGGGCACGAACCCTGGCAGGGCGGCGTGGAGAGCATGTACTCGGGGCATTTGTGGGTCCAGCCGGCCTGGAAGATCTGTTCCTGCGCGGAACGGTAATCCTCAGGGGACTCGCCATCCTTGAAGCGACGCCATGTCATGCCTTCGGTTTTTGCTGCTTTGTTCGTCGTGACAGCCATGTTGATTCTCCTAACGCCTACAAATGAAGTGATTACTCAGTGCGCGATCAATCGAGCTTGATCGCCTTGCTGACCAGTTGATGCACGCCACCCACCATGCTCATGTCGAAGCCGTACTTGGGCAGAACCTTGGTGAACTGCGCCTTGCAGATGGCGCAGATCAGGGCCAGGAAGTTGACCTGGTGTTCCTTGACC
>JANJWS010000063.1 GCA_024709425.1 Thiobacillus sp.
AGCCCCTAGCCCCTAGCCCCTAGCCCCTAGCCCCTAGCCCCTAGCCCCTAGCCCCTAGCCCCTAGCCCCTAGCCCCTAGCCCCTAGCCCCTAGCCCCTAGATGCTGCACGATTTCATCAACTGGATCCTCGCCACCGTCAACGACTGGGGCTACACCGGCATCTTCATCCTGATGGCGCTGGAGTCCACGGTGCTGCCAGTGCCGAGCGAGCTGGTGCTGATTCCGGCCGGCTACCTGGCGCATCAGGGGCAGATGAACTTCTGGCTCATCGTGCTCGCCTCGACCGTTGGCAGCCTGGTTGGCGCCTCGTTCAACTACTACGCTGCGCTTTGGGTGGGCCGCCCCTTCCTCGAGCGCTGGGGCCGCTACTTCTTCGTGCGCCCCGAGCTGCTGCACAAGACCGATACGTTCTTCCTGAAGCATGGCGCGGTTTCCACGTTCACCGGCCGCCTGATTCCCGGCATCCGCCACCTCATTTCCATTCCCGCCGGCCTCACCCGCATGAACCTCGCCGCGTTCGCCTTCTACACCTGCCTCGGCGCCGGGTTGTGGTCGATCGTGCTCACGCTGTTCGGTTACGTTCTCGGCGGCAACGAGGCGCTCATCCGCGAATACCAGCACTTCATCACGGCGGGGGTCATCGCCTTCGTCGTACTGGTGATCGGCGGCTACTGGTGGTGGAACAGGCGCCGCCCGCCCGCGCCCTGACCAGGTCAGCTAGTCGACCATCACGCAGCGCTGCGTGGCCCATCCGCGCAGACGCTGGAAATCCTCCGCGCGGATGACGGAAAGCGGACGCGTCTGCGCGATTTCGCGCGCCAGATGCTGCTCGGACACGGCGACGTTGTCGGCCAGCGCGGCATATTGCGCAGCCACGATCGCCTGCTCGATCTCCGCTCCGGAGAAGCCTTCGCTGTCCTTCGCGAGGGCGTCCAGCCGGAAGCCTTGCGGCGGCAGACCACGCTTGCCCAGGTGGATCCCGAAAATGGTCGCGCGTATGGCCTGGTTCGGCAGGTCGACGAAAAAAATCTCGTCGAAGCGGCCCTTGCGCAGCAGCTCCGGCGGCAACTTGCTGACGTCGTTGGCGGTGGCCAGCGCGAACACCGGCGCCTCTCGCTCGCTCATCCAGGTGAGCAGTGTACCGAGAATGCGCTGCGAAACGCCGTCGTCCGATTCGCCCGCCGCGAGCCCCTTCTCGATCTCGTCCATCCACAGCACGCAGGGTGCCATGCGGCCGGCGTCGGCAAGCGCCCGGCGCAGATTCTTCTCGGTCTCGCCGACATACTTGTTGTACAGCGCGCCAAAGTCCAGCCGCAGCAGCGGCACTTTCCAGCTGCCCGCGATGGCCTTGGCGACCAGGCTCTTGCCGGCGCCCTGGACGCCCAGCAGCAGGATGCCCTTGGGGGCGGGCAGGTTCGGCGCCAGCGCCGGATTCTGGAAAACCGCCTGACGCTGCCCGATCCAGGTCTTCAGGCGTGCGAAGCCACCGACCTGGTCGAGTGTAACGTCGGCAATTTCCAGATCCAGTGCGCTCGCCTGCTGCGCCTGCTTGAAACGCGCGATGCGGCGCAGATCCTGGAGGTCAAGTTCGCCATCCGTCTGGATCGACTGCCGGATCAGCCGGCGGGCCTCGTCCTCGCCGAGGCCGGCGAGTTGCTGCACCAGCAGCGGCAGCAGATCGCGGCTGATCTTCAGGCTCTGCCGGGATTCGCGCTGCCAGCGATCGAGCTCCTCCTTCAGCAGGGCACGCACGCGATCCGCGTCGATGCCGGGCAGGCTGAGGCGCGCGGCCATGCGTCCGAGTTCGGCCGGCAGTTCGAGCGCGTGGCTGACGAACATCAGCGTCCGGTCCTTGTGGTAATGATCGAACGCGATTTCCCGGATGAGCCGCACATTCAGGGGGTTGTCGAGGAACGGGTGCGCGTCCAGGAACAGGTAGAGACCGTTCTGCGGCGTGCCGTCGACATGCTTGAGCGCGTCGGTAAGGTCGGCGGTGTTGTAGAGGCCGCCCGTCTCCGTGCTCCGCCTGAGGCCATCGGCGTGACTCCAGACGAACAGGGGCAGGTTGCGGGCGTTGCAGACCGCGCCGATGAGCGTCAGCAGACGCGGTTCCTCGTGCGTCTCGCTGACCAAAATCGGGAAGCGCGCGTCGAGCAGCGCGTCAAGGTCCTTGCCGAAGTCACGCATCGATTTCACGCCGGAGAATGATCATCCTGAATTCCTCACCACTGGGGGATGAAGACGCTGAGAAACCCGAGGATTCGCCCTGCCTGCCCTGCCTCACCCATGGGGTGAATAACGGAAAGATGCAGGCATCCGTTCTTGCTCTGTGTTCTCTGTGCCTCTGTGGTTCAACTGCCTCTTGCGGAATCAAGCCGCAATGCCGCGGCGCCGTTGGCGTTTACGATATCGACCGTTTTCCTCTGCGCCACAAGCATTTCAAGACACCCGATTGCCAGAAAAACGATTTTCGCTGAAGTAGCTGACACGCGTGCGTGGATCCAGGTAGGCGAGGACAGCCACGTCGAGCTCAGCGGGACGCAGGGTCTTGGCCACCGAGAGTTCGGGCGCGTGGCGCATGTCCAGCCACAGTGCCTCGTCCTTGGGCACGTCCGGGTCGTAGACCAACAGCGAGGGGTGCAGCAACTGCCCGGGGTTGACGCTCATGACCAGGCCCAGCCGTCCATCGTTCAACTCCACCACGCTGCCGGGCGGGTACACCCCCATGCAGCGGATGAAAAGTTGCAGCAGGCCGGAATCGTACCTGCCTGTTTCCTTCTTGAACATGAAGGCGATGGCCTCGGCCGGCGTCAGGGAGTCCGCCGGGTTGGTGCGATTGCAGTAATTGTCGAATGCGTTGGCGATGCAGGCAATGCGCGCGAGCGTTCCGATCTGGTCACCTGCAAGCCGGCGCGGATAGCCGCTGCCGTCAAGCAGCTCATGGTGCATGGCAACGACATCGAGCACCGCATCGGAAATGCCGGGCAGGCGTTGCGCCATCTCCACGCCGTAGGCCACATGCTGCTGATAGAAGCTGAGTTCGGCCTTCGTCCAGGGCGATTTGTTCAGCAAAATCTGGCTCGGAATCTTTTCCCGGCCGATATCGTGCAGCAAGGTGCCGAGCCCGAGCACCCGCATGTCCTCGGCGCCCAGCTGCGCTTCCTTTCCAAGGATCAGCGCCAACACCGTGACGTTGAGCGCATGGTAGTACGCGTTTTCGTCGCCCGCCTTCGCGTTCACCAGATGCAGGACGACGTCCTTGTCCGCCAGCAGCGAGTCCACCATGTCGGACACAAGCGCCTGCGCGTGCCGGATCGATTCGGCAGGGCGGGAGAAAAGACTCTGCAATACGGACTTGATCGTGGACGCACCTGCGGCAAATTGCCGTTCGCACCGCCCCAGCGCTTCCCGCTGCTGCAGCAGCCTTTCACGGCGCTTTCTCTTCTCTTCCCACATCGCCTGGATTTCGGGGTCTGGCTCGGGTGACCCGGGTGTCGGCATGGTTCCCGCTGCGGATGGTGGCAAGGGTGGCAGGTCGCTCTTGCCCGGATCGTAGAACAGATGCGAAATACCGAGCGATCGCAACTGCTGCAACTGCTTCTCGTTGCGGATCTTGAAACTGCCGAACAGGAAGGGGTGATCCATCCAGGAGTCCAGGCGGATATACAGCCCAACCCTAAGCTGATCGATACTGATACGCTGTTCGTGCTCGTTCATCACTCAACGCGTCCGGCCGGCTCGCTTTTCATCACGCGCCCGCCGCCTCGACCATGAGCCGCTTCATCTCGGAAACCGCTTCCTTCCAGCCGACGAACAGCGCATGCGCCACGATGGCGTGCCCGATGTTGAGTTCGTGGATGCCCTGCAAGGCGGCAATGGGCTGAACATTGTGGTAGGTCAAGCCATGGCCCGCATTGACCGTGAGTCCGAGACTGCGGCCATAGGCGACTGCCATGCGAATGCGTTCGAACTCGACAATGCGCGCCACATCGCTTTTCGCGTCGGCGTAATGCCCGGTGTGGATCTCGACTACCGGCGCACCGATGCTGCACGCAGCATCGAGTTGTGCGAAATCGGCATCGACGAACAGCGACACCCGGATGCCGGCATCGGCCAGTCGCTTGCAGGCATCGGTCAATTTCGGTACTTGCCCCTTTACGTCGAGCCCCCCTTCAGTGGTGAGCTCCTCGCGCTTTTCCGGCACCAGGCACACATCCTGCGGGCGGGTGGCGATGGCGATGGCAAGCATCTCCTCGGTAACCGCCATTTCAAGATTCATCTTGGTTTTCAGCACCTGACGCAGAATGGCGACATCGGCATCATGAATATGGCGGCGGTCTTCCCTGAGGTGCAGGGTGATCGAATCGGCACCCGCGGTCTCGGCCGCCAGCGCCGCTTCAACGGGACTCGGATAGCGGGTCTTGCGTGCCTGCCTCAGGGTGGCGACATGGTCGATGTTGACGCCAAGATGGATGCTCATGAAGTAAGGTCGGTAAGTTCCCGTAACAGCTGGCGAGTATAAAGCGACTTGGCGCCGAGGGTATGGTTGATGAGCGTGCGCATCAGCAGCTTGGCCTCGGCGAGTGTCGCCGGGCGATCAAAGCGATCGCCCGCAAGATCGATCAGGGTCTGCCCGGACACCGGGCAGCCGGGCTGCCCCACCGCACGCGTGGCCCCCCGCTCGGGCTGGAACACATAGCGGCCATCGGGGTCGATCGCGGCGCCGCTGTCGGCTTCGATGTCGAAGGTGGCACCATAGCCGATTTCAGACAGCAGGCTTTTTTCGAAGCGGCGCAGGATACGCTCGTAGTCGGTACCGACCACCTCGCCCGCCAACTGTTCCAATGTGGCGACATAGCGGTCGTACAGATGCTCGTGCGGGTCGCCGCGCGCCAGGAGGCGCAGCAGCAGTTCGTTGAGATAGAAACCGCACATCAGCCCACGCCCCTGCGGCGGGACGAGCCCACCCTGCCACTCGGCGCCATGCAGGGTCTTGAGTTCGGCCTTGCCGAACCATGACAGCAACAGTGGCGTGAAAGGCTGCACCAGCCCGCGCAGCATGGAAGCCGGACGGCGCGCGCCGCGCGCGATCAGTGCGACACGCCCGTGGCCGCGGGTGAACGCCTCGACCACCACGCTGGTCTCCTTGAAGGGATAGCTATGGAGGATGAAGCCGGGTTCGTTGTTGATGCGTGCGTCAGAAGACATGCATTTCTTGTCCACGAAGGACGCGAAGCTGCGCGAAGAAGGACCAAGATACCGCGATAAATGCTCGGTGCATCCTGCGGCCAGGAATCTTCAGTGATTTATCTTCGCGTCCCTTCACGTCCTTCGCGGATGAGGATTTTCAATCGATTCCCAACGTCTTCAGCATGCGCACGTCGTCCGCCCAGCCGCCCTTCACCTTGACCCAGACTTCCAGGTAGACCTTACCGTCAAATGCGCGCTCCATGTCCTGACGCGCCTGGGTCGAGATGGACTTGAGTTTTTCGCCGCCCTTGCCAATGACGATGGCCTTGTGGCTGTCGCGGTCGACGAGGATCGTGGCGAAGATGCGTCGCAGCCGCCCTTCTTCCTCGAACTTGTCAATGGTCACTGCCACGGCGTAGGGAATCTCCTCGCCGCACAGACGGAACACCTTTTCGCGGATGAGTTCGGCAGCGAGCTGGCGTTCGGTCTGGTCGGTAACGTCGTCCTCCCCAAACAGCGGCGCATTCTCCGGCAGGTATCCTTCGAGCGTTTTCAGCAGCTCTTCGAGATTGCTGCCCTGCTTGGCGGACACCGGAACGATCTCGGTGAACGCATGCGCGGCAGCGACTTCCTGCAGATGCCGCATCAGCACAGCGCGATCCTTTGCGTGGTCGATCTTGTTGACGACCAGGATCACGGGCCTGTCGGCAGGCAGCAGTTCCATCACCTGGCGGTCCTCGCGCGTCAGCCGGCCGGCCTCGACCAGCATCATGACGAGATCGGTATCCGCCAGCGTCTCGCGCACGCGCCTGTTCATCGCACGGTTCAGCGTGCCCGCATGCCGGGTCTGGAACCCCGGGGTATCGACGAACACGAACTGCGCCGTATCGGTGGTGTGGATCCCCATCACGCGATGGCGGGTGGTCTGCGCCTTTCTGGAGGTGATGCTCACCTTCTGCCCGACGAGACGGTTGAGCAGCGTCGACTTGCCGACATTTGGCCTGCCAACGATGGCAACGAGGCCGCACCTGAATCCCTCGGGCAACGTGCTCATTTCTGCAGGTGCGCGCAGGCCTGGCGCGCCGCCTCCTGTTCGGCCGCGCGGCGACTCTTGCCGATGCCGCGGGCGCTGAATGCGGGCTTGGCCAGGACGCAATCGACCACGAAGCTCTGATCGTGCGCCTCGCCTTCGGTGCTCACCAGCTGATAGGTTGGGAGCGGCAGGCGGCGCGCCTGCAGCAATTCCTGCAACTGGGTCTTGGGATCCTTGCCGGAAGCGCGTGGATCGATCTGTGCCACCAGCGGATCGAACAGGCCGCGCACGACGCGCTCCGCCGCCTCGAAGCCCGCCTCCAGGAACACGGCACCGAACAGCGACTCCAGCGCATCGGCGAGGATCGAGGGACGGCGATAACCGCCGCTCTTCAACTCGCCCTCACCCAGGCGCAGGCTGTCACCCAGCTTGAGCGCCGCGGCAATATCGGCAAGGGTCTCCTGCCGCACCAGGTTCGCGCGCAGCCGCGACAGACTGCCTTCCGGCAGGTCTGGAAACGTATCGTAGAGCGCGCGCGCGACCGCGCAGTTGAGCACCGAGTCTCCGAGGAATTCGAGCCGCTCGTTGTTGGCCGCCCCGTAGCTGCGGTGGGTGAGCGCCTGAAGCAACAGTTCCGGTCGCAGGAAGGTGTAGCCCAGCGCCTGCTGCAGGCGCTGGGTCAGCAGGGCATTATTCAATCTGGCGCGATGCGGCGTCGGGATCGGAACTGGCGCTGAAATCGATCACCAGGCTCACATTGCCAACCAGCGGCGTACGGAACTCGTACTCCACGGCAACCACCGGCGTGCCGGTGCTGCGGTCGATCATCAGGTCTTCGGGCTTCACCACACTGACATAGTCGATCGCCAGCTTGCGGCCAAACGCCGCGCGGATGTCGCCATTGCTCTTGTTGCGGAAATCCGCTTCCTGTCCCATGGAAACCAGCATTTTCTTCACCGAGAAGAACTCGATGTAGGCCGGCACCACCTTCATGGCCACCATGGCTGCCATGACCACCAGCATGGCGACGAACAGGAAGCCAATCATGGTCAGTCCGTGTTGACGGGCTTTCGGGCTGTTCAGATCCTGCATGGTGTCTCCTTATCGAATGGTGGTGCCGATACGGCCGAATTCGTCGAAATTCATCCAGATGAAAAATGCCTTGCCGACGATGTTCGCATCCGGCACGAAGCCCCAGTAGCGGCTATCGTTGCTGGCGTCGCGGTTGTCGCCCATGACGAAATACTGGCCGGCCGGCACCCGGCAGGCAAATCCGTCCCCGTCGGCATTGTAGGAGCAGTTTTCGCGGAAAGGGAAGTCCACCACCTGGGGCGGAAAGACCGACGGCTTGCCGGGCTCGGTCATCATGACATGCCCCTCGCTGTTGAGCGTTTCCCGATAGACCATCGCGGTGACGTAGTTGAGGCCATTTCCGACATAGCTGTAGGTGCCCTCCTGGCGCGTCGGCACAGGCTCGCCATTGACGCTGAGCTGCTTGTCGCGGTATTCCACGAGATCACCCGGCACACCGATGACGCGCTTGATGTAGTCGAGGCCGGGATCCGCCGGATAGCGGAACACCACGACGTCCCCTCGCTGCGGGTCGTTCAGCTGCACGACTTTCCTGTTGATCACCGGCAGGCGGATGCCATAGGTGTACTTGTTGACCAGAATGAAATCGCCAATCAGCAGCGTCGGCATCATCGAGCCGGACGGAATCTTGAACGGCTCAACCAGGAAGGAGCGCAAGCCGAACACGATCAGGATCACCGGAAAAAAGCTGCGCGCGTATTCCACCAGCATCGGCTCGCGCGCGTCCTTGGCGCGGCTGCGCTTGAACAGCAGCACGTCGATCAGCCAGATACCGCCGGTGACGACCAGCGCGATGAACAGGATGAGGGCGAAGTTCATTTATCCGAGACCTGAAGGATCGCAAGAAAGGCTTCCTGCGGGATTTCGACGTTGCCGACCTGCTTCATGCGGCGCTTGCCGGCCTTCTGTTTTTCGAGGAGCTTCTTCTTGCGCGTGATGTCGCCGCCATAGCACTTGGCGAGCACGTTCTTGCGCATCGCCTTGACGTTCTCGCGCGCGATGATGTTGGCGCCGATCGCCGCCTGCACCGCGACGTCGAACATCTGGCGCGGAATCAGCTCGCGCATCTTGGCGGCGAGCTCGCGGCCCCGGTACACACTGGTGGCGCGGTGCACGATGAGGGAGAGCGCATCGACCTTCTCGTTGTTGACCAGGATGTCGAGCTTGACCAGGTCGCCCGCGCGGTACTCCTTGAATTCGTAATCGAGCGAGGCGTAGCCGCGGCTGGTCGATTTCAGCTTGTCGAAGAAGTCCATCACGACCTCGTTCATCGGCAGGTCGTAGCGCAGCATGACCTGGCGGCCATGGTACTGCATGTCGATCTGCATGCCGCGCTTCTGGTTGCACAGGGTAATGACGTTGCCGACGAATTCCTCCGGCACGAAGATCGTTGCGGTGATGATGGGTTCGCGGATTTCCTCGATCCTGGAAGGTTCCGGCAGCTTGGAGGGGTTCTCGACGTTGACGATCGAACCGTCCTTCAGCACCACCTCGTACACCACCGTCGGCGCGGTGGTGATGAGGTCCATGTCGTATTCGCGTTCCAGGCGTTCCTGCACGATGTCCATGTGCAGGAGGCCAAGGAAGCCACAGCGGAAACCGAAGCCCAGCGCCTGGCTGACCTCGGGCTCGAACTGCAGCGCGGCGTCGTTCAGTTGCAGCTTGGTCAGCGCATCGCGCAGCGCCTCGAAGTCGTGCGATTCGATCGGATACAGGCCGGCGAAGACCTGCGATTGCACCTTCTTGAAACCGGGCAAAGGCTCCGCTGCCGGGTTGTCGATCAGGGTGATGGTGTCGCCCACCTGCGCCGACTTCAATTCCTTGATGCCGGCGATGACGAAGCCCACCTCGCCCGCCGACAATTGCGGCCGGTCGACCGACTTCGGTGTGAACACGCCGACGTGCTCGGTCAGGTGCTGCGCGCCGGTCGCCATGAAGCGGATCCTGTCCTTCGGTTTCAGTACGCCATCGACCACCCGCACCAGCATCACCACGCCGACGTAGTTGTCGAACCAGGAATCGATGATCAGCGCCTTCAGCGGCGCGTCCTCGTTGCCGCGCGGTGGCGGCACCTGCTTCACGACCACTTCGAGAATTTCGGCAATACCGATGCCGGACTTGGCCGAAGCACGCACCGCATCGCTCGCATCCAGCCCCACGATGTCCTCGATTTCCTCCGCCACGCGGTCCGGGTCGGCGGCAGGCAGGTCGATCTTGTTGAGCACCGGAATCACCTCGACGCCGAGATCGATCGCGGTGTAGCAGTTCGCCACCGTCTGCGCCTCCACCCCCTGCGAGGCATCCACCACCAGCAGCGCGCCCTCGCAGGCGGACAGCGAGCGGCTGACCTCGTAGGAGAAGTCGACGTGGCCGGGGGTGTCGATCAGGTTCAGGCGGTAGGTCTGGCCATCCTGCGCCTTGTAGGTGAGTGCAGCGGTCTGCGCCTTGATGGTGATGCCGCGCTCTTTCTCCAGGTCCATGGAGTCAAGCACCTGCGCCTCCATCTCACGCTCGGACAGACCGCCGCAATGCTGGATCAGGCGGTCGGCAAGCGTCGACTTGCCGTGATCGATGTGGGCGATGATGGAGAAGTTGCGGATGAGGTTCTGCGACACAACAAAACGGGCACGTTTCCGTGCCCGGTCAGGGAGGCGATAACCTGTGAATTTTAACGGATTTGGCGCTGCTAGGGTTGGCCGTTCAGCCAGTCCTGGAACACCGCCCTGTCAAGGTAATGTCGGCAGATTTCGGTCGTGCCGTGGAACAGCAGGGGGACATCCCAGCCGTAGCGGGCCTTGAGCGCCGGATCGGTGTCGACATCGATGGCCGTCAGGGCGTGCCCACTCGCGGTAATCAGGGCGCGCACCTCGGCCGCCATCTCCTCGCAGAGCGGGCAACCGGTGCGTGTATAGAGCGTCAGCCCCTCACTCACCCGAGATCTTCAGCGGAATGTACAGGGAACCGTCGCCACGCCGGACCAAGATCGCCGCACTCTTGCCCTTGGGCACGGCGGCGATCGCCTTGCGGAAAGACTCAACAGAGGAAACCTTGCCATTGTTGACGGCAAGGATGATGTCACCGATGCGGATACCGGCCCGTGCAGCATCGCCGGTCACGCTCTCCACCAGCAGCCCATGGTCGAGCTTGAGTTCACTCCGCTGGTCCGCGCTGAGTTCAGACAACGCGAGGCCACCCCGTGAATAACTGCGTGAACTCTTGGTGGCGAGTTGTTCCTCCGCAGGCAATTCGCCCAGCGTCACCGACAGGGCCTGTACCTTGCCACGACGCCAGACTTCCAGTGGAATCTTCGTGTTTGGCTTGCCCATGCCGACCATGCGTGGCAAATCGCCGGAATTTTCCACCGCCCTGCCGTCGAAGGCCAGGATGACGTCGGATGCCTGCACCCCCGCACGTGCGGCCGGGCTGTCCTCCTGCACCTGGGCGACCAACGCGCCGCGCGGGCGGTCGAGGCCGAAGGAGTCGGCGAGATCGGCGGTGACTTCCTGGATCACCACGCCCAGCCAGCCACGTGACACCTTGCCTCCGCCCTTCAGCTGCTCGGCCACTTCCATGGCAAGATCGATCGGAATCGCGAACGACACGCCCTGGTAGCCACCGCTCCGGCTGTAGATCTGCGAATTCACCCCCACCACCTCGCCGCGCATGTTGAAGAGCGGTCCACCGGAGTTGCCGGGGTTGATCGGCACGTCGGTCTGGATGTAGGGCACGTAGCTCTCGGACGGCAGGGTGCGCCCCTTGGCGGAGACGATGCCGGCAGTCACCGAATTCTCGAAGCCGAACGGTGAGCCGATCGCGGCGACCGCCTCGCCGACACGCAATCTGGAAGGATCGCCGAGCTTGACCGTGGGCAGGTTGCCAGCGGGAATCTTGAGCACTGCGACATCGGTGCGGCTGTCGGTACCGATCACCTTGGCGCTGAACTTGCGCTTGTCGATGAGCTTGACCTCGACCTCGTCGGCATTACGCACCACGTGGGCGTTGGTCAGGATGTAGCCATCGTTGCTGACGATGAAGCCGGACCCCGCGCCGCGTGCGGGGATTTCCTGCGCGGGGCCGCGCGGGCCGCCCGGGAAGAAGCGGCGGAAGAATTCCTGCATCTCCTCATCATCCGGCAGCACGAAGGGGAAGCCATCCCCATTGCGCTTGACCAGTTTGGTGGTGCTGATGTTGACCACCGCCGGGCCGTGCTTTTCCACCAGGTCGGCGACATCCAGCACCTCCCTGGCCTGCACCGGCGCCGCCAGAGTGAATACCAGTGCTGAAGCCGTCATCAATGTCTTGAACATGATCGTCCTTTCTTCATCACCATCGCTTCGGATTCATGCCGCAGCACACGCGGGCGCGCAGCCTGTCCGCCACGTGCGCCCCACGTACCCAGCACGCCACCGGCGATCAGCCCGGCTGCCGCCGAGAAATCGCCTGGCCAAATGGATTGCGCCAGCAGTGCGCCAGCCAGCATCGCCGCCAACGGAATGCCGTAGAGCCGCATTGCACTGGCCAGCAGGATGCCATCGGCGATGCCAACGATGACGCGATCACCTGCCTGCAGGGCCAGCGCGCTGTCGACCTGGAAATGGCGTTCCCCTCGCTGGAAAACCTCCGCCAGGCGTCGCGAGCCACACCCCTGCCCGCCGCAGGTGCCGCAGCCGGAAGGCTCGACGGCCTCCACCCACACGCCTGCGGGCTCCGCACGGACGACTATGGCTGTCTGCTCGAGCACAGGATTACTTCCTTCTTACCGAATTGCCTGTCTCAATCAGGGCCTGGCTCGGCACTTCACCCAGCACCGTGACCGTGTGTCCATCGACCTGACGGGCATACACACCGATCGCACCTTCCGCCGACAAGCCCTGCATCGCCTGCCCCTGCGGGTCGGACGGTTCGACGAACATCGACAGCACCGACAGACCATCCGAGAACACCAAGTGGGTGACGGGCGACTTCTTGCCGGGCAACGGGCGCACGGCCTCCTGCACCCGGTCATATCCAGGCGGCGCAGTCACGTCCCAGCCGGCGGCAACCGACTGGTCGAGGCTGGCATGCTGGATCTGTTTGCCTCGCATGTCATTGCGGAACAAGCCAGCGTCCGGTGCCTTGCCAATCTGGATCTCGGAAAAAACGAACATCGACACAACGCCCCCGTTGCCATTCACCGTGCGTGCCTTCAGCGGCAGGCCGGTCTGCTTGTCCAGCCACAGGTTGTAGGCATGGCGATAACCGTCACGCGGCTCCAGCAGCACCACCTGGCAGAGGCGGCCTGCAACCCGCTCGCTGCCACCCAGCTTCACCTCGTAGAATTCCTGCAGGGGCGCCGGCTGCGGCGGCAACAGCGCGGGAAAGAAACGACGGATGGTGTTGCGTTCGAGGCGCACGTGCTTGCCGTCTGGCTGATGGCAGTAGACGTCGTTATTGATACGCAGGAACTGGCGAGGCGTACCGTCCAGCACCTCGACCTTCTCCCTTTCTCCGCTGGCATCGCTGCGATGCAGCACCCGCAGGACTTCGACGTGTTCGCCGTGGTGATAGACGTAGACACCGCTGTAGTTGAGTTGCCGGGCCGCCGCAGCCGCCCGGTTGAGCCAATCCAGCGCGGATTCGGCATAGGCCGTCCCCGACCACGCGATCAGAAGCACCCATGCAACCAGCCAGCCCGGCTGCCCGACACGTCCCACCTGCATCAGCGCGGCTCCACCACGACCGCGACGGCGCGCTGATAGGGAGAGGCCACCGCCATGGGAGCGAATTCCTGGTGCGCGACAAGATAGGGGGCAAGTCGCGCATCGTCGCGCACAAGGGTGGGGGCGGCCGGTTCCACGAGCGCCACCGCCGCCATGGGTACCGCGGTCTCGCCACCGCCCATCAAGCCATTCAGGGACACCGCGCCCCACGCCGCAAGTCCCGCGAACGAGGCGACCGCCAGACGCTGCGGCCAGACACTGCGACGCGGCGCCAGCACCGTCGGTTCGGCTGCCAGTCTTGCCGAGAAACGCGCCATGAAGTCATTCTCGCCAGGCGCCAGACCGCGCATGACATCTCCGACCAGACGATAGTCCGCCCAGTGGCTGCGCATGGCCGCATCACCTTTCAGGGCCGCCAGCCAGGTCTCGTTTTCGCCCCCCCCGGCTTCGCCGTCGAGTGCCGCAGAAATCAGGGATCGCAGATCGTCTGAGGATTGCTCGGCGTGCGCGAATGATTCGGATGTGCGAAGTGCTGACATGCTTACCACCTTTTGTCCTGACTGGTGCCCAGCATCGGGCGGATTTTCTCTGCAATGGCCTCGCGCGCGCGAAAGATTCGCGAACGCACGGTGCCGATCGGACACTCCATCATCTGCGCAATTTCCTCGTAGCTCATGCCCTCGATCTCGCGCAGGGTGATGGCTGTCCTCAATTCCTCGGGCAGGGCCTCGACGGCCTCGTTCACAGCTTTGGCGATCTGCTTCGTCTGGAGTTCCGCATCCGGTGTCGCGATATCGCGCAGCAACTCGCCGTCCTCGTAGTTCTCCGCGTCCTCTGCCAGCACGTCACTGGATACCGGCTGGCGCTTGTGCGCCACCAGGTAGTTCTTGGCGGTGTTGACGGCGATGCGGTAAAGCCAGGTATAGAAGGCGCTCTCGCCACGAAACCCCGGCAAGGCCCGATAGGCCTTGATGAAAGCCTCCTGCGTAATGTCTTCCACCTCCGCCGCATCGCGCACCATGCGCGACAACAGGCGACCGAGCTTGCGGTGATACTTGCTCACGAGGAGCTCGAACGCACGCTTGTCGCCGCGCTGTGCGCGTTCGACCAACAACTGATCCACTTCGCGGTCCGACATATCTCCCTGCAGCTTGTTTGTATCGGCAGAAGTATACGTGACCGCACCTTCCGCATCGTGTGAGCACGTCATTCGGAAAAAGTTCACGCAAACCAGGGTTATTCCAGCCCCTGCCAAGCCTGCTATCATCGCGCAAAACCATGCACAATCACGACGTTCTGATCCTTGGCAGCGGGCTGGCCGCGTTGACGACCGCGCTGAAGCTGGCCGACCACCGGCGTGTTGCCATCGTCACCAAACGGCAGATGACCGACGGCGCCAGCGACTGGGCGCAGGGCGGCATCGCCGCAGCCATCGACAGCGGCGACTCGGTCGAAGCGCATGTGCGCGACACCCTGATCGCCGGCGCAGGCCTGTGCGACGAGGTCGTGACCCGCCTGGTCGCCAGCCATGCAGGCGAAATGATCGACTGGTTGCGGAACAATGGCGTCGCCTTCACCGCCGACCCGCAAACCCCCGGCCGTCTGCACCTGGCCCGCGAAGGCGGGCACTCCAAACGGCGCGTCGTGCATGCGGCGGACGCCACCGGACACGTCGTGCAGATGAGCCTGCTCGATCGCGTGCGCGCCCATCCCAACATCGAGACCTTCGAGCAGCACGTCGCCATCGACCTCATTTCGGGCAAGCGCGCCGGGGGCGAGGAACGCCAGATTCACGGCGCCTACGCGCTCAACAAGAGCACCGGCGAGGTCGAGACCTTTGCCGCCGGGCACACCGTGCTCGCCACCGGCGGCGCCGGCAAGGTCTATCTTTACACGACCAATCCCGACACCGCCACCGGTGACGGGATTGCCATGGCCTGGCGCGCGGGCTGCCGCGTGGCCAACCTCGAATTCGTGCAGTTCCACCCGACCTGCCTCTACCACCCGCACGCCAAGTCCTTCCTCATCAGTGAGGCGGTGCGCGGCGAGGGCGGCCACCTCCTGCTGCCCGACGGCAGCCGCTTCATGCAGGAGCACGATTCGCGCGCCGAACTCGCGCCGCGCGACATCGTCGCGCGTGCCATCGACTTCGAGATGAAGAAGCGCGGTCTGGACTGCGTCTACCTCGACATCAGCCACAAACCGGCCAACTTTGTGCGCGAACACTTCCCGACCATCCACCGCCGCTGCCTCGAACTCGGCATCGACATCACGCGCCAGCCGATCCCCGTGGTGCCGGCCGCCCACTACACCTGCGGCGGGGTGGTGACCGACCATGAGGCGCGCACCGACCTGTGCAATCTCTATGCAGTCGGCGAAGTGACCTTCACCGGCCTGCACGGCGCCAACCGGCTGGCCTCCAACTCGCTGCTGGAATGCCTGGTGTTCGGCCACGCCGCCGCCGTCGACATCCTCGCCACCCCGCCCGCGCCGTCGCTCGACCTGCCGCCGTGGGACGCGTCGCGCGTCACCGACGCCGACGAGGAAGTGGTCATCTCGCACAACTGGGACGAACTGCGCCGCTTCATGTGGGACTACGTCGGTATCGTGCGCACCAACAAGCGCCTGGCGCGTGCGGCACACCGCATCCGCCTGCTGCACGACGAGATCGACGAGTTCTACCGCAACTTCCGCGTGACCAACGACCTCATCGAGCTGCGCAACCTCGTGCAAAGCGCCGACCTCATCGTGCGCTGCGCGCAACTCCGGCAGGAGAGCCGCGGCCTGCACTACAGCCGCGACTACCCGGAAACACTGCCGATCGCCGGCAACACCGTGCTCAACCCGCGTCCGGGAACCCTGTGTCCGAGCGTGTGCGGGGTCGCCAGCGCAGCGACACCCTGAGTCGGCGCAAGGCCTCCGCATCCGCGCTGTCGGGAAGCAGCACGAGACTGCGCGCCTTGCGCCCGCCGATCCGGTAGCGCAGCACGATCAGCAGTGGCGAGACGAAGCTGTCACCCAGCACCTCCACGTCGTGCCAGTCGCCAGCCTCGTCCGACACCTGCAGGCGGCCGTCGGCAAGCCGCCGCAAACGCTCCCGTGGCCGGCTGCGCCATGCGCCCCACCCGGCGATCAGCAGGATCACACCAGCCAGCACGGGCCAGAGCCCTTCCGGCAGCGTGACGCGAGCGAGCACTGCCAGCGCCAGCGCGCCCATGCCCGCCAGCAACACCCCCAACAGCCGTGAGGGTTTCAGCTCAATCTCGCGCATCCGCGTGTACACTTTCGCGCTTCATTGCATCGAATCCAAATTGGACGGCATCGTGATCGAATCCTGGAAAGATTTTCTGCTCACCCAAGGCGCCGTGATCGAAAACGGCAGCGTACGCCACTTCGGCGATCGCGCCACCGAACGTGCCGCTGCGGCGAACGGCACCATTGTCGCCGATCTGTCCCAGATCGGCGTCATCGCCTTCCGCGGCGAGGAAACTGCTGACTTCCTGCAGGGCCAGTTGACCAACGACATCCACGCGCTGCACGCCGACGGGGCGCAGTGGAGCGGTTTCTGCAATCCGAAGGGACGGCTTCTTGGCAATTTCCTCGTGTGGCGCCACGGCGAGGACACCTGCCTGCAGCTTTCCGGCGACATCACCGCAGCCGTCCTGAAACGGCTGTCCATGTACGTCCTGCGCAGCAAGACGCGCGGACGCGACGCCAGCGACGAAACCGTCCGCCTGGTCGTCGCCGGACCGGCCGCGGCGGCTGCGGTCGAGGCGGCAATGGGCACGCTGCCGGATGCGCCCCTGCGCACCGCCGCCTGCGATGCGGGACACGTCGTGCGCGTGGGCGCGGACAAGTTCGTACTGGCCATCGCGCCCGAGCACGCCATCGCCGTATGGCAGGCGCTGCGGCCGGCGGTCACGCCGGTGGGTGCCCCGGTGTGGGACTGGCTGCGCCTGAATGCCGGCATCCCGATGATTGTCGCCGCCACCCAGGAAGAATTCGTGCCGCAGATGGTCAACCTCGAAGCCATTGGTGGCGTCAGTTTCCAGAAAGGCTGCTACACCGGGCAAGAAATCGTCGCGCGCAGCCAGTACCTGGGCAAGATGAAGCGGCGCATGTTCCTGGCCAACGTTGACGCGGATGCTTCCCCGGGCGACGACCTCTACAGTGCCGACCTCGAGGGCCAGGCCAGCGGCAAGGTGGTCAATGCCGCACCGGCACCGGACGGTGGCTGCGACGTGCTGGTGGTCGCGCGGGTGGACAGCGTTGCCGCCCAGACCCTGCACCTGAAATCGCTGGACGGTGCGCCGCTTCGCCTCAAGTCCCTGCCATACGCGGTGCCGGATTGACGCCGCGAACACGCGCACCATGCAAAAAGACCGGGTCACCCCGGTCTTTTTTCGCATTGATGCCCGCTACAAGGCTTACTTCCTCACCATGATCTTTTCCACCCAGCCCTCGCCGCTCTGACCCTGCACGTGGATGAACCCCCCCTGGTCCTTGCCGGTGTAGATCACCTCCTCGCCGCGCGCGATCGTCGCAACGACCTTCGAAGTCTTGTTGGGCTGCGCGTAGATCTTCAGGCCGGCGATCTTCCCGGACACCGCGTCACCTTCCTCCAGCACCAGTCCGGCCTTGGTCGGCTGTCCAGAAGCGCCCTTGAGATTGATGTCCTGGCGCGCCAGTTCGGGGTTGTTGCGAATCGAGCGGACGATGTTGTTCCAGTTGTCGAGGTAGCTGGCGGCGATGACCTTGCCTTCCGGCGTGTTGGCGTAGGCGCCGAGCCCGCCGGCAGCACCTCCCCCCACCAGAAGACCGCCGACGCTCCAGTCGGTCTTTTCAGCGTTACCCGTGGCAGACGCGACCTGCAGCGAGGTACGGGAATCCGACAGGATCATGGTGGTCTGCGCCGACTTGAACTTGAGGCCGGCCGCCACCAGGCCTGCCACTGCCCCGAACACGCCGAGGCCGCCCAGCGCACCGCCGATGCCGCCGGAATCCTTGCTGGAAAATACGGCGTCCGGCGTCAGCACGTAGTCGGCCGTCACCATCTGCCCCTTGCCCATGTTGGAACTCTTGCGCAGTTCGCCGGCTTCGGCCAGTTGGCGCTCCTGCATCAGGTTCTGCATGGCGCGGCCGCGCTCGACCAGGACAAAGCAGTTGGACTGCTGCACCATCATGCGGATGAGGCCGGTCGGCGACTGCAGGCCATACTGCAGCAGATGCGAGATCACCGCATCCTGCGGCTCGACGACGGCCAGCGTGCCGTACGGCTTGTCGCACTTCTCCAGTTCCTTCGCCTCGCCTTGGGCGCCATCCGGGCCAGCAGATCCTGAGGGCTGTCCCTCCTCCGTCTTGCCGCCACCGAGCTTGAAGTCGAACAGACCGGCAGTTACCGGGTTGGCCGCCTGGGTCAGGAACAGGCCAACGAGCAGGGCCTGGGCAACGGTTTTCATGATTCTCCCCCTCAAGTTTTCAGTGCTGGGCAATTATAGACCTTTCCCCCGCGAGCAATCACCCTACGTCAAAGCCCGACGCATCCCCTTTCGGCCAGCTTTGCCGGAGGCTACTCGATCTCCACCACCGGCACCCTCGCCGCGAGTGCGCACATGAGCTCATAGCTCACGGTGCCTGCCGCCGCGGCAACCGCATCCACCGGAACGCCGGCCCCCCACAGCATGACCGGGCTGCCGATGCCGACCTCCGGCAGGCCGTCGAGGTCGACGCACAGCATGTCCATGGACACGCGGCCGAGGGTTCGGCTCATCCGCCCGTCGACCTGCACCGGCGTCCCCGTAGGCGCGTGCCGCGGATAACCGTCCGCGTAGCCGCAGGCAACCACGCCGACACGCATCGGGCGTTCGGCACGAAACAGCAGGCCGTAGCCCGCGCCTTCGCCCGACTGCAGGGTCTGCACACCGATGATTTCGGACTGCAGGGTCATGGCCGGCTTGAGGCCGAGCTGCGCGGCGGTCAAATCAGCAAAGGGTGAGCCACCGTACAGCATGAGCCCGGGACGTACCCAGGCGCCAGAGGACTGCGGATGACGCAATAATGCGGCGGAATTGGCGCTGCTCCAGGGAAGCCCGTACACCCCGAGTTCACGCAGGAAGGGTTGGAGTTGCCAGTCCACCCCGGCCGGCTCGTCGGCCTGCGCAAAATGCGTCATCAAGGTGAGGTCCGCCACGCCGGGCAAATGGCGCGCGCGCTCGACGATTGCTGCATGCTCGGAAAGCGGCATCCCCAGGCGATGCATGCCGCTGTCGAACTTGAGAAACACGTGCAGCGGCCGCGCCGGCGGCGCACGTTCCAGCCAGTCGAGCTGGCCAGCTTGATGCAGCACTGGCCACAGATCGAGTTCGGCACAGGTGGCGATCTCGTCGGCGCCGAAGAGTCCCTCCAGCAGCAGGATCGGCTGCTCGACGCCCATCAGGCGCAGGTTGGCCGCTTCTTCCAGGGTCAGCACCGCAAAACCGTCGGCGGCGGCCAGGGCGCGGCGCGCGCGCGACAGGCCGTGGCCGTAGGCGTTGGCCTTGACCACCGCGAACACGCGCGCAGTGCCGGCATGGCTCCGCGCCACGCGCAGGTTGTGCGCCATCGCACCGAGGGAAATGGTCGCCTTGATCGGACGCATCGGGGCTTAGTACGCCCCAGGCTGCGCCAGCGACTCGAAGCGCGTGTATTCGCCGAGGAAGGCCAGGCGCACCGAGCCAATGGGCCCGTTGCGCTGCTTGCCGATGATAATCTCCGCGGTGCCCTTGTCCTGCGTGTCGGGGTTGTAGACCTCATCGCGGTAGATGAAGAGGATGACGTCGGCGTCCTGCTCGATGGCACCCGATTCGCGCAGGTCGGACATCACCGGACGCTTGTTGGGACGCTGCTCCAGCCCGCGGTTCAACTGCGACAGCGCGATCACCGGCACGTGCAGTTCCTTCGCCAGCGCCTTCAGCGCGCGCGAGATTTCGGAAATCTCGGTGGCACGGTTCTCGCCCGAACTGCTCGCCGACATCAACTGCAGGTAGTCGATGATGATAAGGCCGAGCTTGCCGCACTGGCGCATCAGGCGGCGCGCCCGTGCGCGCAGCTCAAGCACGTTGAGACCCGGTGTCTCGTCGATGAACACCGGCGCCTCGTTGAGCTTGCCGAGCGCGTAGGTCAGGCGCTGCCAGTCGTCCTCGCCGAGCTTGCCGGTGCGCAGGCGGTGCTGGTCGAGCTTGCCGACCGAGCCGATCATGCGCATCACCAGCTGGGCGCCGCCCATTTCCATCGAGAACACCGCCACCGGCAGGCCGGTGTCCAGCGCGACGTTCTCGCCGATGTTGATCGAGAAAGCCGTGTTGTGTGTGACCACGTCGTCGTCGGTGATGTACAGCCGGCTCGGATGACTGACCGAGATGCATTGACAAGCCACCTCGCGGGTGGGCTCGATGGAAACGACGTTGAGGCGCTTCTGCCTGCACCACGCGTCCGGCACGCGTGCCTGCTTTTCCGACAGCAGGAAGAGGCTGCGCGGATCGGGATGGGAAATGTGGCACACATAGGCTGGCAGCCCGGCCACACGCATCCCCGCGATCGTGCGGTAATGCAGCTGCTTGGCCGACACCGAGCACCAGCCACCCAGCGAGCGCACCAATTCCGCGACATCCCGCGCCAATTGCGCGCTCGATGTGGATAGACGCACGCTGCCCCACTTCTCGACCCATCCGTCTGTATCGAGCAGGCCGCGCAGCACGTCGACCCGCGCCGCGCGACACGCCTCGAGGTACAGTCGCGGAATGAATTTACGCTCGCTCGACAGCCCGGAGAGCTGCAGCGCCTCCAGTCCCACGCGCAGCGGATTGGGTTGTACCCCCTGCAAGCCCGGAACCCGCCCACGATCCTGACGGATCAAGCGGTAATCGTAACGTTGGGCTGCGCTCACCTGCATGCCGGCACCCAGGCGTTCCTCCATCGTTGCGAGGATCTGCGGCGAGGCCGTGGAAAAACGCACCGTCCCGGTTCCCGTCAAATTGCCGTCGCCAAGAAGGGCGCCCAGCACCCATGGGTCAACGGGCAGCGGGTCATGGTGGCCGAAGTCTCCGCTTGCCCGTTCGATCCAGATCCGGTTCTGGTGGCGTTTCGCCTGCAGCAAACGCATCAGCTCGCGCGTCTCCACGACACGCGGCGCCGTCCAATGGCGGGAATGGATGCGCCACAGGTGCTCCGCGCAGCACTCGGCCGACCGCCCGTCGGAGAAGGTGATTCGATAGACCTGCCGCACGCCTTGCGGAAACACGCCGGTGACGATGGAAGGCCCGCCGTCGATCGATGCCAGTGCATCGCCGACTTCGAGTTCGCCCATGCGCTTCCATCCGCCCCGGGTACGCACACGCGCATCCAGCGGCTGCGCCTTGCCCATACTCGGCCGTCCCGCCACGATGATGAGGTCGCCCGGCTGCAGGCCCGAGGTCTTCTGGTCGAGATCGTGGAATCCGGTCGGCACACCGGTGACGCCGGAATCATTATCCCGATGGTAGAGCTCGTCGATGCGCTCGACCACTTCCTTCAGGAGCGGCTTGATCTCGGTGAAGCCGGCCTGGCCGCGGCTGCCGGATTCGGCGATCTCGAACACCCGGGCCTCCGCCTCGTCAAGCAGTTGCTGCGCGCTCTTGCCGGCCGGCGCGTAGGCGCTGTCGGCGATCTTCGTGGCGACCTCGGCGAGGCGGCGCATCACCGCGCGCTCGCGGACGATTTCCGCATAGCGGCGAATGTTGGCGGCCGACGGGGTGTTGCTCGCCAGCGCGGCAATGTAGGCGAGCCCGCCGACGCTTTCGAGTTCGCCCAGCGATTGCAGCGCCTCGGCGACCGTCACCGCGTCTGCCGGGCGGTTTTCCGCGATCTGGCGCACGATCGCGCGCAGGATCTGGCGGTGGTCCTGGCGGTAGAAATCACCTTCCGAGATAACGTCGCCGATACGGTCCCACGCGCCGTTTTCCAGCAACAGCCCCCCCAGCACCGCCTGCTCGGCCTCAAGCGAGTGCGGCGGCAGGCGCATCTGCGCCAGTTGGGGATCGGACTGCGTGTTCAGGGGGTGGATCGCGGCCATGGCAGGATTCTAGTCTTCCCCCCACCCCCGACCAAGGGACAAGCCTGTGGAAAAGCGGTGGACAAGCGGGGACAAAAAAGGGAGCCGGAGGCTCCCTTCCTGTGGGTCGGAAACGGCTTACTGCTCGCCGACCACCACCACCGTGATGCTGGCGTTGACATCATGGTGCAGGCCGAGCACCACCGGATATTCGCCGATAGCCTTGAACGGGCCTTCCGGCATGCGCACGTCAGCCTTGGCAACTTCGTGCCCCTGCGCCTTCAGCGCATCGGCGATGTCGGCGTTGGTCACCGAACCGAACAGGCGGCCGTCGACGCCGGCCTTCTGGCCGATCGTCACGCTCACGCCTTCCAGCTTGGCGGCACGCGCCTGGGCGTCGGCCAGCTTCTCGGCGGCGAGGCGCTCGAGCTCGGCCTTCTGCGCAGCGAACGCTTCCATGTTGGCCTGGGTCGCGCGGCGCGCACGACCCGTGGGGATGAGGAAGTTACGGGCATAGCCGTCCTTCACCTTGACGACGTCACCGAGGTTGCCCAGGTTGACGACTTTATCCATCAGAATCACTTGCATGGTCGTCTCCTCAATGCAGGTCGGTGTACGGCATCAGCGCCAGGAAGCGCGCGCGCTTGATGGCGGTGGACAGCTGGCGCTGGTAGTGCGCCTTGGTGCCAGTGATGCGCGCCGGGATGATGCGGCCGTTTTCGGCGATGAATTCCTTCAGCACCTCGACATCCTTGTAGTCGACCTCAGCCACCTTCTCGGCGGTGAAGCGACAGAACTTGCGGCGCTTGAAGAGACCGCGGTTGCCGCTGTCGCGGCGCTTGCCGGCAAATTTGCCACCGGCTTTTCCAACTGGACGGGCCATGATTTATTCCCTTTCGATTCGATTCAGTATCAGGATCAATTGTCGGCTGTTCACGCTGCGGCGATTCAGTGCGCCTTCGAACCTTCCCTCTTGCCCCGCTGCCATCCCGGCGAGCTGCGCGGCGAGCGCGCCGCTTGCCTGCACGGTCAGTTCACATTCCACCTGACGCGGTTGCTGCGCGATCTGCTGGCTGGAGCGGTGCAGGATCGCCGCTTCGGCAATCGGCACGCCCGCCGGGCTGTAACGCAAGGGGTCGATCCGGACAAGCGCTCCGCTAATGATCAGCCGATTCACACATTCAGGCGGCAGCGGGCTGCTCGGCCGTCTCGGCCTGGGCGGCTTCCGGTTTGGCACCTTCCATCAGGTCGCGCGATTTCTCTTCCTTCATCATCGGCGACGGCGTGTTCACCGCGTCGTCCCGCTTGATGGTGAGATGGCGCAGCACCGCGTCGTTGAATTTGAAGCCGTGCTCGAGCTCATCCAGGGTTTCCTGGTCGCACTCGATGTTCATCAGCACGTAGTGGGCCTTGTGGACCTTCTGGATCGGGTAGGCCATCTGGCGGCGGCCCCAGTCTTCCAGGCGGTGGATGCTGCCGCCGCGGGTGGTGATGTTGCCCTTGTAGCGCTCGATCATCGCGGGCACCTGCTCGCTCTGGTCCGGGTGAACGATGAAAACGATTTCGTAATGTCGCATGCAATCTCCTTATGGGTTATACCCCCCGCCATGCGAGCGGTGGGGGCAAGGTTTTGAGAGCCGGCTATTTTAACCGCACAAGCACGGAAAATCAAGCGCTTGTGGCGAACGGGCGATATGCGGCGCCCCGTGCCTTACGCCAGGCTTCTTTGGCGCCGCGCCTCGAACAG
>JANJWS010000094.1 GCA_024709425.1 Thiobacillus sp.
TCGGCCCGGCTTATCCACATTTCGTCCTCAGCCTGTCAGGCTTTGTAGCAACACCAGGTAGTCGCGTCCGATGTCGGCCTCGGTCTCGCGCAGTTCGGCCACCTTGCGGCAGGCGTGGATCACCGTGGTGTGGTCGCGCCCGCCGAAGGATTCGCCGATCTCCGGCAGGCTCTGGTTGGTCAGTTCCTTGGCCAGCGCCATGGCGATCTGGCGGGGGCGGGCCAGGTTGCGGGTGCGCTTCTTGGAGAACATGTCGGCGACCTTGATCTTGTAGAAGTCGGCGACGGTCTTCTGGATATTCTCGATCGAGACGATGCGTGAGGTGGAGGCGATGAGGTCGCGCAGGGCTTCCTTGACCAGTTCCAGCGTGATGGGTTTTTCGTGGAAGCGCGAGAAGGCGATGACGCGCTTCAGGGCGCCTTCCAGTTCACGTACGTTGGAACGCACCTGCTTGGCGATGAAGAAGGCGACGTTCTCGTCGAGCTTCACTTTTTCGGCGAGCGCCTTGGCCAGCAGGATGGCCACGCGCATTTCCAGCTCGGGCGGCTCGACGGCGACGGTGAGGCCCCAGGCGAAGCGCGACTTGAGGCGGTCGTCCAGGCCGGTGATCTCCTTGGGGAAGGTGTCGCAGGTGATGACGATCTGTTTCTTGTTTTCAATCAGAGAATTGAAGACGTAGAAGAACTCTTCCTGGGTGCGATCCTTCTTGGCGAGGAACTGGATGTCGTCGACGAGCAGGAGATCCAGCGACATGTAGCGTCGCTTGAGATCGTCGAACTGTTTGTTGAGGTAGGCCTTGACGACGTCGTCGACGTAATCGTTGGCATGGATGTAATTGATGCGCGCGGCCGGGTTGTGGGTCAGTACCGTGTTGCCGATGGCTTGCAGGAGATGTGTCTTGCCGAGGCCGACGCCGCCATAGATGAACAGCGGATTGTAGGCATGACCAGGATTCTCGGCGATCTGCACGGCTGCCGCCCGCGCCAGCTGGTTGGCGCGTCCGGAAACGAAGGTGTCGAAGGTAAAGCTCGGATTGATCCGCAACCCGGGTTGCGCGGCAGCGGGAGCTGGTGTGGCGGGCTGGCTGGCTGGCGCCTGGGCGGTGGCCCTGGGTTGCACCGGCTTCTTGCCAAGCGCGTAGGTGATGGCAACCGGGTGGGCAAAGAACTCCTGCGCCCAGCCGTCGATGTGTTCGGCGAACTTTTCGCGGACCCAGTCCATGACGAAATGATTCGGTGCGAGGATGCGGACTTCTTCCCCTGTATCCTCGAACACCAGGGGTTTGATCCAGGTGCTGAACTGCTGCTGGGTCAGGCTGGCGCGGAAGCGCTCTTGGCAAAGATCCCAGAAGGCATTCATCATGTGGGGGTGGAGGCGGGGAACGGCTCGGTGGGCAAACCCGAATACTACTCTCCTTCGACCGGGTTATCCACAGGCAGCCGCGGGCGGGCGTGATGGCGGGCTTGACAGCCCGCAGGTTGAGCGGGTCTAATAAGCGGTTTTTCAACGGTTTTTTTGTCGGTGCCGGCCCCTTTGACGGGGTCTGGTCGCTGTTGCCCGAAGAGGATCATCATGAAACGTACCTATCAGCCTTCCACCGTCCGTCGCAAGCGTACCCATGGTTTCCGTGCCCGCATGAAGACGAAGGCCGGCCGCGCGGTGATCAACGCCCGTCGCGCCAAGGGCCGCGCGCGCCTCGCCGTCTGAGCCAGGCTGCGGCGAGACAAGCGGGCGGCGTGCGCCTCCGAGACGCGCGCCTGACCCGGCCCGCGGAATTCGAGCGGGTTTTTGCCGATAATCAACGCGCCCGCACCGATTTCCTGTTGGTGCTGGCACGACCCAACGACGTGGGACATGCCCGGCTGGGCATGGTGATCACCAAGCGTCTGCTGGCTCGAGCGGTGGACCGCAACCGGGTGCGACGCTGTGTGCGGGAAACGTTCCGGTCGTTGTTGCCGCAACTGCCGGCGTGCGATTTCGTCGTGCGCCTGATCGTCCGGCCGCAAGCCGGCGATGAAGTGCGCGAACTGGGCCGGGCCTTTCAGCGGGCCGGCCAGCGGGCGCTGGCCAAGTGGCCGGCCGCTGCGCTTCCACCTTCCAACTAGAACCGACTTCGTGTGATGGACAACCAGCGGCTGATCCTCTTCATCGTGTTTTCGTTCTCGCTGCTGTTGCTGTGGGAATCCTGGCAGAACAAGCATGCGCCGGTTCCGGCGCCACCGGTCGCTTCGGCACCGGTCGGAAATGGCGCGCCAACGCCAAGCCAGGCATTGAATGCGCCGGCAGCATCCTCGACGGCTCCGGGCACGGGGGGGTTGACACGCGGCGCGCGCGCCGAGGTGGAAACCGATGTGTTGCGAGCGACCATCGACGCCAACGGCGGCGACCTGCGCGGACTGCAATTGCTGGCGTATCGCGAGACCGAGGACAAGGCGCAGATTCTCAAGCTGTTCGAGGATACGCCGGCGCGGCCGTACGTGGCGCAGTCGGGTATGGTGGGCGCGGGACTGCCCACGCATCGCAGCATCTACGAACTCAATGCCGGCAACTACCGGCTGGCGAACGGTGCGGCCGAACTGCAGGTTCCCCTGGTGTGGCAGGATGCGGCGACCGGGGTGCGGGTGGAGAAAGTCTACGTGTTCCGGCGCGGCAGCTACGAGGTGGCGTTGAAGACACGCGTGGTCAACGGCGGTACGCAGCCGGTCGATCTTGCGCCGTATTACCAGTTCACTCGCCACGGGCAGGCGCCGCGCGGTGAGTCGTTCTTCCTCTATACGTATACCGGGCCGGCGTTCTATACGGAGGCCGGGAAGTTCCAGAAGGTGGCCTTCAAGGACATCGAGACGGGCAAGGCCGAGCATGTGCAGCGAGCGTCCGACGGCTGGGTCGGGATGGTGCAGCACCACTTCGTCTCGGCATGGTTGCCCGAAGCCAGCGTTCAGCGCGAGTACTATACGCGGGCGCTGGGCAACGACCAGTTCGCGGCGGGGATGATCCTGTCCGGCGGCACGCTGCAGCCCGGGCAGGAAAAGACGTTCACGGTGCCGTTGTATGCCGGTCCACAAACGCAAACGGTGCTGGAAAAGCTGGCGCCCGGCCTGGATCTGGTGCGTGACTATGGCTGGCTGACGCCGCTTGCGTATCCGATCTTCTGGTCGCTGGAAAAGATCGAACGCCTGGTCGGTAACTGGGGCTGGGCGATCATCATCCTCACCATCATCATCAAGCTCGTGCTTTATCCGCTGTCGGCGGCCGGCTACAAGTCGATGGCGAAGATGAAGAAGCTGACGCCGCGACTGCAGCAGTTGAAGGAAACCTTCGGCGACGACCGCGCCAAGCTGCACCAGGCGATGGCGGAGATGTACAAGACGGAAAAGATCAACCCGCTCGGCGGCTGCCTGCCGATCCTGATCCAGATTCCGGTGTTCATCGCCCTGTACTGGGTGCTGCTGGCGGCGGTGGAAATGCGTGGCGCGCCGTGGGTGGGCTGGATCACCGACCTGACCGCACCGGATCCCTGGTACATCCTGCCGATCCTGATGGGCATCACCTCGATCCTGCAGGTGAAGCTGAACCCGCAGCCGATGGATCCGATGCAGGCAAAGATCATGACGATCATGCCGGTGGCGTTCACTGTAATGTTCGTGTTCTTCCCCGCTGGCCTGGTGCTCTACTGGGTCGTCAACAATATCCTGTCGATCGCGCAGCAGTGGGCGATCAATCTGCAGGTCGAGGGCGGGAAGGCGAAGAAGGCCTGATCAGGCGGCAGGCGCGGAAAAAAGGAGATCGAGCCGCTGCGGGGCGTGGACCCAGTAGCCCTGCACGTAGTCGACGCCGATGTCCTTGAGCCAGGTATAGGTGGCCTCGTTGTCGACATACTCGGCAATGACCTTCAATCCCAGCGCGTGCGCGACGTCGACCATGGATGCAGTGAGGGCCTGGTCGGTCTTGTCTTCCAGCAGGTTGCGGATGTAGATCCCGTCGATTTTCAGATAGTCGAGCGGCAGGCGGCGCAGGTAACCGTAGGAGCTGTAGCCGCTGCCGAAATCGTCGAGCGCTACCCGGCAGCCTGCGCGGCGCAACCGGCGCAGGGCACTCGCCGCAATGTCCAGGTTGCTGATGGCGGCGGTTTCGGTCACCTCGATGATCAGACGCCGGGAGAGATGCGCGAAATCATCCAGCACATTCAACAGGCGGTCGACCTGGTCGGGATCGGCGAGGCTGTTGCCGGACAGGTTGACCGATAGGCCGCCCATCTGAGAGAGCGCTTCGGGGTGTTGGTCCATCCATTGCAGTACTGCCCGCAACACCCATGAGTCGAGCTCGTGGATACGCCCCGTCTGTTCGGCCATCACGACGAAGCTCTGGGTGCTGTGCGCCGGTGTGAGGGCTTCATCGACCCCCAGCAGCACTTCGTAATGGGAGAGTCCACCATCATCGCAGGCGGCGATCTTCTGTGCACGCAGGAACAGGGCCTCGACAGGCAGGGGCTCGATCTGGTTGCTGGGAGGCGGTACGCCTGCCAGCTGCGAAAAATCGAAGTACGCGGTCTGACGTGCATCGACGCAAGCCTGGTTGGCGCGCCGCAGCACGTTTGATGGCACTTCGGATCCGGCATCGCCGGTGATGGGCACGACAGCACCGGTCATCTGCCAGGCGGGATGCAGATCTTCCAGGCTGGCCTGCAGTTTCGTGAGTCGCTCCTTGAGGAGGATGGGCAGCTGGGGCCGGAAGATCGCGAGAAACGAAATGTCGTTGAGGCGGCCGCAATGCTCACCCGGCTTGAGCATGGCATGAAGGATTTCCCCGGTCTGTTGCCGCATGACGGCCAGTTCGTCGTCGTTGAGCGTTGTGTGGCCCAGGCGCAGTGCGGGGATCTCGATCATGGCGCAATACGGCGGCGGCTCGGTGGGCGGATGCGCGAGGATGCGCGCAAGTTCGTCGATCAGGGCGGTGCGTTTGAGGCAGCCGGTGCTGGTGTCCTGCCAGGTGGCGGCGTGGATCGCGTTGAGGCTATTGGTGAGCGAGGCGCTGGCGGTGCGGGCGAGAAAGGGAACATCGAAGCTGCTGACCAGCTCGATGCGGCCCGAATTGAGATCTTCTTCGAGGTCCTCGTCGGGAATTTCGCGCAGCTGGGTTGCGGACCGATTGAGCAGCATCCAGCGCGTGCCGAAACGACCCAGAATCTCGTGCGGGATGAGCTCGTCGTCGTTGCGGACGACACACCAGCCGGCAGCAGCCGGATTCGGGTCGGGATCGGGCGGCCCGAGTTCCAGCAGACGCTGCGCGCGGCGTGCCTGGTGTTCCGCGCGGAACACGGTATTGATCTTCTCCAGCAGCACATTGACCTGCAGCAGCGCGCTGTCGGTGTCTTCCTGGCTCAACAGCCATTGCATGGCGAGGCTGGTGGCCTGGTGGTAAGCAGGATCGAGGAACTGGCCGCGATCATCGGCGCCGACATGGAGGGTGTCGAGGGCATTGATGAGCACCCAGGCGGGATGCTCCGGCTGGGCCTGATAGGTCAGGCCGTTGAGCGTGTACTCGAGCAGCAGGCCCTGCGCCTGCAGCATGAGTGTGCGCACCTGAGAAGACAGCGAGAGTTTTTCCGGACCCGGATCGATGGGTGGCGGCTGGCGCAACTGCGCAAGCAGATCGTCGAGTGTCGCCGGATCGAATCCTTTGAGGTTGGCGGTCAGCATGGCCGGCCCCTGCGGGTAGTTCGGCAGGGTGAACTCCCCTTCGGGGTTGGCCAGGGTGAGGCCGGTCGGCAGAAAGCGGCCAAGGATGCGATCGCGGGCGAGCAGGCCGGGAATGAGGAGGGCTGGCGGTGTGGCAGCCTCTCCACGCCGGGCGCTTGAGGCCGGCTGCGTGACGAGCCCACTGAGGTTCTCGGTCAGCGCGGCGACGAGCTGCGTGAGTTGATCGAGCTGGGCGGCGGTGGCGCCATCGCCGGCAGGGTGCCTGCCACTGGCCGGGCGCTCAGCCGTGATCTGGAGCCATTCCGCGAGGCTGCTGCTTTCCGCCGCGGGCGTGCTTTCTGGAAGCACCTGGGCGAGGTAGTGCAGCATGGCATCGTAAAGCCTGGTTGCGTGCTGAGCGAATGCCTGCGCCATGTGCGTGTAACACACCGCCCGGGTGTCGGCATCGAGGCCAAGGGGGGCGATGAAATCGGCCAGGACGTCGAGCACGGCTTCTGCATGGTAGGGATGAAGCGCTGGCCGCTCGCCGCTTTTCTGTAGGGAAGCATACTGCCGGTTGAAGGTCGCGGGCAGTGGCTGCAGGGTTTCCATGACGGCGTGGGCGATGCCACTGCGCCGGATCCAGTCGTCGACGCGCGCCATGTCGACGAGTGCGAGGTCGTCGCCGCCCGTCTTGTCGGCGTAGCTGTCGCGCAGTTCGGGATACATGGGGTAGGCGCGCGTGAAGTGGCGGGTGAGACGAAGTCGTAATGGATCGAGCGCGTGCTTGACGGCATCCAGGTGCGGCTCAGGCAGGGCCCCTGGCGATCTTTCGATCGATTGGTAGAAGGTGTCGACCACTGCGCGCATGCCTTCCATGAAGCGCGTGTGGCAGGTCTGCTGCGTTTGCAGGATCGCGAGCCGCGCGGCGAGGGGTGGTGCGTCCTGGCGGTTCACTGCGTGCAACGCGGCAAGGGCGGCGGGGGGCGCGTCGCGCATCGATAGCAGGACGCGCCCGTTTTGCTGCTGGATGATCTGGCATGGGCAGGTGTGATGGCGGTCGCCCCAGTCGAAATCGAGGCGAACGGCACTGCCGGCGGCCGGGCTGCGCGAAGGCTCGCGCAGGCAGTCGAACGCGAGGCCGCGCTCGGAGAGCGACGCGATGGTCCCGAACAAGGGCGGCTCCCCGGCGAACTGCAGAACGGCCGGCAGCTGGATCGGGCGGGGGGCGAAGGAGGTCTGCTCGGGCGCGGACACGTCAGGGTTCGGTATGGGCGTAAAAAGTCCTGGAAACAATCCAGATTATCGGAACAATCCCCGCAAAACTGAATTGGATTTGTGCGGGATGCGGCGACGAGGCAGATCAACACGCAGGGAATTTGCACATTTTTTCCTTGCGTGCGGCCGGTTTGCAGGGCACAGGCCCTACCGGCGGGCGCGTTAGAATAGCCGCCTGTGAAAACACCGCGCCGACGGCGCCGTTTCCTGCTGTCATGACGCGTCGTGCCCCGCCCGCCAACGATCCGATCGCTGCCATCGCCACCGCCCCGGGGCGGGGCGGTGTGGGCGTGGTGCGCGTCTCGGCGCCCGATGTGGCGGATTTTGCCGAAGGCCTGCTGGGGCGCCTGCCAGCGCCGCGCCATGCGACCTATACGGGTTTTCTTGCGAGCGACGGCAGTGTCCTGGACGAAGGCATTGCGCTGTATTTCGCCGCGCCGCATTCCTTCACCGGCGAGGCGGTGCTGGAACTTCAGGGCCATGGCGGGCCAGTGGTGCTGAACCTGATCCTCGAACGCTGCCGTGAGCTCGGCGCACGGCTGGCCGAGCCCGGCGAGTTTTCGCGACGGGCGTTCATGAACGGCAAGCTCGATCTGGCGCAGGCCGAAGCGGTCGCGGATCTGATCGATGCGGCGTCTACCGAAGCGGCGCGCTCGGCGGTGCGCTCGCTGTCGGGCGCGTTCTCGGCGCGGGTTCATGAGCTGGTCGAGGGGTTGACGCGCCTGCGCATGCTGGTCGAGGCCACGCTCGATTTTCCCGAGGAAGAGATCGACTTCCTCAAGCAGGCGGATGCCTTCGGCCGCCTCGACGCACTCGACGCCCGCCTCGCCGCGGTGCGCGCGCAGGCACGGCAGGGCGCGCTGCTGCGTGAGGGGCTGACGGTGGTGTTGATCGGCCAGCCCAACGTCGGCAAGTCGAGCCTTCTGAACCAGCTCGCCGGCTTCGAGGCGGCGATCGTCACCGAGATCGCCGGGACTACGCGCGATACCGTGCGCGAGGCGATCCAGATCCGCGGCGTGCCGCTGCATGTCATCGATACCGCGGGGCTGCGGGAGACGGAGGATGCGGTGGAGCGGCTTGGCATCGCGCGCACCTGGGCGGCGGTGGAGAAGGCCGATGTCGCGCTGCTGCTGGTCGATGCGGCGCACGGCGTCGGCGCCGCCGAGGCGGCCATTCTTGCGCGCCTGCCGGCGATCCAGCGGCTCACGGTCCACAACAAGATCGACGCCGCGCTTGAAGCGCCGCGCGCGCAGGGTGACGAGGTCTGGCTGTCGGCCCGGACTGGCGCCGGGGTCGACCTGTTGCGGGAGAAGCTGCTCGAAGCCGCGGGCTGGCAGGCCGCGGGGGAGGGCGCGTTCATGGCACGCACGCGCCATCTCGACGCATTGGCGCGCGCGGCGCATCACGTCGCTGCCGCGCGCGCCGCAGCGCAGCAGCTTGAGCTTTTCGCTGAAGAGCTGCGCCTGGCGCAGGCGGCACTCGCCGAGATCACTGGCGAATTCACCGCAGACGATCTGCTGGGTGAGATTTTTGGTTCTTTTTGCATAGGAAAATGAGTGCTCACCTGGCGCGGCATTCTTGATGAACTGAGGCAACATCGCGCCCGCCTGGCGCTGGCGAATCTGCTGGCGCTGCTGGCGGTGGTCGCTTCGGTGCCGGTGCCGCTGCTGCTGCCGCTAATGGTCGACGAGGTGCTGCTCGGCCATCCCGGCGCGATGGTCGCGGCGATCGGTGCGTGGTTTCCCGTCGCCTGGCACGGGCCGGCGCTTTTCCTGGGCGTGACGCTGCTGTTGACGCTGGCGCTGCGGCTGGCGGCGATCGTGCTCAACGTGTGGCAGACGCGCACCTTCTCGCTGCTGGCGAAGGACGTGGTGTACCGCATCCGCGTGCGCATGCTGAACCGCCTGTCGAAGATCGCGCTGTCGCAGTTCGAGACGGTGGGCGCGGGGCGGGTGACCTCGCATTTCGTCACCGATCTCAACGCCGTCGACGGCTTCCTCGGTGCGTCGATCTCCGGCTTCATCGTGTCGGTGCTGACACTGGTTGGCGTGGCGGTGGTGCTGTTCTGGATGCACTGGCAGCTGGCGCTGCTGATCCTGCTCTTGAACCCGGTGGTGATCCTGTTCTCAACGAAGCTTGGCAAGCGGGTCAAGGACCTGAAGAAGTTCGAGAACCGCGCCTTCGAGGTGTTCCAGGACGCGCTGGGGGAGACGCTCGACGCACTCACGCAGATCCGCGCGATGAACCGCGAGAAGCATTACCTCGCGCGGCTCACGGGCAAGGCCGACGACATCCGCGCGCACGCGGCGGCGTTCGCGTGGAAGTCGGATGCGCTGAATCGCGTGTCCTTCTTCATCTTTCTCGCCGGCTTCGACGCCTTCCGCGCCGTCGCGATGCTGATGGTGGTGTTCTCGGATCTCACCATCGGACAGATGTTCGCGGTGTTCGGCTACCTGTGGTTCATGATGACGCCGGTGCAGGAACTGGTGAACATGCAGTACGCCTGGTTCGCCGCGCAGGGCGCGCTGGGCCGCATCAACGCGCTGCTGGGGATGAAGGACGAGCCGCAGCATCCGCTGCAGCGCGACCCGTTCGCGGGTCATCCCACGGTGGGCATCCGGCTGGAGCACCTGGGGTTTGCCTACGAAGACGGCGAGACGGTGCTCGACGACGTCAGCCTCGCGATTGCGCCGGGCGAGAAGGTGGCGCTGGTGGGGGCGTCGGGCGGGGGCAAGTCGACGCTGGTGCAGGCGCTGCTGGGCCTGTATCCGGTGAAGGCGGGGTGCATCTGCTACGGCGACGTTCCGGTGACCGAGATCGGCTGGGAGACGGTGCGCGAGCACGTCGGCGTGGTGCTGCAGCATCCGGTGCTGTTCAACGACAGCGTGCGCGAGAACCTGACGCTGGGGCGCGAGGCGAGCGACGACGTCCTGTGGCGGGCGCTCGAGATCGCGCAGCTGAAGGATTTCGTGGCCGGCCTGCCGCACGCGCTGGGGACGACGGTGGGGCGCCAGGGCGTGCGGATGTCGGGGGGCCAGCGGCAGCGCCTGGCCATCGCACGGATGATCGTCGCCGACCCCAGGATCGTCATCCTCGACGAGGCCACCTCGGCGCTCGACAGCGATACCGAGCGGCACCTGCACGAGGCGCTGGGCACGTTTCTCGCCGGACGCACCACGCTCATCATCGCGCACCGCCTCTCGGCGGTGCGGCAGGCGGACCGCATCCTCGTCTTCGAGAACGGTAGGGTGGTGGAGCAGGGCGGGCATGACGAGCTCATCCGGCGCGGTGGCCTGTACCACAAGCTGTACCACCGCGCGTGAAAAAAACGCTCGGGAAAATCAGGGTTTTCTGATAGACTGCCTCGAGTTGTGCATACAGCAGTGGGCAGGTCAGGCTTTCGCCGCCGTGCCTCGGGACTGTTCTCACAGCCCCATCGTCTTCGACCTCTCTTTTGTGCCGCCGGTCCGCTTCGACTGGCAGCGACAAGTCTTGTGGTTGGCGCCGATGTGATCGACGCGACCCGTGGGCGTTCTTCCGGAACGCCGCTCTACCCGGTTCGTATTTGTGACCTGTCTGGCCTGGGCCGGGTGCAGGTCGGTTTTGCGCATTCGAGCGCACTGAAAAAAGGTTTGCCATGAGCTTTTCCGAACTGGGGCTTGATCCCCTCATCCTCAAATCCGTCCTCGCCGCCGGCTACGAAAACGCCACCCCGGTGCAGCAGCAGGCGATCCCCGCCGCGCTGAGCGGGCGC
>JANJWS010000080.1 GCA_024709425.1 Thiobacillus sp.
CTTCGCCGGGGTGTTCTTCGGCAGCGGGTTCTGGTGGCTGTTCGCGGTGATGGCGGCGCTGAGCTTCTTCTGGAGCGCGTCCTTGCCACTGGTCGAGGCGATGACGCTGTCGCACCTGGGCGAGCGCACCGACGCCTACGGTCGCATCCGCCTGTGGGGCTCGGTCGGCTTCATCGTCATGGTGGTGGGGTTGGGGTACGCGTTCGACACCGTCTCGATTGCCTGGCTGCCGTGGGCGGTGCTGGCCGTGATGCTGGGCATCGTGGCGTTCGCGCGGGTGATCCCCGAGGCGGAAATCCTCGCCCATCCCACCGACCACCACTCGATCTGGGACATCGTGAAGCGCCCCGAGGTCGCCTCGCTGCTCGCCGCCTGCCTGTTCATGGCAGTGACGCACGGGCCTTATTACACCTTCTATTCGATCTACCTGGTCGACCACGGCTACGACAAATCCACCGTCGGCTGGCTGTGGGCGCTGGGCGTCCTCTGCGAGATCGGCATCTTTCTCGTCATTCCGCGCATCTTTGCCCGCGTCACGCCGCGCCAGCTGATCCTGGCGAGCTTCGCGCTGGCGGTGGTGCGCTTCCTGCTTATCGCCTGGGGCGTGGAATCGCCCTGGGTGGTGTGGGGCGCGCAGACGCTGCACGCGTTCACCTTCGGCACCTACCACGCGGCGGCGGTGGCGCTCATCCACCAGCATTTCCGCGGGCGCCACCAGGCGCGCGGGCAGGCGCTGTTCAATAGCCTGTCCTACGGTGTTGGCGGCACACTGGGCGGCCTCGCGAGCGGGATGATCTGGGAAGTGCCGGGGCCGGCGTGGACCTTTACGCTGGCGGCCGTCAGTGCGGCGCTGGCGTGGCTCGTTTATGGGGTCGGAGGGCGCAGGCGCCCGTCTCCAGCGAAAGCCGTGCCAGTTCCTTCCAAGCTATGAAATAATTACGGTTTTACGCGCGCTTACGCCCGATTCCGCATGTCCGGTCAAACCCTGTTCCAGAAACTGTGGGACGCCCACGTCGTCCACATCGAAGCCGACGGCACCACGCTGCTCTACATCGACCGCCACCTGGTGCATGAAGTCACCAGCCCGCAGGCGTTCGAGGGGCTGAAGCTCGCCGGGCGGCGCCCGCGCCGCACCGATGCGGCGATTGCCGTGCCCGACCACAACGTGCCGACCACCGACCGCTCGCAGGGCATCGCCGACCCGGTGTCGCGCCTGCAGGTCGAGACGCTCGACGCCAACTGTGCCGAGTTCGGCATCGCCGAATTCAAAATGGACGACGTCCGTCAGGGCATCGTCCACGTCATCGGCCCCGAGGAGGGGTTGACGCTGCCCGGCATGACCGTGGTGTGCGGCGATTCGCATACCTCGACGCACGGCGCGTTCGGCGCGCTCGCCTTCGGCATCGGCACCTCCGAGGTCGAGCACGTGCTGGCCACGCAATGCCTGTGGCAGAAACCGTCGAAGACGATGCTGGTCAAGCTCGAGGGCACGCTGGGCCGCGGCGTCACCGCCAAGGACATCGCGCTCGCGATCATCGGCGAGATTGGCACGGCCGGCGGCACGGGCTATGCCATCGAGTTCGGCGGATCGGCGATTCGTGCGCTGACGATGGAAGGTCGCATGACGCTGTGCAACATGGCGATCGAGGCGGGTGCGCGTGCCGGCATGGTCGCCGTCGATGCAACCACGATCGACTATGTGAAGGGCCGCCCCTACGCGCCCCAGGGCGAGGCCTGGGACAAGGCCGTGGCCTGGTGGAATGCATTGCACTCGGACGCCGACGCGCAGTTTGACCGCGTGGTGGAACTCGACGCCGCAAAGATCGAGCCGCAGGTCACCTGGGGCACTTCGCCCGAGATGGTGACCACGGTCAGCGGCCGCGTGCCGAATCCCGCCGACGCCCCGAATGACGTCAAGTCAAACGACTGGACGCGCGCGCTCGACTACATGGGTCTGGCGGCCGGTACGCCGATCGCCGCAATCGCGGTCGACAAGGTGTTCATCGGCTCGTGCACCAATTCCCGCATCGAGGATTTGCGCGAAGCCGCCGCAGTGGCCAAGGGGCGCAAGGTCGCGCCCGGCGTCAAGCTGGCGCTGGTGGTGCCGGGTTCGGGCCTGGTAAAACGCCAGGCTGAACAGGAAGGGCTCGATAAGGTCTTTATCGAAGCAGGCTTCGAGTGGCGCGAGCCGGGCTGCTCGATGTGCCTGGCGATGAACGCCGACCGCCTGGAACCCGGCGAGCGCTGCGCGTCGACCTCCAATCGCAATTTCGAGGGCCGGCAGGGGCAGGGCAGCCGCACCCACCTGGTCAGCCCGGCGATGGCCGCCGCGGCTGCGTGTGCCGGGCATTTTGTTGACGTACGTGATTTTTAGGAGAACCACATGAAACCGATGATCGCCGTTTTGATCGCCGCCATGATGACGCTGGCGGGCTGCAACACCGTCCAGGGCATCGGCCAGGACATCGAGAAGGCCGGCAGCGCCATCGAACGCGCCGGCAGCAAGTAATGCAGGCATTCACCGTCCACGACGGACTGGTGGTGCCGCTCGATCGCGCCAACGTCGACACCGATGCCATCATTCCGAAGCAGTTCCTGAAATCGATCAAGCGCGCGGGTTTCGGCCCCAACCTGTTCGACGAATGGCGCTACCTGGACCACGGCGAGCCGGGGATGGATCCCGCGATGCGCAAGCCCAACCCCGAGTTCGTGCTGAATTTTCCGCGCTATCGGGGCGCGTCGGTGCTGCTGGCGCGTGACAACTTCGGCTGCGGGTCGAGCCGCGAGCACGCGCCGTGGGCGCTGGAAGACTATGGCATTCGTGCCGTCATCGCACCGTCGTTTGCCGATATCTTCTATAACAATTGCTTCAAGAACGGCATCCTGCCGATCGTGCTCGACGCCGCGACGGTCGAGCGACTGTTCCGCGAGTGCGAGGCAAGCGAGGGCTATCGCCTCACTATCGATCTAGACCGTCAGACTGTGACCACGCCGGGCGGCGAGGTGCTGAAGTTCCAGGTGGATGTCGGGCGCAAGCATCGCCTATTGAACGGACTCGACGACATCGGCCTGACGCTTCTGCAGGCCGACAGGATTAAGGCGTACGAAGAGCGGCGCAAGCAGGAAGCGCCGTGGTTGTTTGGTTGAATGAGTGAGGCGTGAGGCGTTAGGGGTGAGGCGGGCTGTCCTGCCGGTTTTACGCCTCACCCCTCACGCTTCACCCCTTACGGAGTCAAAATGAAAATTGCAGTCTTGCCGGGTGACGGCATCGGTCCGGAAATCGTCGCGCAGGCGGTGAAAGTGCTGGAAGCGCTGCGTGCCGACGGCGCGAAGCTCGAAATGGAAACCGCGCCGATCGGCGGCGCGGGCTACGACGCCGCTGGCGATCCGCTGCCCGAAGCGACCCTGAAGCTCGCGCGCGCAGCCGACGCCGTGCTGCTTGGCGCCGTCGGGGGCCCGCAATACGACGCGCTCGACCGGCCGCTGCGTCCCGAGCGCGGCTTGCTGCGCATCCGCAAGGAGCTCAACCTGTTCGCCAATCTGCGCCCGGCGCTGTTGTATCCGGAGCTCGCCGGTGCCTCGTCGCTGAAGCCCGAGGTGGTGGCCGGGCTCGATCTCATGATCGTGCGCGAGCTCACGGGCGACGTGTACTTCGGCCAGCCGCGTGGCATCGAGATCCGGAACGGCGAGCGGGTCGGCTTCAACACCATGCTGTATTCCGAATCGGAAGTGCGTCGCGTCGCCCACGTCGCCTTCGGCATCGCGATGAAGCGCGGCAAAAAGCTGTGCTCGGTCGAGAAGGCCAACGTGCTCGAATGCTCCGAGCTGTGGAAAGAAGTGATGATCGAGGTGTCGAAGGACTACCCCGAGGTCACGCTCTCCCACATGTACGTCGACAACGCCGCGATGCAGCTGATCCGCGCGCCCAAGCAGTTCGACACCATGGTCACAGGCAACATCTTCGGTGACATCCTGTCCGACGCCGCGTCGATGCTGTCGGGTTCCATCGGCATGCTGCCCTCGGCTTCGCTCGACGAACACAACAAGGGCATGTACGAACCGATCCACGGCTCCGCACCCGACATCGCCGGCAGGAACCTCGCCAACCCGCTCGCCACCATCCTTTCCGTGGCGATGATGTACCGTTACACCTTTGCCGACCTTGCCACCGCCGACCGCATCGAGGGTGCGGTGAAGCAGGTCATCGCGCAGGGCCTGCGCACGGGCGACATCTGGACCGAGGGCACGCGGAAGGTGTCGTGCAGCGAAATGGGCGATGCGGTGGTCGCGGCGCTTTAGGATTTAGGGGCTAGGGGCTAGGGGCTAGGGATTAGGGGATGTGCGGGCTTTGCCCGCGCTTGATAGAAAAGACGCGGCCGAAGGCCGCTCGCCCCCTGACCCCTGAATCCTGACCCCTAGCCCCTCACACAAGGAGATACGAACATGATGAAAGTTGGACTGATCGGCTGGCGCGGCATGGTGGGTTCCGTGCTGATGGGGCGCATGAAGGACGAGCGCGACTTCGACCACATCGACCCGGTGTTCTTCACCACGTCGAACGTCGGCGGCAAGGCACCGGATATTGGCCGCGAGGTGCCGCCGCTGAAGGATGCTGGCAGCATCGACGAACTCAAGGCCTGCGACACCATCATCACCTGCCAGGGCGGCGACTACACCAAGGAAATCTACCCGAAACTGCGCGCCGCCGGCTGGAACGGCTACTGGATCGACGCGGCGTCGACGCTGCGGATGAAGGACGAAGCGATCATCATCCTCGATCCGGTCAACAAGCAGGTGATTCAGGATGGCATTGCCAATGGCGTGAAGACCTACGTCGGTGGCAACTGCACGGTGTCGCTGATGTTGATGGCGATGGGCGGGCTGTTCGATGCCGGGCTGGTCGAATGGGTGTCGCCGATGACTTACCAGGCCGCGTCCGGCGCCGGGGCGCGCAACATGCGCGAACTGATCATGCAGATGGGCGCCGTGCATGCCGAGGTGACCGACCTGATCGGCGATCCCGCTTCCGCCATCCTCGAGATCGACCGCAAGGTGGCCGAGTTCATCCGTTCCGATCGCTATCCGACCGATGCGTGGCCGGTGCCGCTGGCCGGCAACCTGATTCCCTGGATCGACGTCGCGCTCGAATCCGGCCAGTCCAAGGAAGAATGGAAGGCGCAGGTCGAGGCCAACAAGATCATGCGCCGCAGCGACAACCCGATTCCGATTGACGGCCTGTGCGTGCGCGTCGGCGCGATGCGCTGCCACTCGCAGGCGCTCACCGTCAAGCTGACCAAGGACGTGCCGCTGGCCGAGATCCACGATCTTATCGCGGCGCACAACCAGTGGGTGAAAGTGGTGCCGAACGACCGCGAACTCACCATGCGCGAGCTCACCCCCGCGGCCGTCACCGGCACGCTCACCGTGCCGATCGGACGCATGCGCAAGCTCAACATGGGGCCGCAGTACCTGACCGCCTTCACCGTCGGCGACCAACTGCTGTGGGGCGCCGCCGAGCCGTTGCGCCGGATGCTTCGCATTCTGCTCGAAGCCTGATCCGCGGTAGAAACGGGCCTCGATGAGGCCTGGTGCAATTGTTGCTCTAAAGATTGCGCCTGCCGAGCCGTCAATAGTGGCGTCGACGATTCAACAGCCCCGCCGAGCGGGGCGTACAGGGAGAGACGGGATGAAATTGAAGCGCTTCACCACCCATCTGGCGGCGGCAGGACTGATCGCCCTGCCGTGGATGGCGCATGCTGCGGGCCTCGGCAAGCTGTCGGTCACTTCGGCGCTGGGCCAGCCGCTGGCGGCGGAAATCGAGGTGTTTGCCGCGGACAAGGCCGAATTCGACAGCTTGCAGGCGACTCTGGCGTCTGACCAGGCCTTCCGCGATGCGCGGGTCGAGTTTGCGCCCATTCTCTCCTCCCTGCGTTTTTCCATCGAGCGCAAACCCGACGGCAGGGCTGTGTTGAAACTCAGTTCGAACCGCCCGGTCAACGATCCATTCGTCGACCTCCTGATCGAGCTTAACTGGGCGTCTGGCCGACTGGTGCGTGAATACACCATGCTGCTGGACCCCCCGGGCATGGCTGCGCCCCAGACGGTTGCCCCGGTAGCGGTGGCCCCGGCCCAAACACCGGCACCGAAGCCCGCGCCGAAGCAGGCAACAAAACCCGAACCTACCGTCGCACCGCCGGCAGTCGAGGCCCCCGCAGCACCTGCGCCCACGCCTGCTGCCGCCCCGGCACCCGAAAGCGCACCCGGCCGGATTGTCGTCAAGCGTGGCGATACGCTCGCCCGCATCGCCAGCCGCGTTCGTCCCGAAGGCGTCAGCCTGGAGCAGACCCTGGTCGGCCTGTATCGCGAGAACAGCAAGGCGTTCGACGGCAACATGAATCGCATGAAGGCCGGGAAGACCCTGAGCGTGCCCGCCGCCGATGCGATGGCTGCCATTACCAAGAAGGAAGCTGTGCAGGAAATTCGCCTGCAGGCGGAAGATTGGCGCGCCTATCGGCAGAAACTGGCAACAGCCGTCCAGGAAACGCCCGCAACCAAGGCCGAACCGGCACAGGCCGCCACTGGCAAGATTACGCCCAAGGTCGAGGACAAGGCCAAACCGGCACCCGAGGCCCAGAAGGATGTGCTGAAGCTATCCAAGGTCGATACCGCGAAGGCCGACGAGGCGCGCGCCCTGCAGGACAAACTGCGTGCCCAGGAGGAGGATGCCATTGCCCGTCAAAAGGCACTGGAAGAATCCGGCCAACGTGTCGCTGTCCTGGAAAAGCAGATCGAGGACATGCAGAAGCTGGTCGAGATGAAGGACAAGGAGCAGCAGGCACAAGAGGCTGCTGCACCCGCGGCGCCAGAGCCTGTCGCAGAACCGGCCCCCAAGCCGGCCCCGAAGCCAGCCCCCGCACCTGCCGTCAAGGCCCCTCCGGCCGCCCCGGAAACCGGCGAAGCCTGGTATGCCATGCTGCTGCAGAATCCATTGTATTGGGGCGGTGGCCTGGCCGCCCTGGGGTTGGGCGGGGTCCTGTGGTGGATGCTGGCCGGTGGCCGCCGGCGCAAGTCTGCCACCGTGCTGGAAGACAGCATCATGAGCAGTGGCGAGGTGCGTCCGAACACCGTTATCGGTGCGGCCTCCGGTGGCAGTGTGAACACTGGCGACACGTCGTTCCTGACCGATTTCAGCCAGGCGGGTCTGGGTACCATTGACACGCATGACGTCGACCCCATTGCCGAAGCCGAGGTGTACATGGCCTATGGCCGCGATGCGCAGGCCGAGGAGATCCTCAAGGAAGCCATGCGCAGCACACCGACGCGCGTGGCCATCCACAACAAGCTGCTGGAGATTTACGCCAAGCGCCGGGACACGCGCGCGTTCGAAGTGGTGGCGACCGAGGCATTCAGCCTGACGCAGGGTCAAGGCCCTGAGTGGGAGCGCGCCTGCGAACTCGGCCGGGAGCTGGATCCCGGCAATCCGCTGTACCAGCCAGGCGGCAAGCCCGCGGGCATGGCTGCCGTCGCCGCAGCTGGCGCATCGACCGCTTATGCCGCACCCAACACGGTGCCGTTCGGCGCGAGCACGCTGGGCCAGGAAGATGCCCTGTCTGTCCCGGCCGATCTCGATCTGGACCTTGACCTGGGTCTCGATACGAGCGCGCCTGTCGCCCCCGCAGCCCCGCCTGCCGCAGTATCCCGACTGGATGATCTGGGATCGACAGACTCCCTCACCCAGGAACCCGCCACCGCAGAAGCGCCCGCCTCGCGCTCGATGGATTTCGATCTGGACTTCCCGTCTGACCCTGCCCCTCTGATTTCCTCAGCGCCTGCGGCAGAGGCCCCGACCTTTGACCCCAACGAATCGCTCGATATTCTGGATCTCCAGGACTCCCTGCCTGTCCCACTGGAAGAGACCCCGCCAGCCTCAACCCCAGCGCCCGCTCCAGCCACCGGCGGCGAGATGCTCTCCTTCGATCTGGACGAGATCAACCTGGACCTCGGGCCGGCGACCGAAGACACAGCGGCCGACAACATCGAACCCGGTGGCGAAAATCCGCTCGAGACCAAGTTGTCGCTGGCCGAAGAGTTCCGTGCCATTGGTGACCTGGAAGGCGCTCGCTCTTTGGCCGAGGAAGTCCTGGCCGAGGCCACCGGCACCCTCAAGACCAAGGCCAGCACCTTCCTGGCCGATCTTTCCTGAGCGTATCGCCATTGCGGATCGCGCTCGGCGTCAGTTACCACGGGCGCGCCTACGTGGGCGGGAAAAGCCAGCCATCGGGTCGCACCGTGCAAGATCACCTGGAATAGGCACTGGCTGCGCTGCTCGCCGTGCCGGAGGTCCACAC
>JANJWS010000056.1 GCA_024709425.1 Thiobacillus sp.
CAGCGACGCCAAGGGTTTCGGCTTCATCACCCCCGATGACGGCGGCGAGGATGTGTTCGCGCATTTCTCCGCCATCCAGACCAGCGGTTTCAAGACCCTGAAGGAAGGCCAGAAGGTCTCCTTCGAAGTCAGCCAGGGCCCCAAGGGCAAGCAGGCTTCCAACATCCAGCCGCAGGGTTGACTTGTTGATCTGGCTGTAAAAAAACCCCGCCTCGGCGGGGTTTTCTTGTTTCTGCCTGCCGAAGCAGGGACTCCCTTACATCTTCGCGACCATCGTCTCGGCGAACTGCGAGCACTTCACCTCGGTCGCACCGTCCATCAGGCGGGCGAAATCGTAGGTCACGGTCTTCGCCTGGATCGCCTTTTCCATGCTGGCGACGATGAGGTCGGCCGCCTCGGTCCAGCCAAGATGGCGCAGCATCATTTCGGCCGACAGGATCAGCGAGCCCGGGTTGACGTAGTCCTTGCCGGCGTACTTCGGCGCGGTGCCGTGGGTCGCCTCGAACATCGCGACGGTATCGGAAAGGTTCGCCCCCGGCGCGATGCCGATGCCGCCGACTTCTGCCGCGAGCGCGTCCGAGATGTAGTCACCGTTGAGGTTGAGCGTGGCGATGACGTGGGTGTCGGCCGGGCGCAGCAGTATCTGCTGCAGGAAGGCGTCGGCGATCACGTCCTTGATCACGATGCCGTTCGGCAGTTCCATCCACGGGCCTTCGCCGATCAGCTTGGCGCCGAATTCGCGCGCCGCGAGCTCGTAGCCCCATTTCTTGAAGCCGCCCTCGGTGAACTTCATGATGTTGCCCTTGTGCACGAGCGTCACCGACTTGCGCTTGTTGTCGATCGCGTACTGGATCGCCTTGCGGATGAGCCGCTCGGAGCCCTCGACAGACACCGGCTTGATGCCGATCGCCGAGGTCTCGGGGAAGCGGATCTTCTTCACGCCCATTTCCTGCTGCAGGAAGGCGATCACCTTCTTCACCTGTTCCGAGTTGGCTTCCCACTCGACGCCGGCGTAGATGTCCTCGGTGTTCTCGCGGAAGATCACCATGTCGACCTTCTCGGGTTCCTTCACCGGGCTCGGCACGCCGGTGAAGTAGCGCACCGGACGCAGGCACACGTAGAGGTCGAGCAGCTGGCGCAGCGCGACGTTGAGCGAGCGGATGCCGCCCGAGGTCGGCGTGGTGAGCGGGCCCTTGATCGAGATCACGTAGTCCTTCACCGCGGCGACGGTCTCGTCGGGCAGCCACTGGTCACCGCCGTAGACCTTGACCGCCTTCTCGCCGGCAAAGACCTCCATCCACGCGATCTTCTTCTTGCCGCCATAGGCCTTGGCGACCGCGGCGTCGACGACCTTCTTCATCGCCGGGGTGATGTCGACACCGGTGCCGTCGCCCTCGATGAAGGGGATGATCGGCGTGTCGGGCACGTTCAGCGTGTTGTCGGCGTTGACGGTGATCTTCTGGCCGTCGGCGGGGATCTGGATATGCTGGTAGGTCATGGCTGGATTGTCAGGTGGATGCTCGGGTAACGGTAAAATGGGCGTCTTTTGCGAAGTGTCTGCAGCGTGGCGCGATTGATCCTGTTCAACAAACCCTACGGCGTGCTGAGCCAGTTCACCCCCGCGGGGCGCTGGCAGGGCCTGCGCGATCATCTCGGCGTGCGGGGCGTCTATGCGGCCGGACGGCTGGATGCCGACAGCGAGGGACTGCTGATTTTAACCGATGACGGCGCGCTGAGGCCCGCATCGCCGATCCGCGCCACAAGCTGCCGAAGACCTACTGGGCGCAGGTCGAGGGGTCGCCGACCGACGCCGACCTCGAACCCTTGCGCCGCGGCGTCGATCTCGGCGACTTCGTCACCCGCCCGGCGCAGGCGCGGCTGATCGACGCGCCGGCCAGCCTCTGGCCGCGCAACCCGCCGATCCGCTTTCGCGCGGCAATCCCGACCACGTGGATCGAGCTCGTGATCAAGGAAGGCAAAAACCGCCAGGTGCGCCGCATGACGGCGAAGATCGGCTTTCCGACGCTGCGCCTCGTCCGCGCCGCCGTCGGCGAATGGAAACTGGGCGCGCTTCAGCCCGGAGAATGGAAAGAGATTCATGTCTGAGCCAGCCCCTGATACAACCCAGTGGATGCCGCACGTCGTCGCGGCGGCGATCGTCGAACAGGACGGCAAGTTCCTCGTGGTCGAGGAACACACCGCCGAAGGCCTGCGCCTCAACCAGCCCGCCGGCCACTGGGAGCGCGGCGAGACGCTCGTCGAAGCGGTGCGGCGCGAGGCGCTCGAGGAAACCGCGCACCACGTCGAGCCGACTGCGCTGATCGGCTGCTACAGCACCCACTACCCGCGGCGCGACATTACCTACCTGCGCTTCGCCTATGTCTGCGAGGTCGCCGGCTTCGACGCCGATCGCGCGCTCGACGACGGCATCGTGCGCACACTGTGGCTCACGCCAGAGGAACTCGCCACGCACCCCACGCCCCACCGCAGCCCGCTGGTCATGCGCTGCGTCGAGGACTATCTCGCCGGGCGTCGCTTTCCGCTCGACTTCGTGAGGCACGCATGAAGACACGCGTCGTCGTCGGCATGTCGGGCGGGGTCGACTCCGCCGTCGCTGCGCATCTCCTGAAGCAGCAGGGCTACGACGTCCTCGGCGTGTTCATGAAGAACTGGGACGACGACGACAACACCGAGCACTGCACGGCGCGCCAGGACTTTCTCGACGTGCTCGCGGTCGCCGACGTGCTCGGCATCGAGGTCGAGGCGGTCAATTTCGCTGCCGAATACAAGGAACGCGTGTTCAGCTACTTCCTCGCCGAGTACCAGGCCGGGCGCACGCCCAATCCCGACGTGCTGTGCAATGCCGAGATCAAGTTCAAGGCCTTCCTCGACGACGCCATCGCACGCGGCGCCGAGTACATCGCCACCGGCCACTACGTCGGCAAGGGCTCGGATGCCGCCGGGCGCGCGACGCTATTGAAGGCCGCGGACACCAACAAGGACCAGAGCTACTTCCTCTACCGCTTGAGCCAGGCGCAGCTCGCTCCCGCCCTCTTCCCCCTCGCGCACCTGCCCAAACCCGAGGTACGCGAGATTGCAGGAAAGATCGGCCTGCCGAACGCCGCCAAGAAGGACTCGACCGGCATCTGCTTCATCGGCGAGCGCAACTTCCGCGAATTCCTCGAGCGCTACCTGCCGCGCGATCCCGGCGACATGAAGACGCCCGACGGCCGCGTCGTCGGCCGCCACCAGGGGCTGATGTACTACACGCTCGGCCAGCGCCAGGGCCTCGGCATCGGCGGCCAGAAAGGCGGCAGCGAGGAACCCTGGTGTCGCCGCCAAGGACATGGCGACCAACACCCTCGTCGTCGTGCAGGGCCACGACCATCCGCTGCTGAAGCGCTCGACGCTCGCAGCCGGCCAACTCAGCTGGATCGCCGGCGCAGCACCCGACCCCGGCAAGCCCTATACCGCGAAGACCCGCTACCGCCAGACCGATGCCGCCTGCCGCATCACGAAGCTCGATGCCGACACACTCGAGCTCGCGTTCGACGCGCCGCAATGGGCCGTCACGCCCGGGCAATCCGTCGTCTTGTATGACGGCGAGGTCTGCCTCGGCGGCGGCATCATCTTCTGAGCCGCTACAATCCACGTATTCCAGATTTCCACGCCACCATGTCGCACGAAGCCCCCGCTCCCGCCGCCAACTTCATCCGCAACATCATCGACGCGCAGAACGCCGAAGGAAAATGGGGCGGCCGCGTCGAGACGCGCTTCCCGCCCGAGCCCAACGGCTACCTGCATCTCGGCCATGCCAAGTCGATCTTCCTCAACTTCGGCCTGGCGCGCGACTACGGCGGCGTCTGCCACCTGCGCTTCGACGACACCAACCCGGAGAAGGAAGAACAGGAATACGTCGACTCCATCGTCGAGTCGGTGAAGTGGCTGGGTTTCGACTGGGGCACGCACCTCTACTACGCGTCGAACTACTTCGACACCATGTACGCCTGCGCCGAGTATTTGATCCAATCCGGCCACGCCTACGTCGATTCGCTTTCCGCCGACGAGATGCGCGAATACCGCGGCACGCTGACTGAAAAAGGCAAGGACAGTCCCTATCGCACCCGCAGCATCGAGGAGAACCTCGACCTCTTCCGCCGCATGAAGGCGGGCGAATTCCCCGACGGCGCGCACGTGCTGCGCGCCAAGATCGACATGGCCTCGCCCAACATCAACCTGCGCGACCCGGCGATCTACCGCATCAAGCACGCCAGCCACCACAACACCGGCGACAAATGGTGCATCTACCCGATGTACACCTACGCCCACCCGATCGAAGACGCGATCGAACACATCACGCACTCGATCTGTACCCTGGAATTCGAGGACCAGCGCCCGTTCTACGACTGGCTGCTCGACAAGCTCGCCGACGGCGGTTTCTTCACCCGCCCGCTGCCGCAGCAGATCGAGTTCGCCCGTTTGAACCTCACCTACGTCGTACTCTCCAAGCGCAAGTTGATCCAGCTGGTCGACGAAAAACACGTCAGCGGCTGGGACGACCCGCGCCTGCCCACGCTCGTCGGCGCGCGCCGCCGCGGCTACACACCCGAAGGCTTCCGCCGCTTCACCGACCAGATCGGCGTATCCAAGTCCGACGGCTGGATCGACTACAGCGTGTTCGAGGCCTGCCAGCGCGATGTGCTGAATGATTCCGCGCTGCGCCGCGTCGCCGTACTTGACCCGGTCAAGCTCATCATCGACAACTACCCCGCAGGCCAGAGCGAAGACTGCTTCGCCCCCAACCACCCGCAGCAGCCCGACCTCGGCAAGCGCGCGATTCCGTTCTCAAGGGAGCTGTGGATCGAGCGCGAGGACTTCGAGGAAACCCCGCCCAAGGGCTATTTCCGTTTATTCCCCGGCAACTCGGTGCGCCTGCGCTACGGCTACATCGTGAAATGCATCGGCTGCGACAAGGACACCGACGGCACCATCACCGCCGTCCACTGCGAATACCTCCCCGACACCAAGTCCGGCACCCCCGGCGCCGACTCGGTCAAGGTCAAGGGCAACATCCACTGGGTGAGCGCGGCGCACGCCTATGAAGCCGAAGTGCGCCTTTACGACCGCCTGTTCAAAACCGCGCAACCGGGCGCCGAAACCGGCAACTTCCTCGACGACCTCAACGCCGATTCGGTGAAGGTGATCCACGCGCAACTGGAACCGGCACTGAAGGATGCCGCGCCCGAGCAGCCCTTCCAGTTCGAACGCCACGGCTATTTTGTTGCCGATCGCGTCGATACGAAGCCAGGCGCGCCGGTGTTCAACCGGACAGTGACGTTGAAGGATTCGTGGGTGAAGGCAGCCCAGTAAACCCACTCGATCTTGCTGAGTACCTCGGCGCCGCCTCCTGTCGGCCCGTTTCTTTCGCTGTGATTTCCATCGTTGCCATCCATAACGCGCAGCGTTATCATCCAGCATGATCGAATCCTTCAGATGCAAGGATACCCAGGCCCTGTTCGAGAACCGGCGCGTGGCGCGCTTTGTCAATATCGAACAGGTCGCGCGGCGCAAGCTCAAGCAACTGCATGCCGCTACCGACCTTGCGTTTCTGCGGATTCCGCCGCAAAACCGGCTTGAAGCCCTGAAAGGCGACCGCAAAGGGGAATGGAGCATACGCATCAACGATCAATGGCGCTTGTGCTTCGAATGGCACAATGGCACCGCGCTAAACGTCGAGATCGTGGACTACCACTGAAAGGCACAAGATGAGAAAACTGCAACTCGTGACCCCCGGCGAAATCTTGCTGGAAGAATGGCTCAAGCCCATGGGCCTGAGCCAGTACCGGCTTGCCATCGAAATCGGCGTGCCGCCCCGCCGCATCAACGAAATCGTTCACGGCAAGCGCGGCATCAGCGCCGATACCGCCCTACGCCTGGCCCGGTTTTTCGGGACTGATGCCCAGTCCTGGCTCAACCTCCAGTCGCATTACGACATGGAAAAAGCACAGCTCGAAACCGGCAAGGCGTTGGACAAGATCGTGCCCTGGCTGGAACGGGACGCAGCCTAAATCTGGTGCACATTGCGTGAATTTAATTCGCGCCTGGAACCCTTGATATTAAGACCGCGCAGCCCGGCGCCGAGACGGGCAACTTCCTCGACGACCTCAACGCCGATTCGGTGAAAGTGATCCGCGCGCAGCTGGAGCCCGCACTGAAGGATGCCGCGCCCGAAGCTTCGTTCCAGTTCGAGTGGCACGGCTACTTCGTCGCGGATCGCGTCGACACGAAGCCGGGGACGCCGGTGTTCAACCGGACGGTGATGTTGAATCACACACCTCCCCAATCCTCGACAAGAATTTCAGTTGTTTGCCATGATCAGTCCGACCCAAGCACCACAGGCAGATTGCGTGCGCCCTGCAATACCCGCTCGATGCGAACCGCGTCACCCATCACACGAAAGAAAATCACATAACGTCCCAGTGGCGCCATCCGCAAGCCGGGCGCCAGGTCTTCGCGGCTGGGGTAGCTGAGCGGCGCATTGCCAATGCGCTGATATTGATCCTGCAGCCTGACGATGAAGCGCCGGGCATTGGCCCGGCCGTCCCGGGCGATGAAGTCACCGATATCGATGAGGTCCTGCCGGGCTTTCGGCGAAAAGGTGACGGACGCCATCAGGCGCGGCGCTTGGAACCTGCCTTGCTCGCGGGCCGAGCAGGCTCGGCATAGCGTGCGCCCAGTTCGGCGAAGACACCTTCGGCGGACAGGGCTTCTCCACTATCGACGCCCTGCTGGATCGCCGCGCGCAAATCGGCGTTCAGCCGTTCCAGAATCGCTTCGTACACGCGGGGAGAGAGCAGATAGGCCGCCGGGCGGTTATGGTTGAGTACCGCGACGGGCTCGGAGCCCGCCTGTTCGAGCACGGCGCTGGGGCTACGTTTGAGTTCGGTGATGCTCACCGAGCGAGAGGCGAGAACCTGTTCCATGCGGCACCTGCATCATTCAAAAAAGGTGCCTTATTCTGTTCCTTATTGGGTACCCTATCAAGCCTTGAATTCGCCAGCCATGCGCTGGCGCACACAAGCCCGCCACTCGACGACGGGCTGCAACACGCCGGGGTCAGGCTTTGAGCCTGTCGCCAAACTTCCCCTCCGCCTTCGCCACCTTCGGCGCCACGACGAACTGGCAATAAGGCTGGTGCGGGTTCTGCTCATAGTAGCGCTGGTGGTAGTCCTCGGCGGGGTGGAAGGTTGTCGCCTCGCAAATTTCCGTCACGATCGGCGCGGCGAACTGCTTTGACGCATTCAGCTCGGCGATCGCGGCTTCGGCCTCGGCCTTCTGCTCGGGCGTGTGCCAGAAGATGGCCGAGCGGTACTGGGTGCCGACGTCGTTACCCTGGCGGTTGAACTGGGTGGGGTCGTGGATCGTGAAGAAGACGTCGAGCAGGTCGCGGAAGCTGATCACGTCCGGATCGAAGGTCACCTGCACGACTTCGGCGTGGCCGGTGTCGCCGTTGCAGATGTCCTTATACGTAGGGTTGGGCGTGTGGCCGCCCATGTAGCCGGAGACGGCCGACTCGACGCCGCGCAGGCGGTTGAAGACGGTTTCGATGCACCAGAAGCAGCCGCCGGCGAGGGTTGCCACCGAGTGGGTCATGTCGTGTTTCCTTTACGCATGCGGCTGGCCAAAGGACATGCCCGGCTCCTCAGACCACCGGCACGGTTTCCGTGAACGAGGCGCGCGTCATCAGCTTCTCGAACAGCTTCGCCAGGTTGGAGTGCGCGGTGCGCCAGTCGATTTCGGGGAAGCGCAGGCCCAGGTAGCCGAGCGTGCAGCCGCAGGCGACATCCGCCAGCGTCATGCTGTTGCCGAGAAACCAGGGCTTTTCGCCAAGCGCTTCCGACAGGGCCTCGAGGCCGCGGAACAGGGTCTTTTCCTGCAGCACCAGCCAGTCGCTGCTCTGCTGTTCGGCCGAACGCTTTTTCTCCAGGTACACCGCCACGGCGGCGTCGGTAACGCCATCGGCCAGCGCCTCGACGCCGCGCACCACCATGCGGCTTTTCAGCTCGGTGGGGATCAGGTGTGCCACGGGGCTGACATTGTCGAGATACTCGACAATGACGCGCGAGTCGAATACGGTGACGCCATCCTCCAGCACCAGGACGGGCACTTTGCCGAGCGGGTTGAACGACGACACAGGGCTGTCCGGGGCCCAGGGATTTTCGACCTGGAGCTGGAAGGGGATTTTCTTTTCCGCCAGCACCACGCGGACCTTGCGGCCGTAGGGGCTGGTGAGCGAGGTGAGGAGTTTCATGGCGTTTCCCTGAGCGGCATTTTATTCGGCATATCGTGTGCGCCGCCATTATCGCTCGCCGCCAGCAGGGTTCCAACCCGTTCGCGCAGGATGGGCAGCACCTCGGCCTCGAACCAGGGGTTGCGCTCCAGCCAGCCGCGGTTGCGCGGGCTGGGGTGCGGCAAAGGCAGGTAATCCGGGGCGAAGTCGCGCCATGCGGCGACAGTATCGGTCAGCGTGCGGCCGCGGCGTCGGCCTAGGTAATACGCCTGCGCATAGGCGCCGATGAGAAGCGTGAGGCGAATGTCCGGCATCGCGGCCCGCAACGGCGGATGCCACAATGGTGCGCACTCCGGGCGTGGCGGCAGGTCGCTGCCGTTGACGGTGCCCGGATAGCAAAAGCCGGTGGGAACGATGGCGATGCGCGATTCGTCGTAGAAGGCTTCGCGCGTCAGGCCCAGCCACTGCCGCAACTGGTCGCCCGAGGGGTCGTTCCACGGGATTCCGGTTTCGTGCACGCGGCGCCCGGGCGCCTGGCCGACGATAAGAAGGCGCGCCGTGGGCGATGCACGCAGGATGGGGCGCGGCGGATGTGGAAGATGCGGCGCGCAGACGGTGCACGCGCGCACCCGCGTCAGCAGCGCGGCGAAGAACTCGCCGGGATGTGGCTCAGCCGGCGTGCGCGACGATGTAGCGCTTGACCGCTTCGACATCGGCGTCCATCACATGCTTTTTCTGCGGCTGCGCTTCGAGGTCGGCGAGCTCCGCGGGGCGCACCGGCTCGACGCCGAGCGCCTCGCGGATCGCGTCCTCGAACTTGGCCGGCTGCGCGGTTTCCATGCAGATGAGCGGCACACCTGCCTCGCGGTGCTCGAGACCCACCTTGAGGCCGTCGGCGGTGTGGGGGTCGATCATGACGCCGTAGCGTTGATGCACGGTGCGAATGGTGTCGATGCGGTTGGCGTGGCTGCTGGAACCCGAGGCCATGCCAAGGCCGGCGACGCGATCGAACAAGCCGTCGTCCTTGAGGTCGAAGCTGCCACCGGACTCGACCGCGCCCCACAGGCTGCGGATCTTCGCGGCATCACGCCCCGCGAGGTCGAACACGAAGCGCTCGAAGTTGGACGCCTTGGAGATGTCCATGCTCGGGCTGGAGGTGTGCTTGGTTTCCGGGCGCGGCCGGTAGACGCCGGTGCGGAAGAATTCGTCGAGCACGTCGTTCTCGTTCGTGGCGACGATGAGTTTGCGGATCGGCAGGCCCATCTGGCGCGCGATGTGGCCGGCGCACACGTTACCGAAGTTTCCCGAGGGCACCGAGAACGAGACCTCTTCATCGTTGCTACGCGTGGCAGCGAAATAGGCCTTGAAGTAGTACACGCTCTGCGCCGCGACGCGCGCCCAGTTGATCGAGTTGACCGCGCCGATATGGTGGCGCGCCTTGAATTCGAGATCGTTTGAGACGGCCTTGACGATGTCCTGGCACTGGTCGAACACGCCGCGGATCACCAGGTTGTGGATGTTGGCGTCCGCGAGTGCGTACATCTGCGCCTGCTGGAAGCGCGTCATGCCGTGCTCGGGCGAGAGCATGAAGACGCGGATGCCGCGCTTGCCGCGCATCGCGTATTCGGCGGCGGAGCCGGTGTCGCCCGAGGTCGCGCCGAGGATGTTGAGTTCGCCATGGGTCTTGTCGAGCACGTACTCGAACAGGTTGCCCAGCAGCTGCATCGCCATGTCCTTGAACGCCAGCGTCGGACCGTTCGACAGCGCCAGCACATGCAGGCCGGGCTCCAGCGTTTTCAGCGGCGTGATGTCGGCGGCGTTCTCACCGGGGCCGGCATAGCGGTAGACCTCGGCAGTGTAGGTCTTGTCGATGAGCGCACGCAGGTCGTCGGCCGGAATGTCGTCGACCAGCCGCGACAGCACGGCGAATGCCAGCTCGCGGTAGTTCATGCCGCGCATCGCGTCGAGCTCGGCAGCACTGAAGCGCGGATAGGCTTCTGGCACGTAAAGGCCGCCGTCGCTGGCGAGCCCGCCGAGCAGGATTTCCGAGAAGCGGAGCTGCGGCGCGAGGCCGCGGGTGCTGAGGTAGTTCATTGCCTGCCTTTTTTTACTTGGATGCCAGTTCTTCGAGGCGGATGCGCATCACCTTGCCCGCCACCGAATTCAGCGCCTCGATTCGGGCGATGGCGGCGTTGACGTTTTTCTCCACCGTGACGTGGGTCAGCAGGATGATGTTGACCTGCTCCTCGCCCTCTGCGGGCTCTTTCTGCACCATGGCGTCGATCGAGATATTGCTGTCGGCGAGGATGCGGGTGATGTCGGCCAGCACGCCCGGACGGTCGAACGCGCGCAGGCGCAGGTAGTAGGCGGTGCGCACCTCGTCCATCGGCAGGATCGGCGTGGCGGCGAGCTGGTCCGGCTGGAACGCGAGGTGCGGCACGCGGTGGTGCGGGTCGGCGGTATGCAGGCGCGTGACATCGACGAGGTCGGCGACCACCGCGGACGCGGTCGGCTCGCTGCCGGCACCGGCGCCGTAATACAGCGTCGGGCCGACGGCGTCGCCCTTCACCAGCACGGCGTTCATCGCGCCGTCGACGTTGGCGATCAGTCGCCGCTCGGGGATCAGCGTCGGGTGCACGCGCAGCTCGATGCCATTTTCTGCACGGCGCGCGATGCCCAGCAGTTTGATGCGGTAACCCAGCTCCTCGGCGTACTGCACGTCCTCGCGCGTAAGTTTCGAGATGCCTTCGGTGTAGGCTCGGTCGAACTGCATCGGGATGCCGAAGGCGATCGCGGACAGGATGGTGAGCTTGTGCGCGGCGTCGATGCCTTCGATGTCGAAGGTTGGGTCGGCCTCGGCGTAGCCGAGTTCCTGCGCCTGTTTCAGCACGTCCGCGAAGGCCGCGCCCTTGTCGCGCATTTCGGTGAGGATGAAGTTTGAGGTGCCATTGATGATCCCGGCGAGCCACTCGATACGGTTGGCGGTGAGGCCCTCCCGCAGCGCCTTGATGATGGGGATGCCGCCGGCAACCGCCGCCTCGAACGCGACCATCACGCCCTTGGCCTGCGCCGCGGCGAAGATCTCGTTGCCGAACTTCGCGACCAGGT
>JANJWS010000001.1 GCA_024709425.1 Thiobacillus sp.
GAATTGCTGCGAGGGCTGGGGCGACTGGAATCGCTCCGGCATTGCAGGAGGCTGCCCCGGGCCGATCGCCGTGATCGCTCCACCGCCCGAATCGCGGCGAGGGCCCGGCGGGCATCAAGGGGCCGATGCGTGGTTGTAGGAAGCCCGCCCGCGCACCGCGGTAGATTTTCCCCGCTCCCCCTTGAGGGGGGGCGGGGGATAGGGTGGCAACCGGCGCATGCCCCACGCGACAGGCGGTCGCCCGCGGGCCCTCTCCCCAGCCCTCTCCCTGGAGGGAGAGGGGGCGAGTACAGGTAGTACAGGTAGGGCGTAATGAGCAACGCGCATTGCGCCGAACAGTTGAAGTTTCATTCCCCTCCCCCTCGGGAGGGGGAGGGGTAGGGGAGAGGGTGCGAGATGAACCGCCCCACCCAGGCAGTTTGCATAAATCAAGGCAGGTGCGCGGCACACGAAATCGGTGCCTGCGAATTGGAGAGAGCAATGACGAAGTTGTGGCGTAGTGTGTGGCTGTTGTGGTGTGCGCTCTTGCTGGCGGCGCCGGCGTGGGCGGCGGGCGATGATTACCGCATCGGTACCGGTGACGTCCTGCGCATCACCGTGTATGGACAGCCCGACCTCACCACCGAAGTCCGCGTCAGTGAGGCCGGCAACATCACTTTCCCGTTGATCGGTGAAGTCAAGGTGGCGGGCAGCACCCCCGCGCAGGGCGAAGCCGAGATCACCCGGCGTCTCGCCAAGGGCGGGTTCATCCTCGAACCCTTCGTCAGCCTCAACGTCGTGCAATATCGCGGCCAGCAGGTGTCCGTCCTCGGTCGTGTCAACCGCCCCGGCAAGCACAATCTCGAAAAGCCCGGCCGCCTCACCGAAGCCCTGGCCCTTGCCGGTGGCATCGTTCCCGACGGCGCCGACATCGTCACGCTCGTGCGCACCCGCGACGGCAAGACCGAATACCGCGACATCGACGTCGTGGCCCTGTACCGCCTGGGCGGCGAGGCCAATAACATCCCCGTTGAAGATGGCGACGTCATCAACGTTTCGCGCCAGCCGATGTTCTACATCTACGGCGAGGTACAGCGCCCCGGGGCGTTCCGGCTCGAGCAGAACATGAGCGTCGTCCAGGCGTTGTCCGTCGGCGGCGGCATCACCCCGCGTGGCACCCAGCGGGGCATGCGCATCCTGCGACGTGACGCCAGCGGCGCCATGCAGGAAATCCCCGTCAAGCTCGGCGACCCCGTGCAGAAGGACGATGTCATTTTCGTCAAGGAAAGCCTGTTCTGAGGACCGCGTCATGAACTTCACCCAATTCCTTCTCGTCCTCAACGCGCGCAAGTGGATCATCCTTGGCGTGCTGCTCGTCACCGTCGCCACCACCGCCGCGGTCAGCCTGTGGCTGCCCAAGGAATACACTGCCACCGCGACCCTCATCGTCGATTCCAAGAGCAAGGATCCGTTCACCGGCCAGTTGCTGCCGGCGCAGATGTTCCCCGGTTACATGGCCACCCAGGTCGACATCATCCGGAGCCCGCATGTCGCCACCCGCGTCGTGCAGGGCCTCAAGCTCGCCGATTCCCCCGGTACCCGCGAGCAGTTCATGGCGGAAAGCGAAGGCAAGGGCACCGTCGAGCAGTGGCTGGGCGATGTCCTGCTGAAAAAGCTCGACGTCGAACCCTCGCGCGAATCCAGTATCTTCCGCGTCAGCTTCACCGGCACCAACCCCGAGTTCTCGGCGATCATCGCCAACGCCTTCGCCAAGGCCTACGTCGAAACCAACCTCGACCTGCGCGTCGCCCCCGCCAAGCAGACCGCCGCCTGGTTCGACCAGCAGATCACGCAGCTGCGCGAGAACCTCGACCAGGCGCAACAGAAGCTCACCGCCTACCAGCGCGAAAAAGGCCTCGTCGAATCAGACGAGCGGCTCGACGTCGAGACCCGCCGCATGGCCGAACTGTCCGGGCAGATGATCGCCGCGCAGTCCGCGTCCTATGATGCCAGCTCGCGCACCCGCGACAGCGCCAGCCTGCCCGAGGTCATCAACAACCCCGTGGTACAGAACCTCAAGGCCCAGGTCGCCCAGGGCGAAGGCAAGCTCGCCGAACTCAGCAACCGCGTCGGTGCCAACCATCCCGACTACGTTCGCCTCAAGGCCGAAGTCGACAGCTACAGGGCCCGTCTCGCCAACGAACTCGCCACCGCCACCCGCGGCGTCGGCGCCACCGCCGGCGCCGCGCGCCAGCGCTTCAACGAACTTACCGCCGCCTTCGAGCGCCAGAAGGCCCGCATCCTCGAATTGAAGCAGGAACGCGAAGAAGCCAGCCGCCTCGCCCGTGAAGTCGAAAACGCCCAGCGCGTCTACGATTCCGCGCTCCAGCGCTACGGCCAGACCCGCATGGAAGCCCAGTCCACCCAGACCGACATCGCCGTGCTGACCCCCGCCGTGCCGCCCACCGAGCCGTCCAAACCGCGTGTCTTCCTCAACATCCTGTTGTCCGTCTTCCTCGGCAGCCTGCTTGGCGTCGGCACCGGCTTCCTCGTCGAACTGCTCGACCGCCGCGTGCGCTCCGGCCAGGACCTCGTGGCCGGCCTCGACATCCCCGTGCTTGCCGAAGTCAAGAAAGCCGGCGGATTCATGGAAACCCTGCGCCGCGTGTTCCGGCGCAACCGCCCCGCCGTCGCGTAAGTCGTTGGAGCCAGACACGTGATCCGCGCAATGCAAGCGCCCGCCACCCTCTCCCCAGCCCTCTCCCCTCAAGGGAGAGGGGGCGTGATGGGCCATGCGCCGCGTGCTGTCGCAGCCTTCTCCACCTTCCTCCCCTCCCCCTCGAGGGGGGAGGGGCCGGGGGAGAGGGTGACAACGGTCGTCCGCTCCGCACCAACGCCCGCAATCGGCCTACACCCCTGTAGGAGCGGCGCCCTCGCCGCGATTCGGGCGGTGGCACCATCACGGCATCGGCCCGGGGGCGGGCCTCCTACATACAGGAGCACCCGCAAGGGGCAGGCCGTGGTTGTACGGCCGCTTGCGCGGCAACAAGCACGCGCCGTCGCCGTCGCCGCGATCGTCCAGCCCACACCAACGCCCACAATCCGTTGTAGGAGCGGCGCCCTCGCCGCGATTCGGGCGGTGGCACCATCACGGCATCGGCCCGGGGGCGGGCCTCCTGCATACAGGAGCACCCGCAAGGGGCAGGCCGTGGTTGTACAGCCGCGGAAGCTGCAACAACCACGCACCGGCGCCTTTATGCCCTCGGGGTGCTCGCCGCGATCGTTCACGCGTTCGGTACACTGACCCCCATGCGACTCACCCAGGACCAAACCCGCGAAATCGTTCGCACTGTCAGCCGGCTTACCGGCGGGACGGCCGACGTGTACCTGTTTGGTTCGCGTCTCGACGACGCAGCGCGTGGAGGCGACATCGATCTGCTGCTCGAAAGTGCCGCCCCGATCGGATTGCTTCAGCGCGCGCGGATCAAGATGGAACTCGAAAGCGGCCTGGGATTGCCGGTCGACATCGTTGAACACGTCCGCAATCGCCCGGCCACACCGTTCCAGACGCTTGCCCGCGCGCGTGCGAAGAAGCTGGAGAATCCGCTGTGACCGGAAATGTCCTGCACGCCGAGCGCAGGCACCTGGCCGGGCTGCTGGAGGCCGTTCAGCGATGCGTCTATTTCCTTGATGCGTCCGACAAGAGAATCCCGTGGCCGCTGACCGCCGCCCACCTGGAGCAAAACAAGAAGGACGTTGACCTGTTTGAATCACTGGCTGCCATTAACGAACGCTTTGCGAAGCTACAGGACACCCTCGGTGCGGCCATGCGCCATTCACTTGTTCTGTCTGGCGAACCCGGGGAAACCTTTTTGAAGGTATTGGCCTTCTATGACAAGGCAGGCGTGATCGACTCGGTTTCCGTCTGGCAGCTTTGCCGGGCCACGCGCAATCTTGCCGCCCACGATTACGGGACCGATTACGCGGAGGTCGCCGAGCATTTCAACGCGCCGCACCCCTCAGCCTTCCTCCCAGCCCCCTCGAGGGGGGAGGGGCAGGGGGAGAGGGTGACAGCGGCCATTCGCCCCACGCCTGCAATCGGCCTACACCCCTGTAGGAGCGGCGCCCTCGCCGCGATTCGGGCGGTGGCACCATCACGGCATCGGCCTGAGGGCGGGCCTCCCACATGTAGGAGCGGCGCCCTCGCCGCGATTCGGGCGGTGGAACCATCACGGCATCGGCCCGAGGGCGGGCCTCCCACATGTAGGAGCGGCGCCCTCGCCGCGATTCGGGCGGTGGAACCGTCACGACGGCAACAACCACGCACCGGCGCGCTCGCCGCGTCAACACCTACCCGCGACTTTCCTAAAGTAAAGGTCCACCCATGAACTCAATCACCAGCACCAGCGAACAGAGCAGCATCGTCGAGGCTGCCACGGCCCGCGGTGACGATCACATCGGCAAGCTGCTGCAGGCTGCCGGCAAGCTCAAGCCGCAGGATATGGAGCGCGTGTTCGACCTGCAGAAGAAGGACAACCTGCGCTTCGGTGAAGCCGCGCAGAAGCTCGGCCTGGTGACCGAGGCCGACATTCGCGCCGCGCTGTCGCGCCAGTTCGAATACCCGACGCTGCCGGCTACCGGTGCCAACCTCAGTTCCGAACTCACCGCCGCGGTCAACCCCTACAGCCGCGAGGCCGAGGCGCTGCGTTCGCTGCGTTCAGAACTTCTCATGCGCTGGTTCAAGGACGGCTGCAAGACGCTCGCCGTCGGCAGCGTGCGTGCCGATGAAGGCGCGAGCTACCTCGCCGCCAACCTCGCC
>JANJWS010000035.1 GCA_024709425.1 Thiobacillus sp.
GAAGTCGAGGCCACCCGCAAGCACATGGGCTGGAACCATCCCGCGTTCGAGATTCCCGCCGACATCTACGCCGGCTGGGACGCCAAGACCAAGGGTCAGGGGCTCGAGACCCTGTGGAACAACAAGTTCGCCGAGTACAAGGAGGCCTTCCCGGCCGAGGCCGCCGAATTCGAGCGCCGCATGAAGGGCGAGCTGCCCGCCAACTGGAAGGCGCACGTCGCCGAGCAGCTGGCCGCGATCAACGCCAAGGCCGAGACCGTCGCCACCCGCAAGGCCAGCCAGATCGCGATCAACGCGCTGGCGTCCGCGCTGCCGGAATTCGTCGGCGGCTCGGCCGACCTCACCGGCTCCAACCTGACCAACTGGACGGGCTGCCACCCGGTGCGCCACGGCAACCCCGGCAACTACATCAGCTACGGCGTGCGTGAGTTCGGCATGGCGGCGATCATGAACGGCATGGCGCTGCACGGCGGCCTCCTGCCGTTCGGCGGCACCTTCCTGATGTTCTCCGAATACTCGCGCAACGCCATCCGCATGGCGGCGCTGATGAAGCAGCGCGTGATCCACGTGTTCACCCACGACTCGATCGGCCTCGGCGAAGACGGCCCGACCCACCAGCCGGTCGAGCAGACCGCCACCCTGCGCATGATCCCGAACATCGACGTCTGGCGTCCGTGCGACACCGTCGAGACCCTGGTCGGCTGGGCGGCCTCGGTCGAGCGGACCGCGGGCCCGACGTGCCACATCCTGTCGCGCCAGAACCTGCCCTTCGTGAAGCGTGACGACGCGACCCTCGCCAACGTCGCCAAGGGCGGCTACGTGCTGAAGGACGCCGCCTCTGCCCGCGCCGTCATCATCGCCACCGGCTCCGAAGTCGAGCTGGCGCTGAAGGCTGCGGACGCGCTCGCCGCCGAAGGTGTCGCGGTGCGCGTGGTGTCGATGCCGTCGACCAACACTTTCGACCGCCAGGACGCCGCGTACCGCGAAAGCGTGCTGCCGAAGGGGCTGCCGCGCGTCGCCGTCGAAGCCGGCGTGACCGACTTCTGGCGCAAGTACGTGGGCCTCGAAGGCGCGGTGATCGGCCTCGACCGCTTCGGCGAATCGGCACCGGCGCCGGTGCTGTACAAGGAATTCGGCATCACCGCCGAAGCCGTCGCGGCCGCGGTGAAGGGCGTTCTGTAATACAGGGGCCAGGGGTCGGGATTCAGGGGGCAGGGAACGAGCGGCCGGAGGCCGCGCATTCCCAAGAGCGCGGACGCAGTCCGTTCACCCCCTGATCCCTGATCCCTGAATCCTGACCCCTAGTAAAAGTTTTCAACCTCACTGGAGAAACTGAGAAATGGCAATCAAAGTTGGTATCAACGGTTTCGGCCGCATCGGCCGCATGGTGTTCCGCGCTGTCGCCAAGGATTTCCCCAACATCGAGATCGTCGCGATCAACGACCTGCTCGACCCGAACTACCTGGCCTACATGCTGAAGTACGACTCGGTGCACGGCCGCTTCAACGGCGACATCAAGGTCGACGGCAACAACATGGTCGTCAATGGCAAGAAGATCCGCCTGACCGCCGAGCGTGATCCCGCCAACCTGAAGTGGAACGAAGTGGGCGCCGACATCGTCATCGACTGCACCGGCTTCTTCCTGACCACCGAGTCCTGCGAAGCCCACCTCAAGGCCGGCGCCAAGAAAGTCGTGCAATCCGCGCCGTCCAAGGACGACACCCCGATGTTCGTGTACGGCGTGAACCACGCCACCTACGCCGGCCAGGCCATCGTCTCCGCCGCGTCCTGCACCACCAACTGCCTGGCGCCCGTCGCCAAGGTGCTGCACGACAACTTCGGCATCAAGCGCGGCCTGATGTCCACCGTGCACGCTGCCACCGCCACGCAGAAGACCGTCGACGGCCCGTCTTCCAAGGACTGGCGCGGCGGCCGCGGCATCCTCGAGAACATCATCCCGTCCTCGACCGGCGCCGCCAAGGCCGTCGGCAAGGTCATCCCCGAGCTGAACAAGAAGCTCACCGGCATGGCCTTCCGCGTCCCGACCTCCGACGTCTCCGTGGTCGACCTCACCGTCGAGCTCAACAAGGAAGCCTCCTACGAAGACATCTGCAAGGCCATGAAGGCCGCCTCCGAAGGCGCCCTCAAAGGCGTGCTGGGCTACACCGACGAGAAAGTGGTCTCCACCGACTTCGTCGGCAACAGCGCCCCGTCCACCTTCGACGCCGAAGCCGGCATCGCGCTGGACAGCACCTTCGTCAAGGTCGTGTCCTGGTACGACAACGAGTACGGCTACACCTGCAACATGCTGCGTCTGGTCGAGCACGTGGCCAAGTAAGGGGGCAGGATTCAGGGAGCAGGATTCAGGGAATGTGCGGGCGAAGCCCGCGCATTGGATCAGGGGCGCGGCCTTCGGCCGCACAACCCCTGGCCCCTGAATCCCGACCCCTGACCCCTCTCAAGTGAGCCTTAAGGCCTGGCGCGGCCCGCACCGCGCCAACCCTTAGACCTTACTACCCAGGAGAACCACCATGGCATTCCAACGCGTCACCGATCTCGATCTCGCTGGCAAGCGCGTGTTCATCCGCGCCGATATGAACGTTCCGGTCAAGGACGGCAAGGTCACGTCCGATGCCCGCATCACCGCCTCCATGCGCACCATCGAGCACTGCCTCAAGGCCGGTGCCAAGGTGATGGTCACCTCCCACCTCGGCCGCCCGACCGAAGGCGAGTTCAAGGAAGAGGATTCGCTGAAGCCGGTGGTCGACGTCATCGCGCAGAAGCTCGGCAAGAACATCCGCTTGATCCGCGAATGGACCGATGGCGGCTTCGACGTCGCCGACGGCGAGCTGGTGGTGCTGGAAAACTGCCGCGTCAACAAGGGCGAGAAGAAGAACGTCGACGAGACCGCGAAGAAATACGCCGCGCTGTGCGACGTGTTCGTGATGGACGCCTTCGGCACCGCGCACCGCGCCGAAGCCTCGACTCACGGCGTCGCCAAGTTCGCCCCGGTCGCCGCCGCGGGCATCCTGCTCACCGAAGAGCTCGATGCGCTCGCCAAGGCGCTCGCCAACCCGGCGCGGCCGATGGTCGCCATCGTTGGCGGCTCGAAAGTCTCCACCAAGCTGACCGTGCTCGAAGCGCTGTCGGAGAAGGTCGACCAGCTGGTGGTTGGCGGCGGCATCGCCAACACCTTCCTCGCCGCCATGGGCAAGAACGTCGGCAAGTCGCTGTGCGAGCACGACCTCATCCCCACCGCGAAGGCGCTGATCGAGAAGATGGCCGCGCGCGGCGCGTCAATTCCCATCGCCGTCGACGTGGTGTGCGGCAAGCAGTTCGATGCCAACGAACCCGCCGTGCTGAAGAGCGCCGACGAAGTGGCCGACGACGACATGATCTTCGACATCGGCCCGAAGAGCGCGCAGGAACTCGCCGACATCATCGCCAAGGCCGGCACCATCGTGTGGAACGGCCCGGTCGGCGTGTTCGAGTTCGACCAGTTCGGCGAAGGCACCAAGACCGTTTCGATGGCCATCGCCAACGCTGACGGCTTCAGCCTCGCCGGCGGTGGCGACACCATTGCGGCCATCCAGAAGTACGACATCTATGACAAGGTGAGCTACATCTCCACCGCCGGCGGCGCCTTCCTCGAGTACCTGGAAGGCAAGGTATTGCCGGCCGTGGCGATTCTGGAGGAAAGGGCGCAGTAAGGGATTAGGGGCTAGGAGATAGGGATTAGGGGGTTTTGTGCGGGCTTCGCCCGCGCATTTGAAAATGGCGTGGCCCCGGCCACACCTCCCCTAAATCCTAGCCCCTAGATCCTAACCCCTGAGCCATTTCACCACACACCCATACCCCCAAATGATCCGCAGAACCAAAATCGTCGCCACCCTCGGCCCCGCCTGTTCGGACGCCAAAGTCCTGGACCGGATGATGGAGGCCGGGATCGACGTGGTCCGCCTCAACTTCTCCCACGGCACGGCCCAGGATCACATCGGCCGCGCCGAGCTGGTGCGCTCGCTGGCACGTGCGCGCGGCCGAGCGGTCGGTGTGCTGGTCGACCTGCAGGGGCCGAAGATCCGCATCGGCAAGTTCAAGGACGGCAAGATCGTCCTCGGCGCCGGCGAGCGCTTCATCCTCGACGCCGCCTGCCCGCTCGGCGACCAGACCCGCGTCGGGCTCGACTACAAGGAACTGCCGAACGACGTCAGCCGCGGCGTCACGCTGCTGCTCGACGACGGTCGCATCGAGCTGTGGGTCGAGGAGGTGAAAGGCAGCGAAGTCCACTGCAAGGTCGTGCAGGGCGGCGTGCTGTCCAACAACAAGGGCATCAACCGCAAAGGCGGCGGCCTGTCCGCCGCGGCGCTCACCGAGAAGGACATCGACGACATCAAGACCGCCGCTGCGCTGCAGGCGGACTACCTCGCGGTATCGTTCCCGCGCTCCGGCGCCGACATGCGCCAGGCGCGCGAACTGCTGCGCGCCGCCGGCGGCCGCAGCCAGCTGGTCGCCAAGATCGAGCGCACCGAAGCCATCGAACACCTCGACGAAATCCTTGAAGCGTCCGACGCCATCATGGTGGCGCGCGGCGACCTCGGCGTGGAAGTCGGCGACGCCGCCGTGCCCGCGCTGCAGAAGCGCATGATCCGCATGGCGCTGGAGCGCAACAAGCTCGTCATCACCGCCACGCAGATGATGGAGTCGATGATCACCAGCCCGATCCCGACCCGCGCCGAAGTCTCCGACGTCGCCAACGCCGTGCTCGACGGCACCGACGCCGTGATGCTTTCGGCGGAGACCGCCGCCGGCGAATACCCCGTCGAGGCGGTGCGCGCGATGGACCGCGTCTGCCTGGAGGCGGAAAAGGAAGCCGAGCCGGTGTTCACCAAGGAGCGTCTCGACCACAGCTTCCTGCGCGCCGACGAGGCGATCGCCATGTCGGCCGTGTTCACCTCGGTGCACCTCAACATCAAGGCCATCGCCGCGCTCACCGAGTCCGGCAACACCTGCCTGTGGATGAGCCGCCTGTCGACGCGCGTGCCGATCTACGCCTTGACACCCCAGGTCGAAACCCGTAGAAAAGTCACCCTGTTCCGCAGCGTCTATCCGATCAACCTGAAGACCGCCAGCAAGGATCGCGACGTGCTCCTCGCGGAAGCCGAAGAGGAACTCCGGCGGCGCGGCGCGGTGCGCGAGGGCGACCTCATCCTGCTGACCATCGGCGAGCCGATTGGCCAGCCCGGCGGCACCAACACCATGAAGATCGTCCGTGTGGGCGGCTCCAGGAAGTCCTGATTTCTAAAGCACGTTTTTTACTAGGAGAGAGTAAATGGCCCTGATTTCCCTTCGCCAACTGCTGGATCACGCCGCCGAGAACGGCTATGGCCTGCCGGCATTCAACGTCAACAACATGGAACAGGTGCAGGCCATCATGCAGGCCGCCGCCGCCGTCGATTCCCCGGTGATCCTGCAAGGCTCCGCCGGTGCGCGTTCCTATGCGGGTGAGCCCTTCCTGCGCCACCTGATCCTCGCCGCGATCGAGCAATATCCGCAGATCCCCGTCTGCATGCACCAGGACCACGGCGCCAGCCCGTCCATTTGCTTCCGCTCCATCCAGTCCGGCTTCAGCTCCGTGATGATGGACGGCTCGCTGAAGGAAGACGGCAAGACGCCCTCCAGCTATGAGTACAACGTCGAGACCACCCGCAAGGTGTCCGAACTGGCGCACGCCTGCGGCGTGTCCGTCGAGGGCGAACTCGGCTGCCTCGGCTCGCTTGAAACCGGCAAGGCCGGCGAGGAAGACGGCCACGGCGCCGAAGGCGTGCTGGATCATTCCGCGCTGCTGACCGACCCCAACGAGGCGGCCGACTTCGTCGCCAAGACCAAGGTCGACGCCCTCGCGATCGCCATCGGCACCAGCCACGGCGCCTACAAGTTCACCCAGAAGCCCACCGGCAAGGTCCTGCGCATCGACCGCGTCAAGGAAATCCACGCCCGCATCCCCAACGTGCACCTGGTGATGCACGGCTCGTCCTCCGTGCCGGAAGACTGGCTCGCCATCATCAACAGCTACGGCGGCGACATGGGCCAGACCTACGGCGTGCCCGTCAGCGAAATCGTCGAAGGCATCAAGAACGGCGTGCGCAAGGTCAACATCGACACCGACCTGCGCATGGCCTCCACCGGCGCCATCCGCAAGCACCTCGCCGAGAACAAGGCCAACTTCGACCCGCGCAAGTTCCTCAAGGACGCCACCAAGGCCATGAGCGGCATCTGCCAGGCCCGCTACGAAGCCTTCGGTTCCGCCGGCATGGCGAGCAAGATCGGCAAGGTGTTCAACCTGGAAGAGATGCAGAAGCGCTACGACAAGGGCGAACTGGATCCGAAGGTCAACTGATCGACCAAGGTTTCAGCAATACGAAGGGCGGCGCCGAAAGGGCCGCCCTTTTTCATGGTGGCGGTCGCCCTTGCGAAGCGTAAAGCGACACCTTGCGCTCGTCGCATGATCAAGCGCTTCCAACACAAAGGGCTGGAACGTTTCCTCAAGACAGGCGCCAAGTTGGTAATCGAACCGCACCACGCCCAAAAGCTCCGCCTCCGGCTTACCGCGCTGAATATCGCGGAAGCGCCCGGGGAAATGAATATTCCCGGTTGGCGGCATCATGCCTTGAGCGGAGATCTGTCCGGATTTTATTCCGTTGCCGTCAATGGCAACTGCCCTCAAGACCGCGCTCGGCTATTGGTTACGCTTGCAAGGCCAGCGCGATTTGTGGGAAGCCAGGCAGAGGCTACGGCCAAGAATTGCACTGTTCAGACGTGCGGCTTGAATCGGCAAATGCAACGGGATGCAGAGTGGGATGGGAGTTCCTTGGGGTTGATTCTGCAATGCATGACAAGACCCGAGTCGCGATCCCCGCGCGAAAGAAAATGCGACAAAGCCTGAGCGGTCCCCCGATGTGCGTCCTGCGTAGGCCGCCCGAAGAACGTCGGAATAATTTACAACCTTGGTACTCTTCGGCTCTACATGATGCGCTAACCAATTGAAGTTACGTGTTTAAGATCTTTTGGTATGGAAACTGCTTGATACTGGCAGGAGCCGCGCAACCCACAAGAAACCAGCTCACCGTCGGTTGAGTGCGGGGCGTGGAAATCCGCCCAGCATGCGTGCTGGAAGTGGGGCTGTCGAATTTCCACTTTCGCGAAGTTCGGCTTGCCAGACACACTTTTCAATTGGGATTATCTGAAATGAAACTACTCAAACATCCGAAACTCATTGCTGCACTGCTAATGTCTTCCTCGTTTGCGGCAAACGCCGGCGTCATGGTCGTGTCGGGAAACTCTTTCAACGACCTGGGCGGAACAACCATCGATCTTCAGACGAATCTAGAATGGCGGGATATGCATCTCACCAATGGGCGGTCGCAATGCAGCGTCGCACAAGACACTGGCGGCCCGATTCCCGCAGGCTGCTCTGTTTTTGATGGACTGGATTTGATCAGCGATGCCGACGGCTGGCGCTATGCTACGCGTAGCGAAGTCGCAGGGCTGCTGACAAACTGGATGGGTGTAGCGGTTTCGTTGACCGACGGCACCGCGGTCGATCCGACACTGAACCAGTTGTTCCGTGACGTCTTTGCGGGTGGCGCAGCCGACATCCGCCCGGACTTCCTTTCCGACGATACGAATCCCATTCAAGCGCTTGGGTTTTACTCAGGCGGCAGCTCGGTTTATATGACGTATTACAATGGAGACATGAACTATAGTTGCTGCAATCAAGGTTCGGTATTGGTCCGGGGGGCTGCGGTGCCCGAGCCGGCAACCCTCGCCCTGCTCGGCCTTGGTGTTGCCGGGCTGGCGGCAGTCCGCAGGCGCAGACGTTGATCGGAAACGGCGGACGATGGCCCCGCTCCGGCGGGGCTTTTTGTTCTCGCGCCCCGCGAACCAGAGCAGGTGGTCCCGCAAGATCGGGGGGCCTTCGGGGGTAGCCCGGAAATGAAATCCGGTGACGCCGGTCTGAAGGAACTCATCCCGTTTCGCAGGACGCAAACATGGCCGAGATCGTAGAGATATGAGACGAGTTTGGTGAGATCCTGAAGCGTCACAAGGTCGCTTCAGGTGCCTCCGGGCTCCGGGGCGCCCTGATGGAAGGCGCAGAACTCACTGGTGCGCAATTGGCAGGCGCCGACATGGAGGGCATCAATCTCTATTGGGGCATCCTGTTTCACGCCAATCTTGAAGGCGCAAATCTCAAAGGCTCCAATCTTCAGGGTGCAGACTTGAAGAAAGCCAATTTGGCAAACGCCAACCTTGAAGGTGCAAACCTGGGCCGCGACAATCTCGGTGGTTCCGCCTCGCTCGAAGGCGCGGACCTAAGTGATGCGCATCTCCGGGACACTTCGCTCGAGGGGGCAATCTATGATGGGAAAACGCTGTTTCCTGGTGGTTTCGATCCAAGGAAGGCAGGCATGGTCTAGGCAAAAAACGGCTGACCACCGCTTCCGCGGGGCGTTGGTGCTGACACGCCGCCACCTGTGCGGGGGCCGTGGGGTGCCTCGATCATGGCCGTGAGTCTTTTCGCCAGAGTCTGCAAGTGGTATCGGCGCTCCAGTGCGGCACTCTCTGTGCCGGCAGGCCAGCATTTCCCCGTGGTCGGATCGCTGAATTCGTCCACGTTCCGGCACGGCATCGAAATTCGCAATGACAGCAGAACCCCATTGTCTTTCGTTCTCGCTGCACTCCAAGAACATGCGGGGCTGTCTTACGCAGATGCGTCTGTTGCAGTGGCCGTTTGCCACACACAAGGCGGCGTGCTCATTTCGGCGGAAACCCTTGAATCCGCTGAAGAGATTGCAGGCCGCATCGTGCGGATTTCACGGAACGTGACCGGTCATTTCGCGTGATCGTGACCGGTGTCGGGATGCCGAATGGATCGTGGCAAATGATAGCTCAGTCGGTCACGCTTTTCGCGAAACGGCGGTCACGATGGTGTGAAACCGGCGTGGCGGGAGGACCGCCCGCGGTGCCGGAAGGCGACGGCTCGCCCGCCGGAAGCGGCTGGTGCGATAGGCGGTTGTGTTCATCCCGGTGGTCATTTGGCCGGCTCCTGTTTGCGCAAGGATTCGCCGGCGAGGGTGAGCTTGTGCGCGGCATGGATGACCCGGTCGAGAATGGCGTCGGCAAGCGTGGGGTCGTTGAGATAGGCATGCCAATGCTCGACCGGTAGCTGGCTCGTGATCAGGGTCGAGCGAGTGGCGACGCGGTCGTCGAGGATCTCCAGGAGATCATTGCGCTCGGACTGGTTGAGCGGTGCCAACCCCCAATCGTCAAGGATCAGGAGGTCCGTCTTCGCCAAGGCCGCCAGGCGCCTGCCGAAGCTGCCGTCGCCATGGGCGATGCGCAGTTCCTCGAACAGGCGGGGGGTGCGAACATAGGCAACCGACAGCCCCTGCCGGCACGCAGCGTTGCCCAGCGCACAGGCCAGCCAGGTCTTGCCGCAGCCGGTGGCCCCGGTCAGGATCAGATTCTGGTGGGCGCGAATCCACTGGCAGGAACCGAGCTGGGCAACCGTTGCGC
>JANJWS010000086.1 GCA_024709425.1 Thiobacillus sp.
CGATCGAACGTTCCAGCGCGGTACGAAAGTGGCGGCGGTTCGCCAGCCCCGTGAGGGGATCGCGCTGTGACAGTTCGCACAGGCCGTCGATGACCCGTTGCATGTAATCGAGAGGGGTTTCACCTGGTTCGCGGGCGCTAGGTTGCGCCGAATGATCGAGCAGGGCGCGCGCATCATCCAGGCGCAGCGCGGCAAGATCGATCGATTCGGGCGGAGTCGGTGCGCTCAAGAGGAAACGGGCCGGCTTGTCAGGTGTTCGTTGTGTGGCGCGCGCGAGCATATCGGCTCGCGCACAGCGTTTCCGCGAGTATGGAGGGGTTTCAGTCCGGGATCAAGCGTGCCGCCCGACCCCGCTGCCGGGCGTATGCCACGACCGAGCCATATCGGCCCGGCCATCAGCGCTATGGACTCAGGCGACGCTGCCGAAACTGAGGTCGGTGGCGATGAATGGTGCCTTGAGCCCTGCCATGCGGCAGATCTGCGCGATCGGGCCGCCCGGGAACAGGGTATACAGATATTTCAGGCCACCCTGGTGGTGAAAATGCTCGTCGAGCGCGTCGTGCAACTCACGCAGGTTGATTGTCGTCTCGTCGGCGTGTTGGGCGTAGAAGCGTTGCAGCGCACGTACGGCTTCCCAGTGCACCTGGGTTGGCTTGATGCCCTGTGACCGGGCGATTTCGATCGCTTCGTCACAGCTCCAGTCGAGCGGAGCGTCGGGAAAATCCGGGTCGATTTCCGATTGCTGGATCAGTCGATTGATGTCGGTGGCAGTGTGCAGCATGGTCGTACTCCTTGAGTCCGGGCAATGCGCGGGCCGGCGCATTGGTGAGGGAAATCTGCGCTCGTGCCGTCAGGACCATCGCGGCGAGCGGCTGTAAGGCACCTGATACCTATCAACCTAGGCCAGCAACGGTGCCTGTGCAAGTCGACGATGCAAAAACATTGACGCCGCTGCTGCATGCGTTAGGGTGACGTGACCGATGCTTTCGCGAGGCATGCCATGCGGCTTCCCATCAGTCTGAAAATTTTCAGCATCACCCTGGCGCTGCTGGCGCTCATGGTGGTCGTCACATGGCTGTCGGTGCTGAATTTCCGCAACCTCAACAACCAGGTGCGCGCGCTATCCGACTGGTATCTGCCGCTCGAACAGCAGGTGGCGAGCGTGGAGATTCTCATTCGCCAGCAGATGGTGCACATGGAACGCGTGCTTGCCGGCATGGACGCGCCGGACCCGGACCCGGAATACCTTGCGCGAGAATCCGGCAGTTTCGATATGCGCGGCGTCAACGCCGACCAGATCGTCGATTCCTCGCTGCGCATGTTGCAGGAAGCCGAGGCACAACGGGATATCCAGCTTGACCGTGCGACGCTGGCCGTGCTGGGCCGGCAACTGCCTGCGATCCAGACTGCGCGCCAGCACTTCCACATGACCTTCCGCCTGTTCCAGATCGAGGCGGAGGAAGGCAACCCGCGTTCCCAACAGCGCGTGCGCGAGACCCTGCTGCGCGAGAAGGACACCGTCGACATCGAGATCGGCAAGACCCTCGACCTCCTCAACAAGCTGACGCAGGACACCGCGACGCGGGCCAAGAAGGAAGAAGCGCGCGCCACCCAGCTTAACTGGATCGTCACCGCCATCGCCACGGCGCTCGGTCTCATTTTCGCCGCCTTTGTCACGCGTTCGCTGGTCGATCCGGTCAAGCGCCTGCTGGGCGGCACGCGCGCGGTCGAGGCGGGCGACCTCGGCGTGGAAATCCAGGTCAGGACGCACGACGAGCTGGCCACGCTGGCCAGCTCCTTCAATCACATGGTTGTCGGCCTGCGCGAGAAGGAGCGCATCCGCGAGACCTTCGGCCAGTATGTCGACCCGCGCATCGTCAGGAACCTGCTGGAGAACCGCATCGCCGCCGACCGCGGCGAGCGCCAGGTCATGACGGTGTTCTTCTCCGATCTCGAAGGTTTCACCCGCCTGTGCGAAGGACTGACTCCCGACGCCGCGGTGCGCTTCCTCAACCGCTACTTCACCATGATGGCCGAGGTCGTGCGTGACCGGCAGGGCATTGTCGACAAGTACATCGGCGACTCGGTCATGGCCTTCTGGGGTCCGCCGTTTACCGACCCCGCCGACCACGCGCGTCTCGGCTGCCTCGCCGCACTGGGGCAGATGCGGAAGATGGAGGCGTTTCGCGCCGCGCTGCCCGAACTGTTCGGTGTGCTGCACGGCCTGCCCGAAGTCAACGTGCGCATGGGGCTCGCCAGTGGCGACGTTACCGTCGGCAACATCGGCTCGGAAACCTCGCGCGGCTACACCGTCATCGGCGACACCGTGAACCTCGCGTCAAGGCTGGAGCAGGCCAACAAGTTCTACGGCACGCGCATTCTCGTCAGCGAAGGTACGCGCACGCTGGCCGGCGAGGGCTTCGCCTTCCGCGAGATCGACAGCCTGCGCGTCGCCGGCAAGCTGGAGCCGGTGAAGGTGTACGAGCTGATCGGGCTCGCCGACGAAATCAGCGACAGCATCCGCCACGCGGTACAGGCCTACGAATCGGGCCTGGCGCACTACCGCGCGCAGGACTGGGACGGCGCCGAAGCCGCGTTCCGCGACTGCCTCGCGAATGCGCCGGGCGACAAGCCGAGTCAGGTCATGCTGGGGCGCATCGCGGTGTTCCGGCAGACGCCGCCGGAGTCGGGGTGGGATGGGGTTTGGGTGGCCACGGGGAAATGAGCACGGTCTCTACCAAGTGCTGTCGAAGGGAATTCGTGGGAAGCATCAAGCGGCTTCCGCATGCAGCCGTACACCAAGCGCCTTGGCGACTTTCAGCACCGTCGCAAAACTCGGATTACCGTTTTCGCTGAGTGCCTTGTACAGACTCTCCCGGCTCAGTCCCGCGTCGCGCGCGACCTGCGACATCCCCTTGGCGCGCGCGATGTCACCCAGGGCGCGGGCGATGCCGGCAGCATCGTCCGGTGCGTCTTCCAGCCAGGCGTCGAGATAGGCCGCCATTTCCTCGGGCGTGCGCAATTGTTCGGCAACATCATACGGAATGGTCTTCGTCTTGACGGTCGTTTTGGTCACGTTACCTGCTCCTGCAAATTGCTGGCGAGTGCGATGGCCGTCTTGACGTCCTGTTGCTGTGTCGCCTTATCGCCGCCCGCCAGCAGGATGATCAGTTCGCCGTTGCGCTCGGTGTAGTAAACCCGGTAGCCGGGGCCGACGTCGATCTTCAGTTCCGATATGCCATGCGTGAGATTGCGATGCTGTCCCGGATTGCCGTGCGCCAACCGGTCAACGCGCATCTGGATGCGGGCGCGGCCGGCACGATCCTTCAACCTGTTGATTTAATCCCTGTAGACTTCGGTCATCGAGACGCGCATGGCCGAACTGTATCCTATGGGATACGATTGTCAAGGGTGCTGCCAGTCGGGTGTCACTCGGCGAACCCGTCCTCCCCGTGACAGGTGCATCCGGGTTCCTTGCTGATGGCGCCATCGCAGCACACGATCTTACCGGCGCGGCAGCCGCAGATGCCCTTGTGGCCCTTGCAGCATTCGGTCTGTGTGAGCTGGGCGAGACGGTCGTCAGGCCGGCAGGCGGCGGGCGCAGCGGCCTCGACCGCGGGCGCGGGCGGGGGCGCGGCGGCGGCGGCGGGCAGCGTCGGGACGAGAATGAACAGGGCGAACAGCAGGCGGATAAACATGATCGGCTCCCCGGGACAGTGATGCGAATTCCACTATATCCGATCGGCGACGTGCGCGCCGGTTCCCTGCGGCCGGGGCGCAGATGAGCGGCGAACTGCCGTGCGTGCTGTTCGGCGCGTTCGACCGCCACAACTTTGGCGACCTGCTGTTTCCGCATCTCCTGGCGGCGCAACTGGCGGGTGGCCGCTTTGAGCACGCGGGACTCGCTGCACGCGACCTGCGCCGCTTCGGCGGACACCGCGTCACGCCGCTGGGGGCGAAGCGGCGCGGGCACCTGATCCACGTCGGTGGCGAACTGCTCGGCTGCCGCGCCTACGAGGCGGCGGTGATGCTTCTGGACCCCGCGGCAGCGGCCCAGGCGATCGCCCGCTACGACGCCGATCCGGACGCGGCGGCGGCGTGGGCGGCGCGCCAGCTCGGCACGTCACGCGCGTTGCCGTACGTGGTGGGGCGCGAGGCAGTGGCCGCGCCGGGGCGTCTGATCTTTAATGCCGTGGGCGGGGTGGATTGGCCGATGCTGCCGGCGGCAGCACGCGTGGAGGCGCGGGCGGCGCTGGCGGGGGCCGACTGGGTGAGCGTACGCGACCGTGTCACGCTGGAGGCGTTGCACGCCGACGGCATCGCCGCCGCGCTGTCGCCGGACCCGGCGGTGATGGTGCGGGCGTGCTGCGGTGAGATCATCGCCCGGCACGGCGCGCGCGGTGACGTGTGGGCGGTGCAGGTGGCGTTTCCGCAGGGGTACCTGGCCTGCCAGTTCAGTGGCGAGTTTGGTGACGATGCCACACTCGATGCGCTGGCGCAGGGCCTCGCCGGCGTGGCAGCGGCGAGCGGCTTGGGCGTGGTGCTGTTCCAGGCTGGGGCCGCGCCCTGGCACGACGATGCGGCATGCCATGAGGCCCTGCTGCGCCGCCTGCCTGCCGGAATGGCGCAGCGTTTCACGTCGCTGCACGTTTGGGATCTGTGCGCGCTGATTGCGGCGAGCCGCGCCACGCTCGCCAGCAGCCTGCACGCGCGCCTCGTCGCGCTGGCGTATGGGCGGCCGCGCGTCAGCCTGCGACCGCCCCAGCAGGGTGCGCGCCCCGACAAGCGCGACGCCTTCGTGGCGACCTGGGAGACGACGGTGCTGCCGGGCTGCGTTGCCGTGGCCGACATCGAATGCGCGGTGCTGGCCGCACTTGCCGCACCGGCGGCTGAGCTCGCGGACCACGCGGCGCAGCTGGAGGCGGCGTATCGCGCCGCCCAGTCGCATTGGGCCGAGCTGTTGTCGGCGGAGTGATTCGGCAATAATCCTTGCGTCATCAGCGAGAGTCCACCCCATGCCGACCGTCCCCCTGCAACCCGCCGACCTGCGCCTGGCTATCGATCCTGCCACGCTGGATTTCGCCGACACCCGCGAGCTGGTCGACGAACCCTTGCCATGGATCGGCCAGGCGCGCGCCGAGGCGGCGGCACGGTTCGGGCTGGCGATGGAAGCCCCGGACTACAACCTGTTCGTGCTGGGCGAGACGGGCAGCGGCCGCACCTCGCTGCTGCGGCAGGCAATGCGCGAGATGGCGGCGCAGCGCCGCGTGCCGCCGGACCTTTGTTACCTGTATAACTTCGACGCACCCGAGCGGCCGCTGGCCTTGCGCCTTCCTGCAGGGGAGGGCCGCCTGTTGCGGCAGTCGCTGGCGCAGGTGGTGAAGGTTTTGCAGGAGGAAATTCCGCAGCGCCTCGAAGGCCCCGACTGCAAGGCCGAGGCGGCGCGTATCGAACAGGGATGGAAGGACGAAGTGGCGCGGCTTTATGCGGCACTGTCGGCGTTCGCCGAAGCGCGCAGCTTCTCCTTGCACCGCGAGGAGGGACGCATGGTGTTCACCCTCACCGGCAGGAAGGGGCAGGCGCTCACCGAGGACGAAGTATTGGCGCTGCCGAAAGCGCGCCGTGCCGAAATCGAACAGGGGGAACAGGAACTGCGCGCCGAGATTGCCCGCTACATCGAGCGGACGCAGCCGCTGGAGCGGGCCATGAACGATGCGCTGGCGGCGATGCGGCGGCAGACGGCGAAGCCGCTGGTGGAACGCGCGTTGCAGGCGATCCGCGATGCGCTGAAGAAGCAGATCAAGGATGCCGCCAAGCTCAATGCATGGCTCGACGCCGTCGAAGCCGATCTGCTCGACAGCGTGGCGCTTTTTCACGGCGACGCCGACGACGCCGAGCGGCTTCAGGCCTTGCACGCCACGCTCGCCCGCTATCGCGTGAATCTCGTGGTCGACAATGACGGCCTTGCAGGGGCACCGGTGATCGTCGAGGAAAACCCCCTCTTCCGCGCACTGTTCGGCAGCATCGAATACCAGTCCGAGAACGACGTACTGGTCACCGACTTCTCGCGCATCCGTGCCGGCAGCCTCCTGCAGGCGCATGGCGGCTTTCTCATGCTGCATTTGCGCGACGTGCTTGCCGATCCGCTGGTATGGGAGAAGCTGCGCCGCTTCCTGCGCAGCGGCCGTCTGCAGATCGAGGAACCGGGCGTGTCGTTTACGCCGATCGCGGCGGTGTCGCTGGTGCCCGAGGCGGTCGACGTCGACGTCAAGCTGGTGCTGATCGGCACGCGCGAGCAGTACTACGAACTGCAGGAGGCGGCGCCCGAGCTGGCGCGCCACTTCCGCGCCAAGGTCGATTTCGCCGACAGCTTTCCCGCCAGCGCGGAAACCCGCCGCGCCTCGGCGATCTTCGTCGCCCATGCCTGCCGCCAGCACGGCCTGCCGCATTTCAGCGCTGCCGCGGTGGCGCGCCTGCTGGAAGCCTCGCATCGCGATGCGGACGACCGCACCCGTCAGAGTGCCCTCTTCGCCGCCGCCGAGGCGCGGGTGGTCGAGAGCGCCGCGCAGGCGCGCGCGCGGGGCGCCACCCGCGTCGAAGCGGGCGACGTCGACGCCGCGCTGACGGCGCACGCCGCGCGCCACGACCACCCCGAACAGCGCCTGCGCGAGGCCATCGTCGAGGGCGACGTGCTGATCGACGTGTGCGGCACGGCAGTGGGGCGGCTGAATGGGCTGACCCAGATCGATCTCGGCGACTACCGCTTCGGCATGCCGGTACGCCTCTCCGCGCGCGCGTTTGCCGGTGACGCCGGGCTCGTCAACATCGAGCGCGAGGTGGAACTGTCCGGCCCGGTGCACGACAAGGGCGTTTTTATCCTGGAACACTATCTGAACGGCCTGTTCGAAGTGAACGCGCCGCTGTCCCTGAGCGCGTCGATTGCGTTCGAGCAGCAATACCACGGCGTCGAGGGCGACTCGGCTTCCTGCGCGGAACTGTACGCGCTGCTCTCCGCCCTGTCCGGCCTGCCGCTGGCGCAGGGCATCGCGGTCACCGGTGCCGTGAACCAGCATGGCGAGGTGCTGCCGGTGGGCGGCGTCAACGAGAAGATCGAGGGCTGGTTCCGCGTGTGCGAAGCGATGGGACTCGATGGCCGGCAGGGCGTGCTGATTCCGGCGCGCAGCCGCCGTCATCTCATGCTTGCGCCGCAGGTCGTCGCGGCGGTGGCGGTAGGGCGTTTCCAGGTACATGTCGCTGAAACTGTGGCGGAGGGAATCGAACATCTCACCGGTGTGGCAGCGGGGGAGGCCGACACCGCGGGGCGCTACCCCGCGCAGAGCGTGTTCGGGCGCGCACAGACGACGCTGGAGACCTTTCGCCGTGCCTGCCGCGCCGCGCCCGAGCGACGGGCGCGCGCGAGCACCCATCGCAAGCCCGATCAGCCTGCCTGAGGCGAACGGAACAGCGTGCCGAGTAGCACGGCGGCGGCAAGGAGAATCGCCGCCAGCAGGTTGAACGCACTGGCGTAGCCGGCGACCGCGACCATCCAGCCGGTGAGCACCGGCCCGATCGACTGGCCGACGTCCATCACCGTGCGCAGCACGCCCATCGACGCGCCGAAGCGGCCATTGCGGGTGAGGTCGGCGACCAGTGCGGACGTCGACGAGGTGACGGTGGCGAAGCCGATGCCGAACGTGAGGCTGAGCGCCGCAAGGCCGAAAAATCCCGACGCCCACGGCAAGAGCAGAACGCTTCCCGCACCGAACGCGAGCCCGGGCAGGATCACGCGGCGGCGGCCGATGCGGTCGGACAGCCTGCCCATCAGCGGCTTGGCGAAGACGATGCTGACCAGTTGCACCCC
>JANJWS010000003.1 GCA_024709425.1 Thiobacillus sp.
GGAATCAATCTCGTCGTATTTCTTCGCCGCACCGCCAAATTTCTTCGACAGAATGGTGGTGATCGCCGCGGTCAAGGTGGTCTTGCCGTGGTCAACGTGACCAATCGTACCAACGTTCACGTGCGGTTTGGTCCGCTCGAACTTTTCCTTAGCCATTTTTCAGTACCCTATAAGATCGGAATTATTTCTTGGAGATGATCGCTTCGGCGACGCTCTTCGGTGCCTCGGAGTAGTGCTTGAACTCCATCGAGTAGGTCGCGCGCCCCTGCGACATCGAACGCAAATCGGTGGAGTAGCCAAACATCTCGGCCAACGGCACTTCGGCGCGAACCAGCTTGACGCCGGCTGCGTCGTCCATGCCCTGGATGATGCCGCGGCGGCGGTTGAGGTCACCCATAACATCGCCCATGTAGTCTTCAGGCGTTTCCACCTCGACCGCCATCATGGGCTCCAGCAGGACCGGGCTGGCCTTGCGCATGCCGTCCTTGAACGCGAGAATCGCTGCCAGTTTGAAGGCCAGTTCGGACGAGTCGACGTCATGGTACGAACCGTCGAACAGGGTAACCTTCACGTCCACCACCGGGAAGCCGGCCAGCACACCGTTGTTCAGGGCTTCTCTCAAGCCCTTTTCGACCGCAGGAATGAACTCGCGCGGCACCGTGCCGCCCTTGATGGCATCGATGAATTCAAAGCCCTTGCCTGCCTCGTTCGGGCCCATCTTGATCCAGACGTGGCCGTACTGACCCTTGCCGCCCGACTGCTTGGCATGTTTGCCTTCCTGCTCGACTTCCTTGCGGATCGCTTCGCGGTAGGCCACCTGCGGCGCACCGACGTTGGCTTCGACGCCGAACTCGCGCTTCATGCGATCCACCAGGATTTCGAGGTGCAATTCACCCATGCCCGAAATAATGGTTTGACCGGATTCCTCGTCCGTACGCACGCGGAACGACGGGTCTTCCTGCGCCAGGCGGCCCAGCGCGATACCCATTTTTTCCTGGTCAGCCTTGGTTTTCGGCTCGACCGCAACGTGAATCACCGGCTCGGGGAACTCCATGCGCTCAAGTGTGATCGGGGCAGCCACGTCGCACAGCGTATCGCCGGTCGTGACATCCTTCAGGCCCACCGCAGCGGCGATGTCACCCGCGCGCACTTCCTTGATTTCCTCGCGCTGGTTGGCGTGCATCTGCAGGATGCGGCCGATCCGTTCCTTGCGGCCCTTGACCGGGTTGAAAATCGTGTCGCCCGAATTGACCACGCCCGAATAGACACGGAAGAAAATCAGCTGACCGACGTAGGGATCGGTCGCGACCTTGAACGCCAGGGCCGAGAATTTTTCATCGTCGGCCGCACGACGCTCGCCCGGCTCACCATTGTCGAGTTCCCCCTTGACCGGAGGAATGTCGGTCGGGGCAGGCATCAACTCGATGACCTTGTCGAGCATGGCCTGCACGCCCTTGTTCTTGAACGCGGTGCCGCACATCATCGGCACGATCTCGCTGGCAATCGTGCGCGCGCGCAAACCGGCGAGGATGTCAGCCTCGGCGAGATCCCCCTCTTCAAGGTATTTGTTCATCAGATCCTCGGACGATTCGGCAGCCGCCTCGACCATGGTTTCGCGCCACTTCTTGCAGGTGGCCACCAGGTCGGCGGGAATGTCGCGCAGGTCGAACTTCATGCCCTGGCTGGCTTCGTCCCAGTAAATCGCCTTCATCTTGACGAGGTCAACCACGCCCTCGAACTTGTCTTCGGCACCGATCGGCACCTGGACGGGGACCGGATTGGCCTTCAGGCGCAAACGCATCTGGTCATAGACCTTGAAAAAGTCAGCACCCGAGCGGTCCATCTTGTTGACGAATGCCAGGCGCGGAACGCCATATTTGTTGGCCTGGCGCCAGACTGTCTCGGACTGCGGCTGCACACCGCCGACCGCGCAGTAAACCATGCACGCGCCATCCAGCACGCGCATGGAGCGCTCGACTTCGATGGTGAAGTCGACGTGCCCGGGGGTGTCGATGATGTTGATGCGATGCTCGGGGAACTTGCCGTCCATCCCCTTCCAGAAACAGGTGGTCGCAGCCGAGGTAATGGTAATGCCGCGCTCCTGCTCCTGCTCCATCCAGTCCATGGTGGCCGCGCCATCATGGACCTCGCCGATCTTGTGCGATACACCCGTGTAGAACAGGATGCGCTCGGTGGTGGTGGTCTTGCCAGCGTCAATATGGGCCGAAATGCCGATATTGCGATAGCGTTCGATAGGAGTAGAGCGTGCCACGTTAATTACCTAACAAATAAATTGCGTTTAGAAGCGGAAATGCGAGAACGCCTTGTTGGCTTCGGCCATGCGATGCACTTCCTCGCGCTTCTTGACCGCGCCGCCACGACCTTCGGAAGCATCCAGCAGCTCACCCGCCAGGCGCGCGCCCATCGACTTCTCGCCACGCTTGCGCGCCGCTTCCTTGAGCCAGCGCATGGCCAGCGCGGTGCGACGGCTTGCGCGCACCTCGACCGGCACCTGGTAGTTGGCGCCGCCGACGCGGCGGCTCTTCACTTCGACCAGCGGACGGGCGTTGTTCAGCGCGGTGCCGAACACTTCCAGCGGATCCTTGCCGGATTTGCTCGAAATCTGCTCGAATGCACCATAGACGATGCGCTCGGCGACGGATTTCTTGCCGCTCGACATGATGACGTTCATGAATTTGGAGACTTCCTGATTACCGAACTTCGGGTCCGGCAGGATTTCACGTTTGGGAACTTCGCGACGACGCGGCATGGTTGTTCAGCCTTCTCAAAAATTAAGCTTTTTTCGGACGCCCGATCTAATTAGGCCTTCTTGGGGCGCTTGGCACCGTACTTGGAGCGCGACTGCTTGCGGTCTTTGACGCCGGCAGTATCCAGGCTACCGCGCACAGTGTGATAGCGCACACCCGGCAAGTCCTTGACCCGGCCGCCACGCACCAGAACCACGGAGTGCTCCTGCAGGTTGTGGCCTTCGCCGCCGATGTAGCTGATCACCTCGAAACCGCTGGTGAGCTTGACCTTGCAGACCTTGCGCAGTGCGGAGTTCGGCTTCTTCGGCGTGGTGGTGTAGACACGGGTGCAGACGCCACGGCGCTGCGGGCAGGCCTTCAGGGCCGGAACCTTGCTCTTTTCCACGGGCGCCTGGCGCGGATTGCGGATCAGCTGGTTAATCGTTGGCATGTCAGAATTTCCAGTTTTTCAATGGGGACGTACGTATCGTTTTCAAAACAAGCGGGACGGCGCCAACCGCATTTGTTGAACGCGGCGCCGTCCCGGGCTAAAGACCATTTCGATCCGGCACACGGAGGGCCGGAAAAAGACGCGTGATTCTAGGCGCGAGCGCCCTTCCTGTCAAGCCACCTCCTGGTTTTCGGAAGAGGCGTCGGTCTCGCCGCCTTCGATCAGGTGCTCGGCGCCGAGATCCTCGCCAGCCGCCTGGCTGCGTCGGATGTTGTGGTAGGCCAGGCCGCTGCCCGCGGGAATCAGGCGGCCGACAATGACGTTTTCCTTCAGGCCGCGCAGTTCGTCCTTCTTGCCCATGATCGCCGCTTCGGTCAGGACACGCGTGGTTTCCTGGAACGAGGCCGCGGAGATGAACGAATCGGTCGAGAGCGAGGCCTTGGTGATACCCAGGAGCACGGGTTCGAAGACCGCCGGCTGCTTGTCCGCAGCCACCATTTCGTCGTTCAGCTGCAGAACCTCGGAACGCTCGACCTGCTCGTTGGGAATGAGGCCGGTGTCGCCAGCATCGACGACCGTGACACGGCGCAGCATCTGCCGCACGATCACCTCGATGTGCTTGTCGTTGATCTTCACGCCCTGCAGCCGGTACACGTCCTGCACTTCGTCGGTGATGTAGCGCGCAAGCGCCTCTACACCCTGCAACTTCAGGATGTCGTGGGGATCGACCGGGCCGTCGACGATCATCTCGCCCTTCTGGACGATCTGGCCGTCATGGGCCGTGACATGCTTTTCCTTGGTGATCAGGTACTCGTGCGCGACGCCGTCCATGTCGGTGATGACCAGACGCTGCTTGCCCTTGGTGTCCTTGCCGAACGAGACGGTGCCGGTGACTTCCGCCAGCACGCCGGCATCCTTCGGCGAGCGCGCTTCGAAGAGCTCGGCGACGCGCGGCAGACCGCCGGTAATGTCGCGGGTCTTCGAGGTTTCCTGCGGAATACGCGCAAGCACATCGCCCACGGCCACATCCTGGCCGTCCTTGACGGTAATGATCGAACCGATCTGGAAGGTGATGTTGACGACGGTGTCGGTGCCGCCGATCTTGATTTCGTTGCCGGACTCGTCCAGCAGCTTGACCTGCGGGCGCACACCTTTCGCGCTCGTACCCTTGCGCTTGGGATCGATGACGACCAATGTGGACAGACCGGTCACCTCGTCGAGCTGCTTGGCGACGGTGACGCCTTCCTCGACGTTCTCGAACCGAACGCGGCCGGCGTATTCGGTAATGATCGGTCGCGTGTGCGGATCCCACGTCGCCAGGACCGCCCCGGCCTTGAGTTTGGCGCCGTCGGTGACCATCAGCGTGGCGCCGTAGGGCACCTTGTGGCGCTCACGCTCGCGACCGCTGTCGTCGACGATCATGATTTCGCCACTTCGGGAGATTGCCACCAGTTCCTTGCGCGCGTTGGTCACGTAGCGCATCGCCGCTGTGTACTGGACGGTACCATTGGACTTCGCTTCGAGCTGGCTCGCCGCGGCGGCACGTGAGGCCGCTCCGCCGATGTGGAAGGTTCGCATGGTAAGCTGCGTACCCGGTTCGCCGATCGACTGCGCGGCGATCACGCCGACCGCCTCGCCGACGTTGACGAGATAGCCGCGGCCAAGATCGCGGCCGTAGCACTTGGCGCACAGGCCGTAGCGGGTCTCGCAGGTCAGAGGCGTGCGGACCTTGACTTCGTCGATTCCGAGCGATTCGATGATATCGACCACATCCTCGGACAGCAGGGTGCCGGCCTCGAACACGGTTTCCTGCGTTTCGGGATTGATGATGTCGCTGGCAGCGACGCGTCCGAGAATCCGCTCGCGCAGGGCTTCGACCACTTCGCCCCCCTCCACCAGCGCCTTCACGGCGAGGCCGTTCCTGGTGCCGCAATCGTCCTCGGTGACGACCAGATCCTGGGTAACGTCGACAAGACGTCGAGTCAGGTAGCCGGAGTTGGCGGTCTTCAGCGCGGTGTCAGCCAGACCCTTGCGTGCGCCGTGAGTCGAGATGAAGTACTGAAGCATGTTCAGACCTTCGCGGAAGTTCGCCGTGATCGGGGTTTCGATGATCGAGCCGTCCGGCTTGGCCATCAGGCCGCGCATGCCGGCGAGCTGGCGGATCTGCGCGGCGGAGCCGCGTGCGCCAGAGTCGGCCATCATGTAGATCGCGTTGAATGACTCCTGGGTAACCTCCTTGCCGTGGCGATCGACGACCTTCTCGCCACCCAGTTGGCCCATCATGGCCTTGGCGACGGCGTCGCCGGCACGCCCCCAGATGTCGACCACCTTGTTGTAGCGCTCGCCCTGGGTCACGAGACCGGATGTGTACTGTGCCTCGATCTCCTTCACCTCCGCTTCGGCAGTACCGAGAATCTTGTCCTTTTCGCCTGGAATCAGCATGTCCTTGATGGCGATCGACATGCCGGCACGGGTGGCGAAAGTGAAGCCCGTGTACATCAGCTTGTCGGCGAAGATGACGGTCTCACGCAAACCGCACCGCCGGAAGCTGGCATTGATGAGCTTGGAAATTTCCTTCTTCTTGAGCGCCTTGTCGACGAAGCTAAACGGCAGCCCGGGCGGCAGGATCTCCGAAAGCAACGCGCGACCGATTGTCGTCTCGACGCGCTTGACCGTCTCGATGCGATTCCTGTTCTCGTCCAGCGCGATCTCCTTGATGCGCACGATCACACGTGCATGGAGTTCCGCCTCCCGGTTGTCATAGGCACGACGCGCCTCGGCGACGTCGGCGAACAGCATGCCCTCGCCCTTGGCGTTGATCTTCTCGCGGGTCATGTAGTACAGGCCCAGCACGATGTCCTGCGACGGCACGATGATGGGCTCGCCGTTGGCAGGCGACAGCACGTTGTTCGAAGCCAGCATCAGGGTGCGGGCTTCGGCCTGCGCTTCGAGCGACAGCGGCACGTGGACAGCCATCTGGTCGCCGTCGAAGTCCGCGTTGAAGGCGGCGCACACCAGCGGATGCAACTGGATCGCCTTGCCCTCGATCAGCACCGGTTCGAACGCCTGAATGCCCAGGCGATGCAGCGTCGGCGCACGGTTCAGCATGACCGGATGCTCGCGGATGACCTCTTCCAGCAGATCCCACACGATCGGCTCTTCGTCCTCCACCATCTTCTTGGCAGCCTTGATCGTCGTCGCCAGCCCCAGCACTTCGAGACGGTTGAAGATGAAGGGTTTGAAGAGTTCCAGCGCCATCTTCTTCGGCAGGCCGCACTGATGCAGCTTGAGGGTCGGACCCACCACGATGACCGAGCGGCCCGAGTAGTCGACGCGCTTGCCCAGCAGGTTCTGGCGGAAACGGCCGCTCTTGCCCTTGATCATGTCGGCCAGCGACTTCAGCGGGCGCTTGTTGGCGCCAGTCATCGCCTTGCCGCGACGACCGTTGTCGAGCAGCGAGTCGACGGCTTCCTGCAGCATGCGCTTTTCATTGCGCACGATGATTTCCGGCGCCTTCAGCTCCAGAAGCCGCTTGAGCCGGTTGTTGCGGTTGATGACGCGACGGTAGAGATCGTTCAGATCGGAAGTCGCAAACCGGCCGCCGTCGAGCGGCACCAGCGGGCGCAACTCGGGCGGCAGCACCGGCAGCACCTCGAGGATCATCCACTCCGGCTTGATGCCCGACTTCTGGAAACCCTCAAGAATCTTCAGGCGCTTCGACAGCTTCTTGAGTTTGGTGTCGGAACCCGTACGCGTGATTTCGGAGCGCAGCGACTCCACTTCGCTATGCAGATCGATCGAACGCAGCAACTCACGCACGCCCTCCGCACCCATCAGCGCCTTGAATTCGTCGCCATACTCTTCCAGCTTGGCGAGGTAGTCTTCCTCCGTCAGCAACTGGCCGCGATTGAGGGGCGTCATGCCGGGTTCGACGACAACGAAGCCCTCGAAGTAGAGCACGCGCTCGATGTCACGCAGCGTCATGTCGAGCACCATGCCGAGGCGGCTCGGCAAGCTCTTCAGGAACCAGATGTGTGCAACCGGGCTCGCCAGCTCGATGTGGCCCATCCGCTCGCGGCGCACCTTGGACAGGGTCACCTCGACGCCGCACTTCTCGCAGATCACGCCGCGGTGCTTGAGGCGCTTGTACTTGCCGCACAGGCACTCGTAGTCCTTCACCGGGCCGAAGATCTTGGCGCAGAACAGGCCGTCGCGCTCCGGCTTGAAGGTACGGTAGTTGATGGTCTCCGGCTTCTTCACCTCGCCATACGACCAGGACCGGATTTTCTCCGGCGACGCCAGGCCAATCTTGATGGCATCGAATTCTTCCTCGTGCGTCGCTTGTTTGAAAAGGTCGAGCAGTGCTTTCATGGCAGTTCTCCAGTGAGGCGTTAGGCGTTAGGCGTGAGGCGGGGGGAGGCGTCGCCTTACCCCTCACCCCTCACGCCTCACTCAATTCAGTAACGTTCCAGATCGATGTCGATGCCCAGCGAGCGGATTTCCTTCACCAGCACGTTGAAGGACTCGGGCATACCGGCCTCGATCTTGTGGTCGCCCTTGACGATGTTCTCGTAGACCTTGGTGCGGCCGTTGACGTCGTCGGACTTGACGGTGAGCATCTCCTGCAGCACATAGGATGCGCCGTAGGCTTCCAGTGCCCAGACTTCCATCTCGCCGAAGCGCTGGCCGCCGAACTGCGCCTTGCCGCCCAGCGGCTGCTGCGTGACGAGCGAGTACGGGCCGGTGGAACGGGCGTGCATCTTGTCGTCGACGAGGTGATGCAGCTTCAGCACGTGCTTGTAGCCGACCGTCACCTGGCGGTCGAAGGCCTCGCCAGTGCGGCCGTCGTACAGCGTGACCTGGCCACCCTCGGGCAGGCCGGCAAGCTGAAGCATGCGGCGAATCTCATTCTCCGACGCGCCGTCGAACACGGGCGAGGCGAACGGCACGCCCTTCTGCAGATTGCGGCCAAGCTCGATGATCTCCTCGTCGGTAAACGCGTCGATCTCTTCCGACTTGCCGGACTGATTGTAGATATCCTTGAAGAATGCGCGCAGATCCTTGGCTACAGACTTGGAATGCGCCGCGAGCATCTGGCCAATCTTCTCGCCCAGCCCCTTCGAGGCCCATCCCAGGTGGGTTTCCAGGATCTGGCCGATATTCATCCGCGACGGCACACCGAGCGGGTTCAGTACGATGTCGACGGGGCGGCCGTCGGCCATGAAAGGCATGTCCTCAACCGGAACGATCTTGGACACCACGCCCTTGTTGCCATGGCGGCCAGCCATCTTGTCGCCAGGCTGCAGGCGCCGCTTCACCGCTAGATAGACTTTGACCATCTTCTGCACACCGGGGGGCAGTTCGTCGCCGGCGGTCAGCTTTTTCTTCTTCTCCTCGAACATGGCGTCGAACTCGACACGCTTCTGGGCAAGGCTGTCCTTCAGCGACTCGAGCTGGCGGCTGGCCTCGTCGTCGGCGAGCCGGATGTCGAACCAGTCGTGACGGTTCACCGACTCCAGATAATCCTTGGTGACCTTGCTGCCCTTGGCGAGCTTCTTCGGTCCGCCGTTGGCGACCTTGAGGTGCAGCAGCTTCTCCAGACGCTGGAAAGTGTCATCCTCGACGATACGCATGCGGTCGGTCAGGTCCTTCTTGTACTCGGCGAGCTGGGTGTCGATGATGGATTGCGCGCGCTTGTCACGCTCGATGCCCTCGCGCGTGAACACTTGCACGTCGATAACTACGCCCGACATGCCCGACGGCACTTTCAGCGAAGTGTCCTTCACGTCGCTGGCCTTCTCGCCGAAGATCGCACGCAGCAGTTTTTCTTCCGGCGTGAGCTGGGTCTCGCCCTTGGGCGTGACCTTGCCGACCAGCACATCGCCAGCTTCCACTTCGGCGCCGATGGCGATGATGCCAGACTCGTCCAGGCGCGCCAGCTGGCGCTCGGCGAGGTTGGAGATGTCGCGGGTGATTTCCTCGGGGCCAAGCTTGGTGTCGCGTGCGACGACCGACAGTTCCTCGATGTGGATCGAAGTGTAGCGGTCCTCGGCGACGACCTTCTCGTTGATCAGGATCGAGTCCTCGAAGTTGTAGCCGTTCCACGGCATGAAGCCGACCAGCATGTTCTGGCCGAGGGCGAGCTCGCCGAGGTCGGTCGACGCGCCGTCGGCGACCACGTCGCCCTTGGCGATCAGATCACCCACCTTCACCACCGGACGCTGGTTGATGTTGGTGTTCTGGTTCGAACGGGTGTACTTGATCATGTTGTAGATATCGACACCCACTTCACCCGGCAGGGTCTCGGCATCGTGAACGCGGATCACGATCCGGTTCGCATCGACATAATCCACCACGCCACCACGACGGGCCTGCACGGCGGTACCC
>JANJWS010000055.1 GCA_024709425.1 Thiobacillus sp.
ACCCTCGACGCCCTGCGCGCGGAACTCGATGCCATTCGCCGCGACCGGCTCGCCTACGACCGCGAGGAAGCGGAACTCGGCGTCGCCTGCATCGGCGCGCCGATCCGTGACGCCGACGGCAAACTGGTGGCGGGGCTGTCGATCTCCGCCCCCACCGAGCGCCACAAGCCCGGCTGGGCCACTGCGCTCGCCGATGCCGCCGGCCGCATCGGCGCCGCGCTGGGCTACCGCGGCGAACCCTGAAGGGGCGCGAAAATTCCTTGCCGGCCGTCGGGTTTGTTGGCATCGTGGCGGCCATGATCGCCGCACCGTTCACCCGACCTTCCCCTTACCAGATCGCCGCCTGGCTCCTGATGGGGGTGGCGCTCATCCTCAGTCTGGTGCTGCACCTGCTGCCTGCACTGCTCGCCGGCCTGCTGATGGTGCAACTGGTGCACCTGCTGGCGCCGCGCTTCGTCATCGGTCGTCTCGACCACACATGGTCCAAGGTGCTGGTGGTTTCGCTCGTCATTGCTGTCGTGCTCGCGCTGCTCGGCGGGCTCACCACCGCCGCGGTGCTCTACCTGCGCACCGAGGGCGGCCTCACCGGTCTGCTGACGAAGATGGCGGAGATCATCGAAAACTCACGCGACCTGCTGCCGCCGTGGGCTGCCGAATGGCTGCCACAGGGCGACGATTCGGTGATCCGCGCCAGCATGGTCGAGTGGCTGCGCACCCACGCGCAGGATCTGCGCCGTCTCGGCGGCGACGCCGGCCGCGTCCTGCTACTGATCCTGCTCGGTTTCATCATCGGCAGCTTCGTCGCCCTGCGTGAGGCACGCTCCCACGACGTCCTGCCGCCGCTGGCGCAGGCGCTCGCCGAGCGCGCGCACCGCCTCGGCGATGCCTTCCGCCGCGTGGTGTTCGCCCAGGTGCGCATCTCCGCGCTGAACGCATTTCTCACGTGGCTATACCTTGGCGTCACGTTGCCAGCTTTGGGCATCGACCTGCCTTTCGTCAAGACCATGGTGCTGGTGACATTCATCGTCGGCCTGCTGCCAGTGCTGGGCAACCTGATTTCCAACACGGTCATCGTCATCATCTCGCTGTCGCATTCGCTCGCAGTGGCCGCCGGCTCGCTGGCCTTCCTGGTGGTGATCCACAAGCTCGAATATTTCGTGAATGCCCGTATCATTGGCGGTCAGATCAAGGCGCGCGCCTGGGAACTGCTGATCGCCATGCTGGCGATGGAGGCCGCCTTCGGCATCGCAGGAGTCATCGCCGCGCCGGTGTTCTACGCCTACCTGAAAAAAGAACTGTCTGACCAAGGACTCATCTGACATGTCGCACGAATCCGAATCGCTCGTCATCACCGCCAGCGGCGAAGACAAAATCGGCCTGGTGGAAGGCTTCACCCGGCGCCTCAACGAAGCCGGCTGCAACATCGAGGAATCGCGCATGGCCGCGCTCGGCGGCCGTTTCGCCCTCCTGATGCGCGTCACCGGCAGCTGGGACGCGCTCGCCAAGCTGGAATCGCGCCTGCCGGCGGTGGGCGAGGAACTCGGCCTGTCCATCATCCAGCAGCGCACCCGCGCCAGCCGTCCGGAGAAGCCGCTCATTCCCTACATGGTCGAAGTCAGCGCGCTCGATCAGCCCGGCATCGTCAACAGCCTCGCCAACTTCTTCGCGCGCCTCCACATCAACATCGAGACGCTCGACACCGAGACCTACGCCGCACCGCACACCGGTGCGCCGATGTTCGCTGTGCGCATGACCCTCGGCATCCCCGCCGACGCGCACATCGCCACCCTGCGCGGCGACTTTCTCGACTACTGCGACGACCAGAACCTCGACGCCACCTTCGAACCGGTGCGCCTCTGATGAACACGCGCGCCCTCGCCTTCCTCGCCGCGCTCACCGTCTTCACCGGCCCAGCGCAGGCGGGTCCCTTTTCCGACGCGCTGGGGAAGTGCCTGGTCGAGACCACCACGGCGGCGGACAAGCAGGCGCTGGTGCGCTGGATGTTCGCCACGGCCGCGCTGCACCCGGCCGTGAAATCGCTGGCCCCCGTGGCGCCGGCCGCGCGTGAAAACGCCAACCGCGAGGTCGCGCGCCTGTTCGAGCGCCTGCTGAGCGACAGTTGCAACGCCCAGACCCGACAGGCCGTGCAGTATGAAGGCGAACTCGCCCTGCAGACCGGCTTCCAGATCCTCGGCCAGGTCGCCGGACGCGAGCTCTTCGCCGACCCTGCCGTGGCTGCGGGGATGGGCGAACTCGAGAAACACCTCGACACGGAAAAACTGCAGCGCGCCCTTGCACCGCAGCCAAAGGATCCTTGACGGCGCGCCGCGTCGCGGACAACGCCGATGCAACAGAAACCCCTGCCCAGCCTGCTCATCATCGCCCATGGCAGCCGCCGCGCGGCCTCCAACGACGAAGTGCGCCTGCTCGCCGAACAGGTCCGTGCCCAGGCCGCCCCGTGCCACGAACACGTTGAGGTGGCATTCCTCGAACTCGCCTCGCCGAGCATAACGGATGCGCTGGCCGCCCTTGCGGCACGCGGCGTCACACGCGTCGTCGCGTTCCCCTATTTTCTCGCTGCCGGCACCCATGTGGCGGCGGACATTCCCGCTGCCATCGCCCGGTTCCGCCAGACACATCCGCAGATCGAGGTCGGCCTGACGCAGCATCTGGGCGCCTCACGCTCGCTGCCAGCAACCATTCTCGGAATGACGGCGGTCCCTCAGGAATTGCCGGTGCTGTTGAGCTCGATGTAGAACGCCGCCACCGCCTCGTCCTGTGCGGTGGCCGCGGGCCGGCTGCGCTCGAGTACCGCGGCGACGCGAGCCGCCTGCAGCGCGGTCCGATCGATGACCGCAGGATAGAGACGGCAGTGCTTCTCGACCTGCTCCCCCTGCTGGCACGCCGCGGCTTCCAGCGCGACGCGCGTGGCCGGATCGAGATGCGGCAGCAGCAGCAGCCACGGCGCCTGCCAGGCGTGGTAGTCGCGCACCAGGCGCGTGTGCGCGGCATCCATGCCGGCGGTGGCGATGAACAGCGGCGGGAAGGCGCTGGCGTCGAGCGTACGCCCCTGCAGCGACGCCTCCCCCTTGAGCACATGCAGACCGGTACCGCCACCATCGTCGCTGCGGCGGAACCATTGCGCCGCGCCGCTCGAAAGCGTGTTGACGGTGCGGGTCAGATGCACGGCGGGGGACTCGGCGAGCCCCGTAATCGCTGTGCTGCGGAAACGTTCCTGCGCCGCAATCCCCGCGCGCCAGTCGAGCGGCGGGCGGGTATCGGTCTCGCTCTCGGCGCGCACGCTGTGCAGCAGCGCGAGCGGGCGCGCCTCGCGGTCGAGCAACCACAGTTCGAACCCGTCGCGGAATGGGAACGGCACCTCGCGATGCACCTCGCGCAGGTGCTCATACACCACCGCACCCATGCGTTCGAGGCGGCGGAAATCCTCTGAAGGATACAGCGGCCCGCGCTTGAGGCCCTTTTCCGCCGACCAGTGGCCATAGCGGATATCGGAAATCTGTGCGCGCCGTCCCGCGCCTTCGAGACCATCGCGCAGGGCATCGTTGGCGACATAGAGATCCCACTCGATGCCATCGGTGGTCACGGCCTCGGCCGAACGGTAGCGGATGACGTGCATCGCCCCACGGAAGGGGTTGAGCAGACGCTGGGCGTAATGTTCGATGTCCATGCTTCAGCGCTGCCCGTTGCCGGAGCTCCCCCCGGGCGGCGCACTCATCCAGGCGAACAGCGAGGCGCGCATCGCCTCTTCGACCGACATGGCGATCGGCTGCACCCACTCGCGCGGCACGAACAGAGTATAGCCGCCGATCATGTAGCCCATGGGAAGATAGACCGCGACGCGGTCGCCCTGCAGGAAACCGTCGGGCAGGCCGCCCACGCTCTGCCGCGTGACCAGACCCACCAGTTCCATCGGCTGCCCGGGAATCCGCAGGATCACCACCGTCTGCCCTGCTGTCTGGCTATGTGCCTGGGGCGAGAAATAATCAGCGAAGCTCTTGAACGACGAATAGATGCTCCGCACCACCGGGAGGTTAGTGAACGGCAGCTCGACCAGCGCCAGCAGACGCCCCACCCATCGCTGCGAGACCAGCACACCGAGCAGGAAGATGCCCACCACGCCGAGCATCAGCCCCAGCCCCGGTACGTAGAACTCGCCGACGAAGGGCCGGATCACCCGCATCGCCTGCGCCTCGCTCCAGCTCAGGAACACGTAGAGCAGGTAGACCGTGAGGCCCAGCGGCAGGGCCGCGATCAGACCGCGAAAAAAATACTGGTAAACACGTCTGGTGAGGCCGCTGTCCGGCATGCTGGTCTTAACCCGTCAGTTGCGGTAGCGTTAGCATAACAGCGCGACGTGATCACCGTGCGCCGCGGCTGTCGATCACCCCGCACACAACCGTACAAGGAGGATTCCATGCAGAAGACCGTGATGACCCTGGGCGTGCTCGCCCTGCCCGCCCTGCTCGCCGGCTGCGCCAGCGGCCCCACCGCCGAGGAACAGGCGGCCATGGCAGCGGACGCCCGCAAGGCGTCCGGCGCCCTGATCCAGAAACTCGGCGGCGAATTGCAGGCCGCGATCAAGGACAAGGGGCCCGACGGCGCGATCAGCGTGTGCAAGGAGCGCGCACCGCAGGTCGCCGCGGAAATGTCGAAGCAATTCAACTTCGACGTCAAGCGCGTCAGTCCGAAGAACCGCAACCCGGCCGGCGTACCCGACGCGTGGGAAGCGCAGGCCCAGGCCGGTCTGGAGAAGCGTTTGGCCGCCGGCGAGGACCCGAAGACGCTCGACACCTGGCAGATCGTCAATACCGCAGACGGCAAGATGTTCCGTTTCGCCAAGGCCTTGCCGGTACAGCCGGTATGCGTGACCTGCCATGGCGACCCGGCGACCATCCCCGAACCGGTGAAGGCGCGCCTGGCGGCGGAATACCCGCAAGACAAGGCCACGGGCTACGCCCCCGGCATGGTGCGCGGCATCATCACCATCAAGCGCAAGCTGTAAGCGACGAAAAAATCCTGCGGCGGCTCTTCAGTCCCGCCCGTCACAGCCGTTTACTGGATCGATAACCACGCGATCGATTGCAAGGAGGCTGTGGCGTGCTGAACCGTCTCGTAGGAATGTTGTCGGGCAACCAGAAACCCGCGCCGGCCCAGCCGGCGCCGGCGGCCCCCACCCCCAAGCCGGCGGAAGCTGCCGCCAAACCCGAAAAGAAACATCACTCCGTGATGCGCCGCGAGGCGATGCTCGGCCGCGACCAGCGCGTGGCAGCCTACACGTTCATGCTGCGCCGAGACAGTGGCGAGCAGGACGAAACCCTGCCCGAAGTGCAGCAGCTGATCGACGAAACGCTGCTCGACAACCTGCGCAGCATGGATATCGCGCGTCTCCTTGGCCAGCGCAAGGCTTTCGTGCCGATCCGCCCGGCGACGCTGACGCATCCCCTGCTCGAGGGCTGGCCGGCTGCCGGCACGGTATGGGCGCTGAAGATCGCTGCCGCCAACCCGCCGGACGACGCGCTGCTTTCCCGCATGGCCGAACTCAAGGCACGCGGCTTCCATTTTGCCGTCGACGCCGAGGCGGCAATGCGGCCGGATTGGCAGGGCGTGCTGCAGCACGCGGAGCACGTGCTGATCAGTGTGGCGAACGAAGACATGTCTGCCGTCACCACGCAGATGGCAGCGGTGTCGCGCGTGGCGAGCGGCAAGCAGTTCGTCGCAACCGAGGTGCAGACGCTGGAAGCGTTTCACATGTGCCACAAGCTGCAGTTTGCCCTCTTCATGGGACCGTTCATCACCCGCCGCGAGAAGCTCGACCACCCGGTGGTCGCTCCGTCGCGCGCCAAGGTGCTAAGCCTGATGAATCGGGTGCGGACCGGCGCCGAAATCCCGGTGCTGGCGGAGCAGTTCCGCCACGATCCGGCGCTGTCGGTGCGCCTGCTGCGCTATGTCAACTCGCCCGGCATGGGCCTCATGAACAAGATCGGCGGCATCGAACAGGCACTCATGGTCATGGGCCAGGACAAGCTGTATCGCTGGCTCACCATGATCCTGTTCACCGGCGGCAAGACCCAGGATCTCGACCACGCGGTGCTGGAAAACGCGCTGGCCCGTGGCCGCCTCGCCGAACAGCTCGCCGGGCGCGCGCTGTTCGCGAAGGCGCGCGACGAAATTTTCGTCGCCGGCCTGTTCTCCATGCTCGACGTCGTGATGCGCGTACCCATCGAACAGGCGTTGCAGCAAATCAGCCTGCCGGCCGAGATCAGCGAAGCCATCCTGCACCAGCGCGGTCCCTACGCCCCTTATCTTGCGCTGGCCATCGCCTGCGAGCAGGACGACCAGAGCGGCATCGAGGCGCTGGCGAAATCCATCGGCCGCGAGGTCGACGAAATCAACGCCGCGCACATGGACGCCCTGCTCTGGGCGCAGCAGATGTCCGAGGAATGATTGCCGCGTCGGCCTGGTTTGTCTACCTGCTGCGCTGCGCCGACGGCACCCTCTATACCGGCATCACCATCGACCTTGCCCGCCGCCTCGCCGAACACAACGGCGAAGCCGGTGGCGGGGCGCGCTACACCCGCAGCCGCCGGCCCGTTACACTGGTTTACTTCGAGTCCGCCGCCGACCGCGCCGCCGCAGCGCGCCGCGAAGCTGCGATCCGGCGTCTCGACCGTGCGCGCAAGCTGGCACTGTGCGCGCCCCCCCCTCAGGAGCCGCTTCGCGGCTGAGCCTCAGCTGTCCCCCTTGAGGCGGGCCTGCAGTTCCGGCAGCACCGCGTCAGCGGCACGCCGGCCCGCGTCGATGGCAGTGGCGGCGCGGTGGAATTCCATCAGACCGAGCTCGGCCAGGCGTGGCGTCACCAGCACGTCGGCGGGTTCGCCCGCGAGCCGGCTGCGCGTGATCAGCACCTGCATGATGTTGATGCTGCTCGCCACCACATCGAGCATGGCCGGCGACTCGTCATCAGGATGATCATCGTTGAAGCCGAGCTGCGCCATGCCGGTCTGGATGCGCGCAAGCATGCTGTCGACGGCGTTTGTCGGGCCGCGCTTGCGCGTGCGGGCAGCCGGTTTCGGCTTCAGGTGCCGCCCCAGCAGATCGGAGTTGAGATCCACCGCGATCACGATGTCGGCGCCCATCGCACGGGCGAGCGATACCGGCACCGGGTTCACCAGGCCGCCGTCGACCAGCCACACGCCGTCACGCCGCACCGGAGTAAAAAGGCCGGGCAGGGCGATCGACGCCCGCACCGCATCGGATACGCCGCCCTCGCGCAGCCACACTTCACGTCCATGCGCGAGGTCTGTGGCGACGGCGCCGAACGGCCGCGCCAGCTCGTGCATGTCGCGATCGACGAAATGCTCGCGGAAAAAGGAGATGAGCTTGTCGCCCTTGATTAGACCGCCGTTGAGTGACACGTCGAGAAAGCTCACCACCGTCTGCAGGCGCAGGCTGCGCACCCAGGCTTCCAGCCGGTCGAGCTCACCGGCAACGTAGGCGGCGCCGACCAGCGCACCGATCGAGGTGCCACACACCACGTCGGGCTCGATACCGGCCCCCTGCAAGGCACGAATGACGCCGATGTGCGCCCAGCCGCGCGCCGAACCGCCGCCCAGGGCGAGACCGATGCGCAGGCGCGGCGGAGCGGCTTTCTGGCGTGGATTCATGCCTCAGTCCGCCTCGCGCTCGATGCCGCAGCACTGCACCCGCTCGGCGGCGGCCGGTTCGCTGAGGATGGCGCCAGTCACAGGATTGGGGCGAAACACGGTGCAACCCTTGAGCGCCAGCGCATGCGCCTCGCGGTAAAGCTCGGCGAAGCGCTCGAACGGGATGTCGGCGGCGACGTTGATGGTCTTGGAAATCGCATTGTCGACGAAAGGCTGCAACGCCGCCTGCATGGCGAGATGCGCGCGCGGGTCGAGCTGGCGCGCTTCGACGAAGGCGGGCGGCGCCCCCGCTCCACCACGTGCCCACCAGCGCTGCCACGCGTAATCGACGACGCGATGACTGCGGTAGCTGCCGTCTGCCTGCAGCACGCGGCGTTCGGCCTCGGCGGCGAACACCGGCTCGATTCCGCTGGAGCAGTTGTCGGCAAGCAGGCTGATGGTGCCGGCCGGCGCAATCGCCAGCAAATGACTGTTGCGCAGGCCGTGTGCGGCGATGGCGTCGCGCAGCTGGTGCGGCAGACGCGTGGCGAAGCCGCTGGCGAGATAGGCCTCGCGGTCGAAGACCGGAAATGGGCGCTTTTCCTGCGCGAGCGCGACCGAGGTGCGAACCGCAGCGTCGCGCACCGTCTGCATCGCCCGTGCGGCGAGTGCGCGTGCCACCTCGCTGTCGTAGCGCAGCCCGAGCAGGATGAGCGCGTCGGCGAGCCCGGTGATGCCGAGGCCGATGCGGCGCTTGCGCTGTGCCTCCCCGGCCTGCGCGGGCAGCGGGTAACGCGAGACGTCGATGACATTGTCGAGAAAACGCACCGCCAGCGCGGCGGCTTCGGCAAGCGCCGCCAGGTCGAGCTGCGCTCCGGCTTCGAAGGGCGCGGTGACAAAGCGCGCAAGATTGAGCGAGCCGAGGTCGCAGGCGCCGTAGGGCGGCAACGGGATCTCGCCGCACGGATTGGTCGCGCTGAGATGCTCGATGCTGGCGAGCGTGTTGTCGCGGTTGATGGTGTCGACGAACAGCACGCCGGGCTCGGCCGTATCGTAGGCGGCGCGCAGGATGCGCTGCCACAGCGCGCGCGCGCGCACGGTGCGCACGATGCGGCAGGGCACCGGTGCAGCCGTCCCGCTCCAGCGGCGTTCGACGACGGCCTCGTCCCCCGGCGTATCGTCGTGCAGTGGGAACAGCAGCGGCCAGTCCACATCGCGGGCCACCGCATCCATGAAGGCGTCGCTCACCTGCACCGACAGGTTGAAGTGGCGCAGCAGCGCGGGATCGCGCTTGGCGTCGACGAAGGCCTCGATGTCGGGGTGATCGCAGCGCAGCGTCGCCATCATCGCGCCGCGCCGCGCCCCGGTCGACAGCATGGTGGCGCACATCGCGTCCCAGATGTGCATGAACGATACCGGGCCGGAGGCGATGGTGCCGGACGCCTGCGCCACCGTGCCGGCCGGGCGCAGCGTGGAAAAGTCGTAGCCGACGCCACCGCCGTGCTGCATGGTGAGCGCGCCCTCCTTCAGGGCCTCGAAAATGGCTTCGAGATCGTCGGCGATGTCGCCCATCACAAAGCAGTTGAACAGCGTCACGCGATGCCCGGTGCCGGCGCCGGCGAGAATGCGCCCGCCGGGCAGGAAACGGAAATCGTCGAGCAGCGCGTAGAAGCGCGTGGCCCACGCGTCACGATCCTGTGCCTCGGCCGCAGCCACCGCGTGCGCGACGCGCTGCCAGCTGGCGCGGATATCCGCCTCACCCGGCGCGCGATAGCGCGTCGCCCAGATATGTCGGGAGAGTTCCGTGTGGAAAGGGTCGTTCATCTTCATGCGACGGCCAGGGCAACGGCGTTTCAGGCATTATGCGTTTTCTTCATCGCTTTGAGCATAGCCGCTTTGCCCCTGCCCGTGATGACCGATACGTCCCACCCCTATTCCGCGCTGACCCCCGACGTCGCGCTCGACGCGCTCGACAGCACGGGGCTCAAAGCCGACGGCCGCCTGCTCGCGTTGAACAGTTACGAGAACCGCGTGTACCAGATGGGTGTCGAGGATGCGCAGCCGGTGGTGGTGAAGTTCTATCGCCCCGGACGCTGGTCCGACGCGGCGATCCTGGAAGAGCACGCCTTCACCGCAGAACTCGCCGGGCGGGAGATTCCAGTGGTCGCCCCGCTGGTTTTCAAGGGTGCCACGCTCAACACCCACGCCGGCTTTCGCTTCGCCGTCTATCCCAAGCAGGGCGGGCGCATGCCCGAGTTCGATCGTGCCGGCGTGCTGGAGCGCATGGGGCGTTTTCTCGGCCGCATTCATGCGGTCGGCGCGACCTGCAATTTCGTGCAGCGGCCGACGCTCAACCTCGAAACCTTTGGCACCGCCTCGCGCGATTTCATCCACCAGGGACGCTGGCTGCCGGCCGACCTCGTCGCCGCGTGGGACAGCGTGGTCGAGCATGCGCTTGCAAGCGTCGCGCACTGCTACGCGCGTGCCGGTGCCGTGCGCTCGATCCGCCTGCACGGCGACTGCCACGCCGGCAATGTGCTGTGGACCGACGCCGGCCCGCATTTCGTCGACTTCGACGACGCCCGCATGGGGCCGGCGGTGCAGGATCTGTGGATGCTGCTCTCCGGCGAACGCGAACAGCAGCAGGTGCAGCTCAACGACATCCTCACCGGCTACGAGGACTTCATGGAATTCGAGCCGCGCGAATTGTATCTGGTCGAGGCGCTCAGAACCCTGCGCCTCATCCACTACGCCGCCTGGCTCGCGCGGCGCTGGGACGACCCCGCCTTCCCTGCGGCGTTTCCGTGGTTCAATACGCAGCAGTACTGGCAGGCGCGCATCCTCGAACTGCGCGAGCAGATCGCGCTGATGGACGAGCCGCCGCTGGTGGCTTGAATAGGGTAGTGACATGTGCGGCATAGCAGGTGAATTCCGGTTCGACACGCAGGCCCCCGACGCGCAGGCGATGGGGCGCATGCTGGCGAAGCTGGCGCGGCGCGGCCCCGACGCCGAGGGGCAGCACGCCGACGGACCGGTGCGCCTCGGCCACCGGCGGCTGGCGATCATCGACCTGTCGCCGCGCTCGGCCCAGCCGATGGTCGATGTCGCCACCGGCACCGCGCTGGTGTTCAACGGCACGATCTACAACTACCCCGAACTGCGTGCCGAACTGATCGGGCGCGGTCACGCCTTCCATTCCGACGGCGACACCGAGGTCATCCTGCGTGCGTATCTGGAATGGGGCGAGGCCTGCGTCGAACGCCTGCACGGCATGTTCGCCTTCGCGATCTGGAACCGCGAAAGCCTGTTCCTCGCACGCGACCGCCTCGGCATCAAGCCGCTCTATTTCAGCCACACGCCGCAGGCTTTCCGCTTCGCCTCGACACCGCAGGCGCTCATCGCCGCCGGCGGCGTCGACACCGCCGTCGATCCGGTGGCGCTGCATCATCTGTTCACGCTGCACGCAGTGGTGCCGGCGCCGCGCACGATCTTCAACGGCGTGCGCAAGCTCGCCCCCGGCACCACGCTGACGGTGAGTGCACGCGGCGAAGCGCGCCAGCGCACCTACTGGTCGCTCAAGGCGCAGCGGCCGCCGGTGGCGAAAACCGCGGCCGAGTGGACCGAGGCGATCCACGAAAGCCTCAGGCAGGCGGTGAAAAAGCGCATCGAGATCGCCGACGTCAAGGTCGGCGTGCTGCTCTCGGGTGGGCTCGATTCCAGTCTCCTGGTGGCGCTGCTCGCCGAACAGGGCGTACCGGACCTGATGACCTTCTCGGTTGGCTTCGAGGACCAGCCGGAGGAACGCGGCAGCGAGTTCGAGTATTCCGATCCGGTCGCAGCGATGTACGGCACGCGCCATCACAAGTACCTCATCCCCAATGCCGACGTGCTGCGCCGTCTGCCCGAAGCGGTCGACCAGATGAGCGAGCCGATGTTCGCGCAGGACGCGGTGGCCTTCTACCTGCTCGGCGAGCAGGTCAGCAGGACGGTGAAGGTGGTGCAGAGCGGCCAGGGCGCCGACGAGGTGTTTGCCGGCTATTTCTGGTATCCGCGCATGGCCGCGGAAACCGAAGGCAGCGCGCTGGAACGCTTTCGCAAACATTATTTCGACCGCGACCACGACGAATTCGTGCAGATGACGCAGCCCGTCTGGCACGGCCCGGATTACACGGGCGAACTCATCGCCGCGCGCCTGGCGGAACCTTTCGCCGACGAATTCATCGATCAGGTGTTGCGCATGGACACGACGATGCTCATCACCGACGACCCGGTGAAGCGCGTCGACAACATGACCATGGCCTGGGGCCTGGAAGCGCGCGTGCCCTTCCTCGATCACCAATTGGTCGAACTGGCCGCGGCGATGCCGCCCGAACTGAAACTCGCCTCCGAGGGCAAGCACGTGCTGAAGCAGATTGCACGCGGGTTGATCCCCGACGCGGTGATCGACCGCAAGAAAGGCTATTTTCCGATGCCGGCGCTGAAATACGTGCGCGGAGAATTCCTCGACTTCATGCGCGACATCCTCGATTCGCAGGCCTGCCGTTCGCGCGGCGTTTACAATCGGGCCTACGTCGACAAGCTGCTCGCCGCACCGGAGCAGCATCACACCCGCATCCAGGGCAGCAAGCTGTGGCACCTGGCGCTGCTCGAATACTGGCTGCAAAAACATGGTTAATCGGTTGGGGCTTAGCGTTTGCTCCCTCGCCCGCTTGCGGGAGATAAGCCGCGACTTGCCCGCATGCGGGCTTAGTCGATTGTTTGGTGGTTTCATCAGGGTTGGGGAGAGGGCAGCCCGGGCAGCGATCCTGCTCGCTGTCCTGGCCGCTTTCCCCGTCCACGCCCAGACCCCTTTCGACGACTGGCTCGCCGCATTCCGCCACGACGCGGCTGCACAGGGCATTTCCAGCGCCACGCTGGACGCTGCGCTCAGCGGCATCACGCCAATTGAAAAGGTCATTGAACTCGACCGCCGTCAACCCGAGTTTCTGCAGACCTTCACCGACTATCTCGCACGTCGCATCACGCCGGTGCAGGTAGCGCGCGGTCAGGCCGCGCTCCAGGCGGACGCGGCGCTGTTCGACGCCGTGGAAGCGCAGTACGGCATTCCGAAGACGGTGCTGGCCGCGTTCTGGGGCCTGGAAACGCATTACGGCAGCGTGCTCGGCAATTTCAACATTCCGGCCGCCCTCGCCACGCTGGCGCATGACGGCCGGCGCAGCGCGTTCTTCCGCAGCCAGCTGCTCGACGCCCTCCACATCGTCGATGCCGGCCATGTCGCCGCCATCGACATGACAGGCTCGTGGGCCGGCGCGATGGGTCACATGCAGTTCATGCCGTCGACCTTTCGCGCCCATGCGCTCGATGCCGACAGCGACGGCCGCATCGACCTGTGGGGCTCGCTGCCCGACGCGCTGCACTCGGCGGCCAACTATCTGCGCCGCGCCGGCTGGCGCAGCGGCGAACCGGTCGCCATGCAAGTCCGCCTGCCCGCAGGGTTCGACCTGCGCCGTGCGCGTGTCGCGCACCGCCGGCCGCTGTCCGAGTGGGTCGCAGCCGGAGTCACCGCTGCCGATGGCGGTATGCTTCCTGCACTCGACGGACGCGGCGCGATCGTGCTGCCGCAAGGCTGGCAGGGTCCGGCCTTCATGGTGTTCGACAACTTCGACGTGGTGATGCGGTGGAACCGCTCGGTGAATTACGCGCTCGCCGTCGCGCAACTGGCACGGCAGCTCGAAGGCGGGAACGCCGTCGGGCGCGCCGGCGAGACGGGCGCGCTCAGCACGGCGCAGCTTGCCGCGCTGCAGCAGGCCCTGAACGAACTGGGCTTCGATGCCGGCACGCCCGACGGCCTGCTCGGCCCCAACACGCAGTCCGCCATCCGCCGCTACCAGGTGGTGCATGGAATGCCCGCGGACGGTTATCCCGCGCCGAGCGTGCTCGTGCATGTCGAGCAGACCCTCGCCGGCGTGCGCGCCGCCGGACAGCCAGATGCAGAACCGCTGCCGGCTTCGGCGACGCGCTGAGTCGTGCCGGGCTATGCTATTTTAGGAAAATGACCCTGCAATGCTGGAAATGCGGCGCGAGCCTGGCCGGCATGCCCCTGCCGCTGGGCCGCCGCGACACCTGTCCGAGCTGCCACGCCGACCTTTACGTCTGCAAGCTGTGCCGCCATTACGACGCCCACCGCGCCGGACAGTGCCGCGAACTTGCCGCCGAGCGCGTCGCCGACAAGACACGCGCCAACGACTGTGGCTGGTTCGTGCCGCGCCCCGAAGCCTACAAGGGCGGCGGGGTTGCGGTCGCGCAGGCAAGCCGCAGCGCGCTCGACGCGCTGTTCGGCGGCACGTCGTCGCAAGCGGACAAACCGGCCACGCCCGACGACCTGTTCAGGAAATAGCCGCCCGGCGCAGCTGGCGCAGCGCCTGCCATTCGTACAGCACCAGCCCGGTGCCAATCAGCGCGATGCCGGCCCAGCCGGCCGCCGGGATGCGCTCGTGGTTGAGCGTCTGCCCCAGGAGCAGTGCCGACACGGGAGTCAGCAGCGCGATCAGTGCGACGCGCCCGGTGTCGAGATGCTTGATCACGTAGTAGTAAAGCGTGAAGCCCACCACCGAGCCGAGCACCCCCAGATAGACGATTGCGCCACCCGCACGCAGGCTCAGATCCACCGGCAGGCGCGCCGCGTCGAGCGCCAGCCAGGCCAGCGCAAAGCCCGGCACCGCCACCGCAAGCGAACCGGTCGTCAGCGCCAGCGCGGAGACGCCCACGCCCAGGCGCTTGGTCCACACCAGCCCCAGCGCCTGCACCAGCATACCCGCCACCACGGCCGCCGCACCCAGCGTGGCGCGATCCGCGCCCGGCCACGGCCGGCCGAAGATCAGCCACAGCCCGGCCAGCGCCAGCCCCAGCCCCGCCACGCGCCGCGGCGTCAGCGTGCGCTCGGCCAGCCACAGCGCGGCGAACACGCCGGTGGCGAGCGGCATCAGGCCGAAAATCACCGAGATCAGCCCCGACGGCACGTGCAGCGCGCCCCAGTAGGTAAACAGCATCGACGTGCACAACGCCATCCCGCTCGCCGCATACAGCCGCCGCGCGGCCGGATGCCACGGCAGCACCGTACGCGTGACGGCCAGCAGCACGACGCACAAGGCCAGCCCGATCGCCATGCGCGCCATCACCGCGAAGCTGAACCCCGCCCCCTGCGCGCTCCACTGGATCGCCAGCGGCGTGGTCGACCAGATGAGGATGATGCCGAGATAGGCCGCCGGGACCGACATCCCGCCACTCAGCGCAGGTAGTCGCCCGCGCGCTCGGGCTGGTAGGGAATGTCGACGATGCGCGCAGCCACCGTCTGCCCGTTCGGCGCCACCCATTCGATCTGCTGGCCCACCGCCAGCCCGAGTACCGCGACACCGGCGGGCGTGGTCACCGAAAGCTGGTCGGGCGCACCGGTGACGTCGCGCGGATACACCAGCGTCACCTCGACCTCGCGCCCCGCGGGCTCGACGACGAAGCGCACCCGCGAATTCATCGTCACCACATCGGGCGGCATCGCCTCGGAACGCGCGACCTGCGCACGATCGAGTTCCTCGCGCAGGGCCTCGACCCCGGGCTGGTCGTCGGGAAGCGCGGCAAGCACAGCCTCGAGGCGTTCGAGGTCACGTTCGGAAACAGTGATGGCGGGACGGGTCATGATTTCCATGGCGATCTCCTGCAGGAAGGCACAAAAATGAAAACCGCCCGGGCCGAAGCGCGGGCGGTGTTGGGACGAACTATAGCATCGCAGAAGTATTGCTGGCCACTGGGCCCGTTCAGGTGACCGAAAAACTTGCCAGGCTCTCTGCCGCAATCTCGCGCACGTCGGAATCGGCGTCGTTCACCCGCGCTTCCAGCCACGGCTTTGCCGCGGCACCCCCGGTCAGCCCCAGGTAGTGACAGGCATCCGCGCGCACTCGCGCGTCGGTGTGCTGTGACAGCTCGCCCAGGCGCGGCAGCAGCGCGCGCAACGTATCGCTGCCGGCAAACGCCTCGATGAGCACGCCGGCACCCAAGCGCACGTTGAGGCTCGCCTCGGGGTTGCCGACGATGGGCAGCACGGCCGCAAGCAGCGTGGGATCGGCCTCGATTGCCGCCTGCGCGCGCGGCAGACGGCCCTCCTTCAACAGCACATGAAACCAATCGGCGATGCCGGCCTCGCTGTCGGCCTTGGCCGCCCACTCGGCGAGTTCGGCCTTGCCGTGCTGGCCGGCGAGTTCGATGCGGCCGATGCGGACCCACGGCACCGAACGCACGCCCAGCGCCTGCCCCACCTCCGGATGCTGCTCGAGGTTCACCGCTTCCAGCCGGCCGATCGCGCCCTGCTTCACCAGGTCGGCGAGCGCGGCGAGCACCGTGGGACAGTGCGGGCAGTGGGTCGAGAGCAGCAGCAGGGCGTCGGACGCGGGCATGGGATTTCGAGGGATAATGCAACGTATGGAATTTACCATTCTCCCCGTCACCCCGTACCAGCAGAACTGCTCGCTGGTGTGGGACGCCCACGGCCGTGCGGCGCTGATCGACCCCGGCGGCGAAGCCGAGCGCCTGCTCGCCGAAGTCGCACGGCGCGGCCTCACCGTGGAGAAGCTGCTGCTCACCCACGGCCACCTCGACCATGTCGGCGCCGCCGCGGCATTGCGCGATGCGCTCGGCGTGCCCATCGTCGGCCCGCAGCGCGAGGAGCAGTTCTGGCTCGACAGCCTGCCGCAGCAGGCCGAGCTGTTCGGCTTTCCGCCCACGCCGGCGTTTGTTCCCGATCAGTGGCTGGACGACGGCGATGGCGTCGACGTCGGTTCGATCCGCTTCGAGGTGCTGCACTGCCCCGGCCACACGCCCGGCCACGTGGTGTTCTACCAGCCCGACGCGCGCCTCGCCTTCGTCGGCGACGTGCTGTTCAAGGGCTCGATCGGCCGCACCGATTTCCCGCGCGGCAACCACGCCGCGCTGATTCGCGCTATCCGCGAAAAGCTCTTTTCGCTCGGGGACGACGTGCGCTTTGTGCCGGGGCACGGCGCCATGTCGACCTTCGGCCACGAGCGGCGCGACAACCCCTTCGTCGGGCTGGTGGCGGGCTGAGCGTAGCCCCAGACTGTCCATCGGCCGGAGGAGAATGAAAGCAAGTGCCCGCGCAGCGCAATTACGCTCGCATCACCCGTGACCTGGTTTTGACTTTTCTCCCCTTACAGCCCCGCCGGTAACCGGCCCGGGCGGACGGATCAGCGGCGAAGGTGTCTGAGCCCCGCCCACAAAAAACCCATCGAGAACAACCAGTCGGGGCGAGTTCTTCGCCGCCCGTTCGACCGGGCCGGTTTCCGGGAATTCGGGGATGTCGGGGTGCCCTTCTTTGGGTTACTTTTCTTGGGCAAACAAGAAAAGTGACTTGCTGCCGGGCAACCCCGGCCTACGGGCGGCTCATCCTGCGCACGCACCGGCTACCGGCACGCGACTATTGCCGCCGCCCCGCGCTCCCGTAGGAAGCAGGCCGCGATTGTCGGGCCACGGAGCGTTCACCCGTCCGGCCGCGGCGCGATGGCATCGACCAGCGCACCGGCAGCCTCCGCGGTAAGGCGATCGCGGTCGCGGCGAGGGTTGTATTCGACGATTTCCATGGCGACGAAAGCCGGATCGTTGGCCAATCCTGCCAGCGCGGCGGCGAGTTC
>JANJWS010000089.1 GCA_024709425.1 Thiobacillus sp.
GTCGCGCAGATGTATTCCGCGATCCAGACCGGCGGCAACCTCGGCATGCAGACGCTCGATCAGAACCTGCAGGATCTGGTGCGCCGCAACATCATCGCCCCCGGAATCGCGCGCGCCGCCGCCCAGAACAAGGATGCCTTCATGGGCTGAGGCCCACCCCGGACTGAGGATTGACCCAATGAACGCCGAAAAAACCGTCCACGACCTCCTGCGCCTGATGCTGGCGAAGAATGCGTCCGACCTCTTCATCACCGCTGGCTTTCCGCCCGCGATCAAGGTCGACGGCAAGATCACCCCGGTTTCGAACCAGAGCCTCACCCCCGCGCACACCAGCGAACTCGCACGCTCCATCATGAACGAGCGGCAGTGGCGTGACTTCGAGGCCACCAACGAATCCAACTTCGCGATCAGCCCGCCCGAAATCGGCCGCTTCCGCGTCAATGTCTTCGTGCAGCAGGGCCGTGTCGGCATCGTCATGCGGACCATCAACACCAAGATCCCCAAGATGGAGGATCTCAACCTGCCGCCCATCCTGCGCGACGTCGCCATGATCAAACGTGGCCTGGTGATCTTCGTCGGCGGCACCGGCACCGGTAAATCGACCTCGCTCGCCGCGATGGTCGGCTACCGCAACGAAAACGACGCCGGCCACATCATCACCGTCGAGGACCCGATCGAATACGTGCACGAGCACCGGAAATCCATCATCACCCAGCGCGAGGTCGGCATCGACACCGACAACTGGTTCTCCGCCCTGAAGAACACGCTGCGCCAGGCGCCCGACGTCATCCTGATCGGTGAGATTCGCGACCGCGACACGATGGAGTACGCGATCGCCTTCGCCGAAACCGGCCACCTGTGCCTGTCGACCCTGCACGCCAACAGCGCCAACCAGGCCCTCGACCGCATCATCAACTTCTTCCCCGAAGAAAAGCGCGACCAGCTGCTGATGGACCTGTCGCTCAACCTCAAATCCTTCATCTCGCAGCGACTGGTGCCGCGCAAAGGCAGCAACGGGCGCGTGGCTGCGGTCGAGATTCTGCTCAACTCGCCGCTCATCGCCGACCTCATCTTCAAGGGTCAGGTGCACGAGATCAAGGAGATCATGTCGAAGTCGCGCGAACTCGGCATGCAGACCTTCGACCAAGCCCTGTTCGATCTCTACGAGGCCGGCATGATTTCCTACGAGGATGCACTCAGGAACGCCGACAGCCTCAACGACCTGCGCCTGAAGATCAAGCTGCACGGTCAGGAAGCCAAGGGGCGCGACATGATGGCGGGGCTGGATCATCTCGATATCGTGTAGCGCCACCCCCTGGCCCGTTCGGCGGGAGCGCGGCCTTCTGGACTGCGCCCCGCGTGAACCGCAGGGCGCACTGTGCCCCCTGGAACACATCCGGGCCTGGCTACGCTGATGCCGCAGGCAAGCGGCTCGCTTGCACCCGTTTGGTCGCCCCTTCGAAAAAAATATGCCGCGACCCTAAAGGACTGGCCGGTGCCGTCCGTTTAGATCACGTAAGCCAGGTGTCCGCAACACGTCATGGAGGCCATCCTCCGTGGAAGGCCGCCAGCAAACCTGAAGCGCAGCGCCTGCATCGGAGGGGCCCACAATGAACATTCCTGCTTTTTCCCTGATCGGCATGGCCTCCCTGGTGACAGCCTTGGCTGGCTGCGGCAGCGGCACCTCGGAATCCACGGTAGCACCTTCCGCCCCCAAGAACGCGGCAGCAGACCCCAAGGCCGACACACAGGCCCAGGCCTATATGGAGGCCGCCGCAGAACGCATGCGGGCGACCAGCGAACAAATCCAGGCCGACATCCGCGGTGCACGCGAGCGCCGCGAGGCACTGGTCGCCCAGCACGAAGCGGAGCGCAAGCAGGAAGCCGCACGCGCCCGGCAGCAGGCGATCCGCGATGCTGAACAACTGGCGGCCGCCAAGAGTGCGCGCGAACGGCAAGCACTGGAAGCGGACCAGGCGCGGATTCGCCAGGCAGCCGCCGAACGGGCCGCGAAGGCGGAACAGGAACGGCGACTGGCACTGGAAGCCGAGCGTGCACGCGAAGAAAAGCTGGCCCAGGAAAAAGCCGCGAAGCAACAGGCTGCGCGCGAAACCGCCGCCAGGCAGGAGGCCGCGAAGCCGGCCCCCACGACCAACAAGCTGGGGCAGGATCTCAAATTCGGTGTCGACCTCTGACGCTGGCTCGAAAAAAGTGTAGATTGGTGTTGCGCGCAAGCGCCAGAAGCGCACGCCCAGACCGGGTGTGCGTCGTTGTTCGTGTTCCACAAAAGAGGAGATGGGAATGACAATATCCCGGTACAACAGAAAGGCCGCCATGGGCCTATTGCTCGGGGCCGCAGGGCTTCTTGCCGGCACGGCGCAGGCGCAGGAGATTACGCGCGGCGCCATCATCGCCACCACCTGCTACACCTGCCATGGCACCTATGGCGTCAGCCCCGGCAGCATTCCAAGTATCGACGAAATTTCCACGGAACGCATGATCAGTGTCCTGCAGGGGTTTCGCTCGGGCCAGCGCATGTCCACGGTGATGGGCCGCCATGCGAGCGGGTATACGGACGAGGAGATCGTCGAGTTGTCGAAGTATCTTGGAAACCTACAGAAGCGGGGGAAATGACATGTCTGGAATCACACGCAGAAATTTCGTGAAGCTGCTGGGTGCCGGTGGCGCAGTGTCGGCCTTCGGTCTCGCCGGCTGCGAGTCGACACCCAAGACGGCGTCGAGGGCGGCAGCACGGGTGGTTGTCATCGGCGGCGGCTTCGGCGGTGCCTCCTGCGCGAAGTACCTGCGCGTCTACGACCCCTCGCTCAATGTCACCATGATCGAGCAGAACACCAGCTACATGACCTGCCCCGGCAGCAACTGGGTGTTCGGCGGCCTGGCGAAACTGGATGACATCGTCCACAACTACAACGCGCTGCGCGGGAAGCACGGCGTGAACGTGGTCCACGACAAGGTCACGGCCGTCGACCCCGCGAAGCGCGTGGTCACGCTCGCCAGCGGCAAGACCGTCGAATACGACCGCCTCGTGATGTCCCCCGGGATCGATTTCCGCATGAAGGCCATCGAGGGCTACGACGAAGCCGCCACCCAGATCATGCCGCATTCCTGGAAGGCCGGTCCCCAGACGGCCTTGCTTCTGAAGCAGTTGCAGGCTATGCCGGATGGCGGGACCTTCATCATGTGCCCGCCCGGCATGCCGTTCCGCTGCCCGCCCGGACCGCCCGAACGCGCCAGCATGGTCGCCCACTACTTCAAGACGCACAAGCCGCGTTCGAAGATCCTCATTCTCGATGCCAAGGAAGACTTTTCCAAGAAGGGCCTGTTCATGGAGGCGTGGGAGGAACTCTACCCGGGCATGATCGAATGGGTACCCGCCAGCAAGGGTGGCAAGGTGTTTCGTGTCGACCCCAAGACCATGACCGTCTACACCGACGAAGGCCTGACGACGCACAAGGGCGATGTCGTCAACATCATTCCGCCGCAACGCGCGGCCGATCTCGCCTCCACCGTGGGCCTGGTCAACGATACCGGCTGGTGCCCGGTCAACCAGCACACCTTCGAGTCGAAGCTGGCGCCCGGAATCCACGTGATCGGTGATTCTGCCGTGGCGGGCGCGTTGCCCAAATCGGGGCACACCGCGAACAACATCGCCAAGATGACCGCCGCCGCCATCGTCTCCGAGCTGCGCGGCCACAAACCGCCGGTGCCGTCGCACGTCAACACCTGCTACAGCCTGGTGGGACCGGAATACGGCATCAGCATCGCGGCGGTGTACCGCCTCGGCGAGGATGGCGTGCTCGCCGGCGTCAAGGGCGCAGGGGGCCTCAGCCCCACCAAGGCACCCGCCTTGCAGCGCTCGCAGGAAGCCGGCTACGCGCGGGGCTGGTACGCGAGCATCACCGCCGACACGTTCGGCTGAGCAAACGGACCTACCGTGATGTGGGGCGGCTTCGGCCGCCCTTTTTCGTGCGCATTGCGCGGGCACGGCGCAGCACTCTGGACACATCCGCACGCCGGGGAAGCGGAAAAGGAAGCCGGCGTGACGAAAGCACGCGGTACCACGCCCCCGCTCGCAATTCCGGCCGATAATAAGCCCTTTCTTCGTCACGCCTTCTTGCATGAACATCCAGGGCACCCCCACCCGCACCATTCACGCGCGACCCGATTGCAGCGGTGTCGAAATCATCGACCAGACGCTCCTGCCGCACCGGCTCGAGTTCCGCACCCTGCACACGCTCGACGACGCAGCGGAAGCGATCGCAGTCATGCGCGTGCGCGGCGCGCCGCTGATCGGCGCAACCGCGGCCTACGGCGTCGCGCTGGGGCTGGAGGACGATGCGCACGACGCCGCGCTCGAAGCGGCCTGCGCGCGCCTGCTGGCCACGCGTCCGACCGCGGTCAACCTGCGCTGGGCGCTGGAGCGCATGCAGGGCGTGCTTGTCCCGTTGCCCGCGGCGCAGCGCCGTGCCGCAGCGTGGAACGAAGCGGCTGCGCTTGCCGACGAGGACGTGGCCCTGAATCAGGCCATCGGCCGCCACGGCCTGGCGCTCATCCGCGCCCACCACGAACGGACCGCACGCACGGTGCAGGTGATGACGCACTGCAACGCCGGCTGGCTCGCCACCGTCGACTGGGGTACCGCGCTGGCGCCGGTGTACGCGGCGTTCGAGGCCGGCATTCCGCTGCACGTGTGGGTGAGCGAGACGCGCCCGCGCAACCAGGGCGCCGCGCTCACCGCGTGGGAACTGGCGCAGCACGGGGTACCGCACACCGTGATCGCGGACAACGCGGCCGGTCACCTCATGCAGCAGGGGCAGGTGGACCTGGTCATCGTCGGCGCGGACCGCGTTGCGGCGAACGGCGACGTCGCCAACAAGATCGGCACGTATCTCAAGGCACTTGCCGCACACGACAACCGGGTGCCGTTCTACGCGGCGGTACCCGGTCCCACCATCGACTGGCGGCTGGCCAACGGCAGCGGCATCCCCATCGAGGAACGCGCCGCCGCCGAAGTCACCCACATTCAGGGCGCAACCGACGATGGCCACGTGGCGAGCGTGCGTCTGACGCCGCCGCAGAGCCGCGCGGCGAACCCGGCCTTCGACGTCACCCCGGCACGGCTCGTCACCGGCATCATCACCGACCGTGGCGTGTGCCCCGCCACCGCAGCCGGTCTCGCCGCGCTTTATCCGGAAGGCGGGCGCGCATGAATGACGAAGCCACGCTGCGGGCCGCACTCGCCGCAGCCGCGCACGAAGCGGTCCGCGAGGGGCTGAACCGTGGCGCCTCCGGCAACCTCAGCGTGCGCCTCGATGACGGCTTCCTCGTCACCCCGAGCGGCCTGCCGGGCGCGACGCTGCAACCCGCGCAAATGGTGTTCGTCGGTCTCGACGGCGAGGCGCGCGGCGGACGCCGGCCTTCCAGCGAATGGCGCATCCATCTCGATATCTACGTCGCCCGGCCCGAAGTGCGCGCGGTGGTGCACGCCCACTCGCCGCATGCGGTCAGCCTCGCCTGCCTGCGCCGCACCATCCCGCCGTTTCACTACATGGTCGCCGCCGCGGGCGGCAGGGACATCCGCTGCGCGGATTACGCCACCTTCGGCACCCAGGCGCTGTCGGATGCGGTCCTCACCGCGCTTGACGGCCGCCGCGCCTGCCTCATGGCGAACCACGGCCAGGTCGCCGTGGGCGCCGACCTCGCCGCCGCGCTCGCGCTTGCGCTCGAAGTGGAAGATCTCTGCGCGCAGTTCTGGCGTGCGAGCCTGATCGGCGAACCGGTGCTGCTCGACGACGCGGAAATGGACGTCGTGCTGGAGCGTTTCAGGGATTACGGACAGCGCGGAAGCGCGCCGCCGGAGTCTTCCGGTACCGAAGGCTGATCCCGCGTCACCCGGCCGCGACCGCCACCTTCACCACCGCCTTGCGGATGCGGCCCGCACTCACCAGCGGCGCGTGGGCGTCGTCGGGAAAGAACACGCAGAACGAGCCCGCCGGCGTCGCGATCCAGGTGTCCGGCGCATCGTCGAAGAAGCTGATGTCGCGCGCCGCGTCATAGTCGGTCGCCAGTTGACGGCACTCGGATAGCGCCTTCCAGCCCATTTCATCGACGCCTTCGAAGACGAACTGGATGTCGATGTAACGGCGATGGCATTCCAGTTTCGCCGCCTC